>CAXTMD010000125.1:10949-11323 GCA_964245035.1 uncultured Chthoniobacterales bacterium
GGCGGAGCGCCTGCCCTGCAACCGGAGGGCAAACCTCTCAACTACCCGCCGCCGCGGCGAGCAGACGTTTGGTGTACTCGTGCTGCGGCCGGGCATAAATGGCCTCCGCGCTGGCGCTCTCGACAATCTTGCCGTGGTACAGCACGATGACCTCGTCGCTGAGGTGTTCGATCACCGCGAGATCATGCGCGATGAACAGATACGTCAACCCGAGTTGTTCTTGGAGATCTTGGAGGAGGTTGACGATCTGCGCCTGCACGCTGACATCCAGCGCGCTGACCGGCTCGTCGCATACGAGAAACTCCGGCCGCGCCGCCAGCGCCCGCGCGATGCCGATCCGCGGGCGCTGGCCGCCGCTGAACTCGTGCGGGTAG
>CAXTMD010000126.1:0-11251 GCA_964245035.1 uncultured Chthoniobacterales bacterium
GCTCCTGCTCGGGTGCACGGTCGCGCTCGTGCTGCGTTCGCCGCGCTTCCGCCCGTCGCTGCCCGTGCGCTGGACGGCGGCACTCGCCTGGCCGCAACTGCGCCGGCAACTCGCCGTCGGGCTGCCGGTGGCCGTGCAGCTGTTCTTCGAGGTGGCGGCGTTCTCGGCGGCGGCGGTACTCATGGGCTGGCTGGGGGCGACCCCGCTGGCGGCGCACCAAGTCGCCATCACCTTCGCGGCGTTGACGTTCATGGTGCCCCTGGGCGTGTCGATGGCCGTCGGCGTGCGCGTGGGCCAGGCGGTCGGCGCGGGCGAATGGACGCGCGTGCGCGTCATCGGCCTGAGCGGCGTGGGCATGGCGGTGGCGTTCATGGCGACGACGGCCACGACCTTCCTGCTGGCGGGCAGGCCCCTGGCGGCGCTCGCCGTCCACGACGCGCCGACCGCCGCGCTCGCCGCGCAACTGCTTGCCGTCGCGGGCGTGTTCCAGATTTTCGACGGTGCGCAGGTCGCTGGCATGGGGGCTTTGCGTGGGTTGACCGACGTGCGCGGGCCGACGGTCATCGTGTTCGTCTCCTACTGGCTGGTGGCGCTGCCCACGGGCTACGGACTGGGCATCGTCCGGCACGGCGGCGCGCGTGCGATCTGGTGGGGGCTGGCGCTGGGACTGGCCGCAGCGTCGGCGGGGCTGCTGTCACGTTTTCTCTACCGCACAGCTCCGGCACGGATGGCACGCCGCGCCGCGGCGGTGCCGCGCGAAGTGTGGGCTTGACACTCTCGGGGATTCTTTTAGCATCCCGGGCCGATGAACTATCTCAGAAACACCGCCCTTTGTTTCGCGTTCTCGGCCGTCGCCTGCGCGTTGACCAGCTGCCAGGATGATCCAGCCAAGCAGGGCGGCACCTACACCGCCGCCCGCCACATGAGCGTCGGATCGAACATCCCCCAGCGGTCCAACGTGGAAAATACCTCTTCCGTCGACAGAGAACCGACCGAGAGCAGCAGCATTTCCCTTAACAACGGCGCGGCGGGTGGTTCGTCGCCTGGCCAGCGCTGAGGACGCTGCCGCTCGTGTTTTGCCGGGCGGCGCGTATATTGGCGCTGCGCCGCCATGCCCTTACCCGCTGTAGAAAATACGGTTGTTGATCTCTCGCCTGCCGCCGCGCGTGTGCCGGAATTACTTGCCCCGGCGGGCAATTGGGACTGCGCCCGCGCGGCGGTGGAAAACGGCGCGGATGCGATCTACTTCGGGCTGAGCCGCTTCAACGCGCGGATGCGCGCGGACAACTTCACCGAGGCCGACCTGCCGGCCTTGATGGAATTTTTGCACCGACGCGGCGTGCGGGGCTACGTGACGTTCAACACCCTCGTCTTCCCCGACGAACTCGCCGAGGCGGAAGACTACCTGCGGGCCGTCATCGCCGCCGGGGCGGACGCGGCCATCGTGCAGGACGCGGGGGTTTGCCGGTTGATCCGACGGCTGTCGCCCGACTTCCCGATTCATGCGTCCACGCAGATGACGGTCACCAGCGCGGCGGGCGCGGAGTTCGTGCGCGAACTAGGCTGCGGGCTCGTGGTGCTGGCGCGGGAATGCTCGATCAAGGAAATCGCCGCGATCCGCGCGGCGCTCGACGGTGCGGGCGCGTCGCTGCCGCTGGAGGTGTTCGTGCACGGGGCGCTGTGCGTGGCGTACTCGGGTCAGTGCCTGACCAGCGAGGCGCTTGGGGGGCGCTCGGCCAACCGCGGCGAGTGCGCGCAGGCGTGCCGGATGCCCTACGATCTCTTGGCCGACGGCGAACCCGTGCCGCTGGGTGACCGGCGCTATCTGCTCAGCCCGCAGGACCTCGCGGGACTGCCTGCCATCGCGGACCTCGCCCGCGCCGGGGTGACCTCGCTCAAAATCGAAGGCCGGCTCAAGGCCCCCGAGTACGTCGCGGGCATCACGCGGGTGTACCGCGCCGCGCTCGACCGGCTGCGCGACGGGGGTCAGGCCGAGGGCAACGCCACCGAACGCTACGCGCTGGAGATGAGTTTCTCACGCGGGCTGCACACCGGCTGGCTGCACGGGATCGACAACCAGCGACTCGTGCACGCGCGTTTCGGCAAGAAACGCGGCGTGTACCTGGGCCGGGTGCGGCGGGTACGCGGCGACCGGGTGTTCGTCGATCTGGAAGCGCCGGTGAAGGCGGGCGACGGCGTGGTGTTCGACGCCGGCCAGCCCGACGCGCCGGAACAGGGCGGACGCGTCTACACCGCGGCTCCGGCCGGCGCGGAGGGGACGATGCTGACGTTTGCGCGCAGCGCGGGCGGCCCCGATCTCGCGCGGGTCCGGCCCGGCGAACGCGTTTGGAAGACCAGCGACCCGGAGCTGGACCGGCAGTTGCGCCAGACGTTTGCGGGCGACGTGCCGCGTTTCCAGCGTCCGGTGGACTTCGAGGTCCACGGGCACGCCGGCGCGCCGCTGACGCTGCTTGCCCGCGATGGCGCGGGACACGTGACGCAACACGATTCCGCCGTGCCGCTGGCCACGGCCGACTGCCAGGCACTCACCGACGAACGCCTCGCCGCGCAACTCGGCCGGCTCGGCGGCAGCCCGTTCAAGCTCGGCGCGCTCGTCAACCGGCTGGAGGGCAGCGTCATCCTGCCCGTCAGCGAACTCACCCGCCGGCGCGGCGCGGCGGGGGGGGGGTGGGGGGCGGCGCGCGGGGGGCCCCGGCTATGGAGCGAGCCTGCTGATTGTAGGGCAGGCGCCCCGCCTGCCGCGTTTCGGCGCGTGGCTTGGGCACAGACGGGAGAAGGGGAAGCGTGCAACGAGCAACCCTCTTCCCCAAACGCGGCAGGCGGGGCGCCTGCCCTACAATCAGCAAAGGCCGAACTGGTCGTGCTCGTACGCTCGCTCGCGCAACTCGACGCGGCACTGTCCGCGGGAACGGCCACGGTGTACTGCGACTTCGAGGACCCGAAGGGCTACCGGGAAGCCGTGCGGCGCTTCCGGGATTTCTCCACGCCCGGTCCCCGTATGATCCGGGTGGCTCCGCCGCGGATCTTCAAGACCGGTGAAGATTGGATTCTCCGGCAGGTGCGTTCAAGCGAGGCAGACGGCTACCTCGTGCGCAACTACGACCACCTGCGGTTTTTCGCGGACGCGGGCAGCTTGGTGGGAGACTTTTCGCTCAACGTCGCCAACCGGTTGACGGCCGAGTATTTTCACGACCGGTACGGGTTGGAGCGGCTGACGGCTTCCTATGATCTGAACGCGGCGCAACTGGAAGCGCTTCTGCGCAGCGCGCCGCCGGAGTGGTTCGAGGTGACGATCCACCAGCACATGCCGATGTTTCACATGGAGCACTGCGTGTTCTGCGCGTTTTTGTCGGGGGGCACCGACTACCGCAATTGTGGTCGGCCCTGCGACAAAAAGGAGGTGCGCCTGCGCGACCGCGTCGGCCTCGAACATCCGCTCAAGGCGGACGCCGGCTGTCGCAACACGGTGTTCAACGCCCGCGCGCAGACGGGCGCGGAGTCGGTCGAGCGCCTGCGGGCGCTCGGGACGCGGCACTTCCGGGTGGAGTTCGTCGACGAGACGCCGGAGACCGTGGCGCGCACCCTGGCACGCTACCGCGCGCTCTTGCGCGGGGAGATCACGGGCGGGCAGTTGTGGCGCGAGTTGAAGCTGCACAACCAGCTCGGCGTCACCCGCGGGCAGATGGAGCGCGAGGAGGCGAGGAAGGTGTTTCCTGGCACCGCGCACGGCACGCGCTCCTGACGCGCATGCTCCTCGCCTTCCACAAACCCTACGGCGTGCTGTCGCAGTTCACGCCGCAGGCGGGTTCGGCGTGGCGGACGCTGGCGGAGTTCGGGTTTCCGAAAGGAGTGTACCCCATCGGCCGCCTGGATGCGGACTCGGAAGGCTTGCTGCTGCTCAGCGACGAGGCGGCGCTCAACGCTCGCCTGCTGCGCCCCGAGCATGCCCACGCACGGGAATACTGGGTGCAGGTCGAACACGTGCCGAGCGACGACGCGCTCCGGGAACTCGCGCGCGGCGTCGTCGTGCAGGGACGCCGCACTCGGCCCTGCCGTGCCCGCCGACTCGACCCGCCGCCGGATCTGCCCCCGCGCGACCCGCCAGTGCGCTTCCGTAAAACCGTACCCGCCGCCTGGATCGCCCTCGAGTTGACCGAAGGCAAAAATCGCCAGGTTCGCCGCATGACCGCCGCCGTGGGTCACCCGACGCTGAGGCTGGTCCGGGTGCGGGTCGGCGGCTACGAATTGGGCAACCTACCGGCGGGATGTTGGACACGGCTGGGTTTCTCCGAGCAGCGTAGGGTCCTAGAATTAAAGCAATTTTTCTAGAAAAGGCGGATTTCTGTTCCATCCAACTTAGCTTTGCTGTTAACCTGCACGGCAAACAGCGTTTGTAGCGGGAGCAACACGACACTCATGAAATACTTCCTTTGCTTCTTTGGAGTTCTGGCGGGTCTGGCGACGCCGTTGGCGGTGAAGGCAGAACCACCCGATCAGGTCACCGTTAACGGCGGCTATCCTCCAAAGTGGCTCGTGCACACCGAGATCGTTGGGCAGGGAGATCGCCAGACCACGTACTACTATACGAACGTCGTGCTGACCGGTTCGCACCTGCCGGCGGTGATCCGCCGCTACAAAGGCCACTTGACAATCGTCACCGGTGCCCCCGTGGATGGCAGGGTGATCACCGCCACCGTTGGCAGCTCGTTGGCGGGCGTGGATCCAGCGCTTGGTGGACCCTGATCAGATCAACCCCCACACCGGCCGGAGGTCCGGGTCGGTCTTGGCGTACTCGCGGAACTTGCCGTCGAGCTGGAAGGACGTACGCAGGTGCGCCTGCGCCTCCTCGATGTTGCCCAGCGCCGCGTCGTAGCACCCCAGGTTGTAGTGGTACGTCGCCTCGCCCAGCAGCGCGGCCGGGCCGGCGAGCAGGAACGCCTTGGCCTCCGCCGTGCGGCGCAGCTCGTGCAGGCAAAACGCCGCGTGGATGAACCCGAGCGTCTCGTCGGGTTGCACGCGGCAAAACGTCCGGCTGATCTCCAGCGCCTCGCGCCAGCGTTTTTCGCGCATGTGGATGAACAACCGCATTTGCAGCACCTCCGCGCCTTCTTGGAGCGTCGACGGCAGCGTGTCCAGCTCCGCCAGGGCGTCGTCCATCATGCCGAGTTCGAAGTAGCCCTGCGCCGCGAGCAGGGTTTTGTCGGTCTGCGGGCTGATCTTCATGGCGGCAGTTTTCACGGAAGCAGAAATTCTGCCGGGCGGCAATCCCCTTCCCCGTGCCACCGCGCGCCGCCGGGCGTGCGATTCTGTCAGGTCCAGCGCAACCTCGGCCCCGTTTTTCTATGATGATTCGACAGGACGGCGAAAACAGCGTCGATAAAAAGGCGCTCCAGATCAACCTCGACGCCACCAAGTACGGCACCTTCGCCGAGATCGGCGCGGGCCAGGAGGTGGCGCGCCAATTCTTCCACGTCGGGGGTGCCTCGGGCACCATCGCCAAGACGATCTCGGCCTACGACATGACGTTCTCCGACGCCATCTACGGGCCGACGCCGCGCTACGTCAGCCGCCAGCGGCTCTACCAGATGCTCGAATACGAGTACAAGCTGCTCATCGAGCGCCTGGGCGAAAAGCGCGCGGGCAAGACCAGTTTCTTCGCCTTTGCCAACACCGTCGCCGCCCGCGCATACAATCATCCCAGCGAAAGCCACGGCTGGCTGGGCATCCGCTTCCAGGCGCACCCGCGCGCGGAGCCCAACCAGATCATCATCCACGTGCGGATGCTGGACAAAGAAAACCTCCAGCAGCAAGAGGCGCTGGGCATCATCGGGGTCAACCTAATCCACGGGGCGTTCTACCTCTACCAGAGCCCGGAGAAGCTCATCGGCGCGCTGCTCGACAGCCTCGACACCAACCGCATCCAGGTGGACATGATCAAGTTCGCCGGGCCGGACTTCCATTACATCGACAACCGGCTCATGGCGCTCCAGTTGGTCGAGCAGGGGCTCTCGGACGCCGCGATGTTCACGGCCGACGGCGAGGTCGTGCGCGCCGACGAACTGCTCTACAAGAAGACGGTCATCGTCGAGCGCGGCTCCTTCCGGCCGCTGACCAACACGACCCAGGACATCCTCGACTGCGCCAAGGCGGCCTTCATCAAGGAGCCCAAGGTGATGGGCGAAGAGGCGGTCGTGCTCATGGAGATCACCATGCAAAACCTCGCCGCCTGGGGCGGCACGAGCGGCAAGATTGACCACACGGATTTTATCGACCGTGTGGAAGTGCTCGGGAAGCTGGGGCACACCGTGTTGGTTTCCAAGTTCGGCGAGTACTTCCGGCTGGGCGCGTACCTGTCGCGCTGCACCAACAAGATGATCGGCATCGCCATGGGCATCCCGTCGCTCATCGACCTGTTCCAGGAAAAGTATTACACCAACCTGGAAGGCGGCATCCTGGAGTCGCTCGGCCGCTTGTTCAAAGGTGACCTGAAGCTCTACGTCTACCCGGTCCAAGACGAAAAAACCGGCGAGGTTCTGACCGTACAAAACCTCAAGGTTGCCCCCAATCTGCAAAACCTCTACGACCACCTCGTGGAGAATCACTACATTGAAGGGTTGGAAGGATACAAACCCGAGAACTTGGCGATTTTCTCTCGTGCGGTGCTCAAGCTGATCCAGAGCGGTGACCCGTCGTGGGAAACGATGGTTCCGCCCGCCGTGGCCGAGATGATCAAGAAGGGCCGGCTCTACGGCTACCGGGGTCCGGTGTTGGAGTACCAGGACGGCTCGCGGGTGGAATGAGCGGCGCGCGACGATCTCCAACCTCGGCAGGGGCTACGGCATCCGTTGGAACTTGGCAAATGGCCGGGTTTCCGGCAGTCTGTCGCCTCGATGGAACTTCGCCGACTGCTCTCGCTTCTCGCGGCCGCGTGGCTGGCCCTCGGACTGACCAGCTGCGGCGACACCCTCCGCGGCAAGGGGATCGCCGCCGACGCGATGGATCAGTTCCACGACCGATTCAACGCCGGGGACTACGATAAAATCTACGACACCGCTGACGCCGACTTCCAGGGGGCCACGACCCGGACGGACTTCCTGAAGCTCCTGGACGCGGTCCACCGCAAGCTCGGCAACTACAAGACCTGCGCCAGCCAGAGCTGGAGGACGAACACCTTCAACGGGGACACCAGCGTGGGACTATTGTACAAGACCACCTTTGAAAAAGGCACGGGCGACGAAGATTTCACGTACCGGGTATCCGGCCAGCGCGCCACGCTGCGGGGCTACCACATCCACTCGGACAAGCTGATCACCGATTGAACGACCGTGCGCAGTTCCAGGCCGACCGGCTGGCGTTTTTCAGCGACGCGGTTTTTGCCATCGCCATCACGCTGCTGGCGCTGAACATCCACGCGCCGGTCGTCGCCGCCGGCCACGTCGACGAGCACGCCCTCGCCGTTGCGGCGGCCGGGGCGCTCCCGCGGGTGCTCGGCTTCCTGCTCAGTTTCCTGGTGATCGGCAACTACTGGCGGGCGCACCACCGGTTGTTTCGCTGGGTGCGCGGCCACGACCCGCGGCTGGTGACGGCCAACCTGTGGCTGCTGCTTTTCGTGTCGTTCATCCCCGCGCCGACGGCTTTTTACAGTGATTACCCGGGGTTTCGTACCCCTATGATCATCTACGCGGTCAGCCTCTCGGCGGTCGGGGTGATGAACTTCACCCTCTGGCAGTATGTCCGCCGCCACCCGGAACTGCTCGACCCGGCCGCGCCGCCGCTCGAACTGCGGCTTGGCGCGGAGCGTTCGCTGCTGATCCCGGCGGTTTGCGCACTGGCAGTGGTTCTGAGCTTTGTCAACCAGTGGCTCGCCGGGCCGTCGTTACTGTTGATCCCGCTGTGGATACGCATCTACACCCGTCTGTTCAGCCGCCGGCACGCCCCGCGCCCCGCGCCGCCGGCCTAGTGCGACGCGAGCATCAGCATGGCCGCCGTCATGGCCAGCAGCACGGCCGACACGGCCACCGCCACCCAACGCCACCGCGCCAGGGTACGCTTGTTTCTGCGTTCCTCCACGCCGCTGCGGTAGATCTTGTAGATTGGCATGCTGTCTCCCCGTTTCCCCTTTGGACCCGGGCATCATCAAACCACAACCGCGCCCGTTTGGCAAACGCCCGCCGTGGGAGGGGGCTGGCGCTCAGGCCAGTTTGATCTGCGCGTGCGCCAGGGCGCTCGCCAGCGCCGCGGACAGGTCGCTGCGCACCTCCATCCAGTCCTCGTAGTGGGCCGTCCACGCGCGCACCACGACGCTCAGGCCGGCGGCGGTCAGCGCGGTGATGTAGACCGAGGGCGCGGGCCGGTTCTCCGCGCCGGGCTGCGCCTTGACGGTGTCCAGCAGCAATCCGAGCACGCGCGCCGGGTCCTGGCCGGCGGCGATGTTCAGCGGGATCTCCACCGCCCGGGCGCGGTCGGCGTAGGTCCAGTTGACGACCTGGTTGGAGATGAGGTTGCCGTTGGGCAGGATCACGTCGGAGCCGTCGCGCGTGCGCACGATGGAGGCGCGGATGCCGATGCGCCGCACCTCGCCGACCGCGTCGCCGATCTGGATCACGTCGCCGACGCGGATCGGGCGCTCGAAGAGCAGGATGATGCCCGAGACAAAGTTGTTGATAATGTTCTGCAACCCGAAGCCCAGACCCACCGAGAACGCCCCGACCACCACGGTGAACTGCGTCAGCGGGATGCCCAGCATCCCCAACGCCACCAGGAAGCCGACGATGAGGATGGTGTAGTTGAGCATCGTCGAGATCGCGTACGGCACCCCGGCCGAGAGCTGCACGCGCTCGTAAACCTCTTCCTCCAGGAAAAACCGCACCAGCCGCGAGACGAGGAACGACGCCCAGACCGCCACGGCGAAGGACAAGATGCTGCCAGGCGTCACCCGCGCCGCGCCGAGCGGCAGCGGGTAGGCGAGGACGCGGGCAGTGGCGTCGTACAGCGGACTGAAGATTTGCAGGCGGTCCAGCGTGAACCAGGCCCAAAACACGAACACCACGAAGCGAAAGACCCGGTAGACGCGGTCCTGCACGGCGGCGCGGTGCTGCTGGACGACGCGCGAGGCCGTGGCTGGGCGCACCCGCAGCATGATGACGATCAATCCCTCGATCACCCGCAGCAGCGCATAGAGCCCCACGGCCAGGTAGGCGCTCAGGAGCGCCGCCGTGCCCAGGAGTGCCCCCAGGCGCAGGTAGCCGAGCACGGCTGCTCCGAGCGCGGCGGTCAGCACGAGGATCGCCACGGCATTGAGCACAAAGATCCCCCGCCCCAGCGATGCGCCGCCTTGCGGGTGGACGGTGCGTTGCAGGCGCGTCAGCAGCGCGAACACCGCGATGGCGGCGGAGAGTTCCAGGCAAAAGATCCAGCGGTTGGTCGCCGGGAACTGCGCCGTGGCCACCCGCAGAGCGTCCAGCGCGTAGAACCCCGCCAGCGAGTACACCACCAGCCCGAGCCGCCGGTCGAGCAGCCGGCGCAGGATGATGATCAGCGGCACCACGAGCACCAGCCCGAGCCCTACCCGAAATAAAATCGGCGTGCCCGCGTACAGGTTGCCCTTGAGCACGAACGAGAGCACCAGCGCCGTGGCCACCGGCACCCGGAAGATGGGGGCCGCGCGCACGAGGTGCGGTTCGTCCACCGTCCACTTCACCACCCGCCGCCGCAGCCAGAACATCGCGAAGACCAGACCCACGAAGATCGCCGCGTGCAGGACGAAGAACTCCCAGTGCCGCCGGGAGAAGTCCTGGAACTGCGCCCATTGCTGGCCGGCGGACTCCCGCCAGCGCGCGAAGAAATCCGGACGCGGGGTGCCGTCAGAGGTCCAAAGCGGGGCGCTGTCGGGGACGAGGAGCGTCTTGACCGCCTCGGCGTTGGCAGACTGGGCCTTGGCGAGGCCGGCGGCGATGCGCGTGCCCAGGTCGTTGAGATTGGTCTGGAGGGAGAGCACGCCGGACCGGCGGATCGTCACGCGGCGGCGGGCCAAGTCGGCGGCCGAGAGCACGTCGCTGACGAGTTGCTTGGTCTCGAAAGGGGCGTTGGGATCGTCCCGGATGGCCGTCCGGGTAGCCTGCCAGAGCTTGAGGGTTTCGTCGGTTTCGACGCCCTCCTTTTCGAGCGCCGCCCCGCGGTCGCCGAGCGCCTTGGTCTGGTCGTCGAGGTCGCCCTGGAGTTTTTTCCAGGCG
Source organism: uncultured Chthoniobacterales bacterium (assembly GCA_964245035.1). Taxonomy (GTDB): domain Bacteria; phylum Verrucomicrobiota; class Verrucomicrobiia; order Chthoniobacterales; family SZAS-18; genus CAHJWO01. The sequence goes on from CAXTMD010000126.1 coordinate 10,254, forward strand.
GCCAGGCTGTCGCGCAGGGCGTCGAGCGAGGCGGCCGTGCCGGCGGGAGCGGCCTTGCTGCCTTGGATGACGAGTTCGTCGGCGCGGAGCGTCAGGTCGCGGTAGGCGGTGCGGGCAGCTTCCAAGGTCTTGTCGGAAGCGTCGTCGGGCTCGGTGCTGTTGAGGGCGGTGAGCTTGGTCTGGGCCTGCGGGGCGATCTCGGTCAGCGGCAGGCCAGCCGGGGTAGGCTCGGGCGTTGGGGTGGCCGAGGGCGACGGCGTTGGCGACGGCGTTGGCGATGGCGCGGCGTCTGCGTGAACGACGGCGAGCGTCAGGCCGACGAGCACAAGGCGCAGGAGTAAGACCCTCATAAAGGGGAGGAGCCTCGCGCAAAGTCCGCCAAGCCGCAAAGGAAGCAGGAAAAGGCGCGGACGTGGAAAATTGTAGGGCGGGCGCCCCGCCCTACAATTGGGACGATCTCCGCCGGGGCGGGAACAGGTACTTGAGCACGTCGCCCATCCGCTCGGCCCACGCGCCTTCGTGGTGCCCGGCTCCCTCGTAGGCCTTGTAGACAAGGTCCTGCCCCTCGACCCAACCCTTGGCCGCGAGGTGGTCGCGCAACACGCCCGCGCGTTCCCAGCCCGGTTCGGCCGTGCCGGTGTCGAGCCAGATTTTCAGCGGCGGCTTGCGTTTGATGTCGTCCACCAGCTTGTAGAGGATGCAGTCGTCCCACCACACGGACGGCGACATCACCGCCAGCCGTGTGAACACCCCCGGAAACCGCAGCGCGAGGGTCAGCGTCACCAGCCCCCCGAGCGACGAGCCGCCCAGCCCGGTGTACTCACCCTCGCGCCGGGTGCGGTAGCGTTTGTCGATGAAGGGTTTGAGTTCCTCCACCAGGAACCGTCCGTAGCGGCTGGCGAGCCCCCGGCTGCGGCCCGGGGTGCCGTAGACCTCGTAGCGTCCGCGCGTGGGCGTGTACTCGTGGATGCGGTCCACGCCCGCGTTGGCCACGGCGA
>CAXTMD010000127.1:0-11234 GCA_964245035.1 uncultured Chthoniobacterales bacterium
GGCGTGGTCATCATGCTCGTGGGTATGACGACCGTCTTCGTGCCCGAGGATCTGGTGTACCTCGGGCTGAACCCGGCTCAGCTCAACGCGCTCAACGTGCGGCTGGTGCCGCTCATCGCGCACGACCGGGCCGGGTTTGGCGGCGGGCTGGCCTCCTGCGGACTGGCGGTGGGACTCATCGTCTGGAAGGCGCGCCTGACGCCCGATCTCTGGCAGGCGCTGCTCTTTGCCGGCTTGGTGGGCTTTGGCTGCGCCATCGGCGTGCACTATCCCATTCACTACCTGATCTTCTCGCACCTTGCCCCTGCGTGGGCCGGGGCGGCGGTTTACCTGCTCGGGATGGTTTGTTCCCACCCAACGGCCGGGGACAAGGAGCCTTTGTACGATGACGAGCTAAACTCCGGAGCGCCGGGTGCGCTCCATCCATCAAGCACGGCTTCCCTCGCGGCAGGCGCGGCGACTCTGGTCAACCGCGATAACGGGTGAACCATGTCACGCACTTCCAAGTACAAGGCGCCCTGCCTGCGGCTCATGCTCTCCGTGCATCGGAAGACCGTCGGGCTCGTCGGGCTCGCCAGTGCGTTGCTGCTGCCCGGCCGCGTGCCGGGCTTTTTGTGGAGGGATCTGCTCGGAGGGTTGCGTTTGCTCAACGCCCGCCGCTTCGACCAGCAAGAGGCTGCGCACTGGTTCGACCAAGCGGTGGCTCCGGGCTACTCACAAACCCTCGTGGATCGGACAGTCATGCTCGCGCAAGCCCGCTTTGCGAACGCCGACGGCCGGGGCAACTCCCGACCATCTACCCTGATAGATTTGGTTCATGAGCGTTGGTTCACCCACGAGCGTCCGCGTGGGTGATCAATCCCACGGGATCTCGCCTTCCCAGTCGTGCGGCGTGGTGACTTCCGGAAACTGTCTCAGCGTGAAGCGCCAGGCTTGGCCGTCCACGAGACGCACGAAGACGGCGTCGCCTTCGACCTGCTCGACCAAACCGTCCATGCTGCCCGCCCAGCCCTCGCGCAGCATCGTCTTGTAGTCCTCGACATCCGCCTCCAGACGGAACTTCAACCCTGCTTTGATCTTCATGTTCTTGATAGCCGATGGCGCCGCACGAGACCGGTGAGCACCGCCCTGAGTCACTTGGTTTGCGGCGTCGCTTCAAGGATTGTGCAGCCGGCCCGGCTCGTCGACTTCCTCGCGCAGCCGCCAGAAGCGGCGGCCTCTGATCCAAAGCACATCGTCGCGGGTCAGTTCGCGGAAGGCGGCCAGCACCGCCTTGGAGATGGCGAGGTTACCCTGCGGGTTGGGATGAACGTGCCCGCGGCCGAACCTGTCTTCGATGGCAGCGGCAGCGTCTTTCTGGAAGAGTTCCCCGGCGGCGCGCACTTCCTTGGCCATCCACGCGGCGACTTCTGCGGCGGTGCTCATGGATGGCGGTGCAGGCCCCGGTGCAAGGGGAACAATACCCACTCCCGACAACAGGTAGAACGTCTGGCTGGACGGTGCCGGCTCCGAAGTCGTGTTTCAAGGTGGCGTCCGCCTGTTCGCCGGCCAAGCGAGTGAGTTCTGCGGTCTGGGTCTCGCGCTGCCTGTACTCCGGCGAGAGGTCAGCCTTCCAAGTCGCAAGGTCGATGCAACGACTGCGGATGGCGTGCGCCAGGGCCGCCGCCGAGGATTGCAGGGCGCGGTCGTTTGGGGCTAACCTGAGAGTGGTCGCTAGACGTGAAAGTCTCGGCCAAGCTCTGGAGACGCTTCTTTGTAGGACATCAGGGCTCTCCAACTATGCCTGCGTTGAGCGTCATTAAGTACCTTCCAGCCCTCGTTCTCCAACGGAAGACTTCGGAGAACGAGGGGGAGAAGGTCTGCGGGGTGAGTGGAGCGAAACTCAGGCGTTGCCGCCGAGCGCGCTGCCGGCCTTGGTCAGCAAGCTACCCAAGGTGGTGAGCTTGGCCTGGCTGGATGCCTCGGCTTGGCCCGCCACGTCGGTGGTCGCCGTGCCGAGTTGGACCAGGAGCTTGCCGATGGCATCGCCGTCGAGGTTGCCGCTGCTCAGTTCGGCTTTGAGCGCGTTGAGGTCAGCGGCGATGCCGCTGAGCTTCGGGTCGCCGGAAGCCTGGAGCTGGGATTCCCAACTTTCGATGTTGGAGACCGCCGTGACGGGGCTCAAGGAGGTGATGCCGCCCGAAAGGGCGGAGATGGTGCTGTCGAGTTCTGATTCTGCCATGGTGTGGGTGGGTTGGGAGCTAAACTTGCGGGTTTGGTATGTGCTAACGTTGTTAACCTAGTGAGTACGATGCGCTTCTTCCGCTGGGTTCAAAAAATCTCCGTGCAACCCGCTGTGGCTGCCCCTCCTGCTTGCGGGCGGGCGGGGTCCAGGAAAGGGGACAAACCGCCCCGCGCCAGGACGCATTGTGCGCACATCTGGCCTGCGGTCGTTCCCACCGCGTTTTGCCACGCGCGCCATCCTGGGGCAGGATGACGCCCGCTGCTCGCGTTTCTGCCTTTTCTCATGGCGACCATCCGCTACCAACTCACCGCGCCGGAGGTCGTCCGTGAGTTCCGACGGCACCGGCAGCCCTCGCGTCTACGCTTCTGGGCGCGGGTTTTCCTGGGCATGTTGGGTCTGGCGCTGCTGGCGGGTGCCTGGCGCTCAGCCGATCCAGACGAGGCGGCTGGTTTCATCCTCTTCGGAGGTGTCGCGCTTCTGGCTGCCGCCCTTTCCGCAGCCCTCGAGCCCTGGATCGTGCGAAGCGCCTACCGCCGGGAGGTACGCCGCAACCCGGGGTTAACCGAAGCGAAGGAGTTCACCTTCGACGAGCGCGGGCTGGTGGCTACGTCGCCCTACGTGCGGGTGGGGATGCAATGGGCGGCGGTGCATCAGCTCACGCAGGACGAGCACTACCTGCGGCTGTTCACCGAGGGTGCCGCCATACCCATCGCGCTGCCCAAGCGGGCGTTCACCGCGGAGGCACTGGCCGCCTTCCTGCGCTGCTACGAGCACGCTCCCAAGAACCCGCCGCCGTTCTCGCTGGAGCCGCTCGTTGGGACGCCGATCCCGGCGGATGAGGAGACCAAAGCCGCGTCGGACAGCCTCTGAAGCCCACCTCCCTTTGCCCATGCGTCTCCTGCTCTCCTGTCTTCTGTTCACGGGCTGGCTATCTGCCGTCCAAGCGGCGCCACCGTCCAGGGCGACGCTGGAAAACATGGTCAACGTCATGGCAGGTGACTACGTCATCCTCGGGCGCAAGCCCGACTCGGCGGCCACCTACACGGGGCACCTGACCCTGCACGCCCGCGGCACCCGGTTCGCTTTCACGCGCACCGTCGCCGGGCGCACGGACCGGGGCACGGCGACGTTCGTGCAAGAACCCTTCCTGGAAGCCTACGTCTTGCAGATGACCGTGCTGGTCGACGGCAAGCCATGCACGGGCCGCTACGAGTGGTCCATCGACCACCAAAACTACGCCCGCTTCACCGGGTTTCTCTACCCCGCCAATGGGAAGTCGGCGGGCTTGGAAGCGTGGCTGCCGGAGTGATCCTCCGCAGCCGCATGGGCGGCAGCAGGGAGCTGGGGACCCAGTCAAAGCAAGCTGGAGGGCACCGCCACCTGCGGTGCAAGACGCCCGCCGCCTTGATAGATCGAGGAGAGGCTCCTTATTCCTTGAACTTCTCGAAGGTGTAGCTGCCGGCGGCTGGCTCGTAGACGGTCGGCTGGTCCGTCCTCTGGTGCAGGTAGGCCGGGCGTCTATCGCCCTTGGACAAGGGGCCGAGGTTGTTTTCGCTGATGTAGCCAGAGTGTTTCGGCAGATCGTACTCGTAGTGGATGGTGATGAGGTCACCGGTCTTGAGCCGCGTGGCCGTGCGCTGGACGGCGAGCACCTTGGCTTCCACGACCACGCTCATGATCTTGAGGTCCTTGTCCTCGGACCGCTTCTTCTGCCGAACGGAGGTGACTTCGATGTGCAGCAGTTCGGGGGCACTGCGCTGCATCCCACTGTACGCCCCCGGGGGCAGCACCGCCCCGGCACGCGGCGCGAGGAACGCGCCCGCCGAGAGGATGAACAGCAGACGCCACAAAATCAGCGGAGCTTGGCAGCGGCGGGAAGGTAGGCTGGCAACTTTCATGCGCTGGCAGCTTGCGGGAGGAGGTTGCTCTGTCAAGCGGGTTGACGCGCCTGCTTGCGCCTGCCGCCCGCCAACAGACCAGCCACCGGCACTTTGCTTGGCGAGTGGCTGGCCACCGGCGCGTTGCCTTCTTTTGTGTTCCGCGTTTTGTTTGGCTCGTTTAACCCCGCCGACGCTCTACTGGATGCCGAGCCCGTTTACGCCACTGCCAAATGGAATCTTCGACTCTGCCGCTCAACAGCCTCTGTCCCTGTTGGCACCACCATCTGATCCCTTCCGCCATGGCTGATCTGCAGCGCGGCATCGCGCGCGAGCGAGCGCGGCTGGCCGGCAAGCCCTTCGTGGTGCTCATGACCTGCCGGGACTTCGACTACGACGGACTCACGAACAAGCTCGCACTGCTCGACGGCTTCACGGACCAAGCCGTGGCCATCCAATACGCGCAGGCCCAGGCCGTCGCCACTCTGGCCCAGGCGCTGACCGAGCCGCCGGTCTATGAGCGTTACCCCTGGCGACTGGTCGAGGACTCTGCCGTGCCGCGCTCCTTCCTGAGACACCCCAGTGCCACGGTCACCAGCGTGTTTGCCAAGCGGCTGGAAGTGGCTCCCGAAGCGCCTCCTGGCTTGCGCTACGACCGCAAGGAGTTCGAGTTCGATGTGCTCCACGTCACCACCGCCGAGATCGTGGGCGGCGAGTTGTTTTGCTTCCAGGATGTGGAACAGGCTTGGATCTCGCATCTCATCGAGCGAGGGCGTGTCTGAAGCAGGAACTGGATCGCAAGCATCATCCCTGACGGCCAAGAGCATCCCGTTGGAAGTTAGGTCACAATCTATCGATCCACAATCCGCCCGGCGACTCAGAAACAAACGTTGGAACTGGTCAGAGACCTCCGGGCCGGAGCCGTGGACGCCGCCGTCCTGTGCCCGTTCCCCGCGCACGAAGACCTGACGGCCACGGGTTGTACACGGGTCCATGCTCCTGGCCGTGCCGCTTGGTCACCGCCACGCTGGCGGGGGCAGGTTCCCGTTGCGCGAACTCAAGGGCGAACCGCTCGTGTTGGTGTCGCACGGAGAGACTGCCGGCTCGCTGGCGTCCACCGGGGCTGATGCGTGTCGACGGTTCCGGTTCGCTCCGAGGGGGCTACTGACCACGTCCGACTTCATGCTGGCCTTGAATCTGGTGGCATCCGGGGTTGGCGGCACGTTCGTGCCCGCTTACATGAGCAGCATCCACCCGGAATCCATCCGTTACCTCCCGGTGGAAACACCGCTGGCCATCGAGATGAGGCTGGTGTTCGCCACGCACTCCGCGCAGGCTTCAGCAAGCGTGGGCGATTTACGCGAACTGGGGCGTGTTCACAATACGCGCGAGTTCGGCCGCCCGGGCGACCAGCGCAGCCATTGCAGGGATGTCTTCTTGCTGTCCTCTCTGCGCTCAAGCAGATCGTTCAAGCGCTGCCGATGCGCGGCTCGTTGAGGGCACAAGCACAGTGCCTGCGGTGGTGGTGCTTGGCCGCCGTTCCTAGATCACGGTGCTCTCCTCAAACCCAAAGCAAACCGGTAAAGACGGTAGGATTCAACCTGATCATCAGGAACCGGAGCCTCGGCTCAGTCACCTTGTTCGAGAAAAGTGTAGCCCCACTTCTTCATCGCACGGAGCACGGGGGCGGCGGTGCGCCCGAGCGGGGTCAAGGAATATTCTACCCGCGGGGGGACCTCCGCGTAGACGCGGCGGGCGAGGAGGCCGTCGCGTTCCAACTCACGGAGGTGCAAGGTCAGCGAGCGTTGCGTCACCGCACCGATGGCGCGCTTGAGTTCGCTGAAGCGCAGGGGTGCGCCGTGGGGAGTTTCTAGCAGGTGAAAAAGGATGAGCGGCTTCCACTTGCCGCCAGTCACGTCAATGGTGGCTTCCACGGAGCAGCCGTAGCTTTTCTTGCGCCGCGTGGCGGCCGGAGCCGAGTGAATGGGCTTGTTCATGGTATCCAATTTGATACTAGCGCAAGATATTGTGCCTTCTTGCGCAAGAGCTTGCAAGTAATTAAACTGCGCGCATGAAACCAATCACACGACCGCTGCCGAAACGCTGCCCTTTATGAAAATCCTGCTCGTCTTTGCTCATCCCGAACCACGCTCGCTCAACGGTGCGCTACGCGACGTCGCCATCAAGGAACTTGAAGCGCAAGGTCACGAGGTACGATTGACAGACCTATACGCCGAGGGATGGAAGTCGGAGGTCGACCGGGCCGACTTCCGCTCCCTGGACCCGGACGCGCCCTTGAAGGTAGCGGCTGCTTCCGGCGAGGCTTTCGCCGCTGGCGCCTTGACCGAGGATGTCAAAGCCGAGCAGAGCAAACTGCGGTGGGCCGATGTCTTGATCCTGCAGTTTCCGCTTTGGTGGTTTACCATGCCGGCAATCCTCAAAGGCTGGGTGGATCGCGTGTACGCGTTCGGGTTCGCGTATGGAGTCGGCGAACAAAACGAGGAGCGCTGGGGTGACCGCTACGGGGAAGGAACCTTGGCTGGCAAACGTGCCATGTTGCTGGTGACCACCGGCGGCTGGGAAGAACATTACTCTGCTCGCGGCATCAACGGGCCGATTGACGACCTGCTCTTCCCGATCAACCACGGTATCCTCTATTATCCCGGTTATGATGTCCTGCCGCCTTTCGTGGTCTACAAAGTCGACCGGCTCGACGCGGCCGGCTTTGCACCCGTGGCCGAGCGGCTGCGCGAGCGGATGCGCACCCTGGCGACCATCGCGCCGATCCCGTACCGGCGACAGAACGGTGGTGATTACTTGATCCCCAGCATGCAACTGCGCCCTGAACTAGGCGGACCGGGAGCAACCGGCTTCGCGCTCCATGTAAACGGCGGCACAGATGCGGCCGACTAGCGCCTGTCATGCATTTGGGATAAGCGGTCTACAGGCGACTAAAGCTGAATCATCCTACGCTGCAACATTGGATCGGAAAACCCGATACACTAGGGCGTGTTCACGATACATTTGAGGCTCACTGCCAGTAGAGCGGCAAGGACGTTGCCCAAGAACATGGTCGCGAGTTTGTCGTAGCGCGTGGCCACGGCCCGGTAGCCCTTGAACTTATGAAAGAGCCGCTCGGCTTTGTTGCGCTTTTTGTAGTTCTCCTTGTTGTAGGCGGCTGGCTGGCGGCGGTTGGCGTGCGGCGGGATCACCGCTTGCTTGCCCGCGGCGGCGATCATCGCCCGGAGGGCATCGCTGTCGTAGGCGCGATCTCCGCCGACCGCTTCCACCTCTTCGAGCAACTCTTTTTTTGCGTGCCCCGGCGGCGTGCTGGTGGGCGCGTACGACCATGGAGTCCGCCATGGCCAGGCTCAGGTCGAAGTTCACCGCGTTGCGCCGCCTCTAGGTAGCGCTGGCCACCAGAGCCCGTTGGGGTACACCGCTTTTGACCCACCGCTGCCAGCGCATGTAGACGGGATGGTGGTCACCGTACTCGCCGGGCAGATCACGCCACAGACAGCCCACCCGCGCCCGGTAAAGCACGCCTTCAAAGGCCAAGCGGTTGCTGATCTTACGCTCAAAGCCGCTCCGGCCGCGCCGTTGCGCAAAAGCCCCTTCCACCCGCGCCCATTGCTCGTCGCTCAGGTGCAGAAGCCGGTCGTCGTCCATCCCCCACGCTGGACTGCCTGTCCACGGACCGCAAATGTATCGTGAACACGCCCTGGTGTCCCAGGCCTTCCAGAAAGAAGCTCGTCAGGCCAGAAGGCACGCTCGCAAAATCTAACAGCTCTGATCGGATCTATAAGTGTAGGGTAATGGGTTGACCATCTACACGGTATTGGACGCCGCCCGCCGCACGGAGTTGACTGGTCGGCATGAGCCCTGCCGCAGCAAGCACAGCGCCAGCTTGGTCCCACCACCGGGTAGAAGTCGACAGGATACGCCACCATTATCTGCTGGCCGGGGCGGGGGAGCCAGTCGTCTTGCTGCACGGCTTCCCCGAGACCTCCTACGCCTGGCGTAAGATCATCTCCGCCCTGGCCGAGCACCATCTGGTCGTCGCCCCCGACCTGCGCGGCTGCGGCGACACGGACCGGCCTAGCGGCGGCTACGACAAACGCTCGGTTGCCGCGGACGTACACCGGTTGGTTGAACATCTGCAACTCGGGCCGATCAATTTAGTCGGCCATGACGTGGGCATGATGGTCGGCTACGCCTACGCGGCCACTTTTCCGGGTGAAGTGCGTCGGCTGGTGCTCATGGAGGCGGCGCTGCCCGGGCTGGGGCTGGAAGCACTTTATGACGCGATCAGGTATCCACGCATGTACCACCTGCCGCTCTTCGACGCGCCCAACGGCTTGGCCGAGGCACTGATTGCCGGACGGGAGAAGATGTTCGTCAGCCACTTCATGCGTCAGCAGACCTACGACCCGACCGGGCCGGACGAGGAGGCGCTGGAAGAATACGCCCGCCGCCTGGCTGCCCCGGGGGCGCTGCACGCCGGCATCGAGTACTTCCGCAGCCACCGGGTCGACGCCGAGCACAACCGGGAGCACGCGAAGACCCGGCTGGCCATGCCGGTGCTGACGGTCGGCGGCACGGCGAATTTCGGCGCGAACTTGGAGCCGGAGATCCGGCCGCTGGCTGCGAACCTACGCAGCGTGATGATTGATCACTGCGGCCACTACCTGGCCGAAGAACAACCCGAGCGCGTCGTCGAGGCACTGCGGCGCTTCTTCCAAGAAACCACACACACCACACCATGAGCGAACCAAAAACGTTGGGAGTCGGCATCATCGGCGCAAGCGCCACCCGCGGCTGGGCCAAGGAGTCGCACGTGCCCGCCGTGCAGCAGCTGGCGGGCTTGGAACTGGCTGCCGTGGCCAGCGGCAGTCAAGACAAGGCCGAGGCCGCCGCCCGGGCGTTCGGTGCCAGGGCAGGGTACGGCGACACGCAGGACCTGATCCGCGACCCGGCGGTGGACCTCGTCGCGGTGGCCGTCAAAGTGCCCGATCACCGCGAACTCGTCCTGGGCGCGCTGACCGCCGGCAAGCACGTGTTCTGTGAATGGCCGCTGGGCCGCGCCGGGGCCGAGCGCGAGGAACTGGCCGCCGCCGCACGCCGGGGCGGCGGCCACGTCGCCATCGGCCTGCAAACCCGCGCCAACGCGGCCGCGCGTCGGGCGAGCGAACTGATCGCTGCCGGTGCCATCGGCCGGGTGCTCAGCGCGCGGCTCTACGACGGCACGGTAGCTTTCTCGCGCAAGATCGGCGAGGCGGACGCCTACCTGGAAGAGGCCGACAACGGCGCAACACTCGTTTCCATCCACGGCGGTCACGCGCTCGACCTCGCCATCGCGGTGCTCGGACCGCTGGAGAGCCTGACAGCGCTGACCACCACCCAGTATCCCGAGATCACGGTAGGTGGCGCGGGCAAGAAACAGGTGCGCACGATCCCCGACCACCTGCTCGTGCAGGCGCGGCTTGCCGGCGGTGGGGCGTTGTCCGCGGAGGTGGCGGGGGGCTGTCCGCCCGAGGCGACGCCCTTCTTCCTGGAAGTGACCGGTGAGAACGGCAAGCTGTTGCTGGAGGGTGGTGCAATCCGCGGCTTCCAATCCGGTCGCCTGCGCCTGGTGCTCAAAGGCGAGCCGCAACCGGTGGACGAGGGCGAGGTGGCGGCCCTACCCGACACCGCCGCCAACGTGGCGGCAGTGTACGCGGCCCTGCGCGATGACATCGCTCAAGGTACCACGACCCTGGCGGACTTCGACCATGCCGTGCGCCTGGCCCGGCTCATCGACGCGGTGTGCGCCTCCGGCGAGCAGGGCAAGCAGGCTGCCGCGTCCGGCTGGCCGGTGCGTTGACGGCCGAAGCCACTGCTTCTGCCACTGGCTTTCTCGTGTGTGGACGTGATCAATCCTCGTACGAGCGCCAAAGAAGCCTGCCGCGCCAGCCAAGTCGAATCCGGGCAAAAGGGAAGCCTTCTTCAGTGACCTACGCAGTGTGGTGGTCGGCGGGGTTTGCATGGTGCTTCCGTGCCACTCACCGCCGAGCGCATGGGGAGCAGCGTGGGACTGCGCTAGCATCATTTAACGAAGGAGCGCAGACCATGCGGTCCTCTGCGGCCGGAAAGTTCGCTCCGTTGCCTCCGGGAGCAACGAAAAGGTGCAAACAAAGTAATGTCGCGCGGGTGCAACGCACTCCAATCTCCGGGTGCCAGAGCCACCAAGCAGAGAGAGCCGAACCACGAGTTCAGCGCGCACGCTCTTCCCTGCTAAACCAAAACCTTTATGCTGGAAGTCTCCCACCTTGCCTACACCGTCGCCAACCTGGAACGCGCGATGGGGAGTTTCCACCGCGTGCTCGGAGGAGAGTTCACCGAGATCGGACCTTTCGATGCCTTGCTCCACCTGCCCCTGGTGCAAGCCGAGCCGAAGCGCGTGCGAGGACGCAACGTCTGGCTGAAAGGGCAGCAACCGCCGCTGGAGTTGTTCGAGTGGGACAAAGGTTCGCCCTGGCACGTCGAACCGACCGCCGACGACGCTCCGTTGCTGCATCACTACGGCTACTGGGTAGATGATCTGGACGCGACGGCGGCGAAGTTCCAGTCGGTCGGCTTCGCGTTGGAGTGCAGCGCGGTGCACGATGGAGAAGGCATCCTCGGCTTTTGCTACCTGCGCAACCCGAGCGGCAGCCGCATCGAACTGCAAACCACCGCCGACAAGTCGGCGGTGGACGATTGGCTCCACAAGGGCGTGCCCAGGAAGCGGCCCGAGTGGGTCAAGGACTTGAAACGGTAGCCGATCCTACATGTCGCTCGACTTGCGGCTGCTCAACCTTGGAAGAAGCGGAATGAAAGACTTACTTGTAGCTCGCATTTACCGGCAAAAACTGTGAGGCCGCCTTTGTGTTCTACGAAGCCGTCTTCAGGACGAAGCGGCTGATGACCATGCGGTGGGGCGAGGCTCCGCCGGAAGTGCCTTGCCCGGCCGGGGACGAAAACCTCGTCCTGCGCACGGCCATCCAGCTCGGCAACCTGACCTTGATGGGAGCGGACGCGCATCCCGGACGCGGCAAGCCTTTTGGCGGCTTCGTCATCACGCTGGACGAGCCCGAGGAGGTCGAGGTCAGACG
>CAXTMD010000128.1:0-10294 GCA_964245035.1 uncultured Chthoniobacterales bacterium
GTGCCGTGGGGCGGGTGGGCCATTTGCGCACGAGCACGGCGTTGAGCCGGCCGCCGAGCAGCAGGAGCAGGCAGGTCACCCACGTCCACGTCAGCAGCACGACCAGGCTGGCGAGCGTCTGGTAGGTTTCCGAGTAGCGCGCCCCGCGCTCGCGCACGTAAAAAGCGAACACGCCCGTCGCCACCAGCCAGCTCACGGCGAAGAACACCGCGCCGGGCAGCGCCTGCCGCACGGTCTGGTACACCTCGGGCGTCAACAGGTAGAGCGCGAGTGCTAGGACGATGAGCGCGCCCGTGATGACCGGGTATTTCCAGAACGTGACGATGGCTTGCAGGTCGAACCCCAGGTGGTAGGTCGATTGGATGACCCCGGCGACGCGCTCTCCAAACACGATGGCGCTGACGCTGAAAAGGATTGTCACCCCGAACCAGAACAGCAGCACCAGCGCGATGATCCAGCGGTTCCACCAGGAGCGTTTCGGATCGGGGATGCCCAGGCAGTGGTTGAGCGTGCGCGAGACGGTGTTGATCAGGTTCACCCCCAGGTAGAGCGCCAGCGGGATACCCAGGAGCGCGATGCGGCTGGTTGAACCCGTGATGACCAGCGCGACGACCTGGCGCTCGATGATGTCGTGGGACATCTCCGGCAGGAAGCCCTCGATGAGTTGGATGATGTGGTGGAGCATCGTCGGGTTCGTCCCGAAGAGCGACAGCGCCACTGACAGCAGGAACAAGCCCGGCGCGACGGCGAGGGCCAGGAGGTCGTACGCCATCATGGAGGCCAGGCCGGTCGTGTTTTCGAAGTAGGCTTCGACCAGCCAGCGGCAGACCAGACGCCAGTACCAGAGGAAGGTTTTCATGCGCGGGGTGGTTGCATCAAACAGAAATGCGGGTTGTCTATCGAGTGCAAAGTTGCCCACCTTGCCTGCCATGACCGGCCGCCGCAAAATTTTTGTCTGCTCGGCTGGCTTCGGCGAAGGGCACAATACCGCGGCCCGCAACGTCTGCACGGCGTTGAACGAAATTGGCGACGGCCGGGTGGACGCGGAGTTTCTCGACGTGCTCGGGTTGTGTCATCCGCGCATTTACGAGACGATGCGGCGTGGGTACATCGCCCTGATGAACCGCGCGCCGCGGCTATGGTCGGCGATGTACGGCTTGTTCAACACCCGGGGGTCATCCGCGCCGGCGCTGGCGTTTCTCCACGCCGAGCGGCAGGCGTTTGAGCGCCGGCTGGCGGCGGACCGGCCGGTCGCCGTCGTGTCGGCGTACCCGCTGTACGGCTACCTGCTCGACGACATCGCCCGGCGCGGCGGCCCGCGCGGTTTTCTGCGCGCCACGATTGTCACCGACTCGATCTCTATCAACTCGATCTGGCACCGTTGCGGCAGCGATTTCTACTGTGTGCCCAACGAAGAGACCGCCGAGGTCATGCGCCGCAACGGGGTCGCCCCGGACAAACTGCGCGTGCTCGGCTTTCCGGTGGAGCCGCGCTTCGCCGAAGCCGGCGTGCTGCCCGCGCGGCCCGACCCGGATGGGCCGGACGGCCGCCGGGTCTTGTACATGATTAACGCCGGCCGCCTCGCCGCGCCCGAGACGGTGCGCCGGCTCCTGGCGCTCGACGTGGCTTTGACGATCACCGTCGGCCGGGACGAGGAGATGAAGGCGACCGTCGAGCGCCTGATCGCCGAGCGTGGCTCCCGGCCGCGGCCGGTGCGGGTGATCGGCTGGACGCGCGAAGTGCCCGAGTTGTTGGCCTCGCACCACGTGCTCATCAGCAAAGCCGGCGGGGCGACGACCCAGGAAACCATTGCCGCCAAATGTCCGATGATTGTCAGCCAGATCGCCCCGGGTCAGGAGGAAGGAAACGCCCAGTTGCTCGTGCAGAACCGCGCCGGCCGGCTCGGCTTGAACCCCGCCGACATCGCGCGTGGCGTGGAGGAAGCGTTTGCCGATGGTGCGCGCCTCTGGCGCGAATGGTCTGACAACATTTCCCGCCTCAGTCGCCCGGACGCCGCGCGCGATACGGCAAGGTTCATTCTCGAACAGGCCGCGCAGCGGTCGCTCGTCCAGTAAGGTAGGGATGCCTCTCCGAGGCAGTCCCTAGATCTCTTCTGGAAGGTGGCGTCAGTAAACCGGGACAGCTACCAATCCAAAATAGGGACTGCCTCGGAGAGGCATCCCTACCTTACTGGACGAGCGCCTGCGGCGCGGACCCCTCTAACTCTTCGGCGGTGCCGGCGAAGGACTTGCCGCCGGCGCACCCTTCGCATCAGATATTTTCTTCGTGATCGCCGTGGCGTCCGGATTCTGCGGGTCGAGTTCCATCGCTTTCTGCCAGGCGTCGAGAGCCTTGGCGGAGTCACTCAACTTCAGATACGTATCGCCCAAGTGCTCGTACACGACGGCGTCTTCGTGGTCCTCGTGCTTGAGCTTTTCGACCGCTTGCTGGAGCTGCGTTAACGCATCGTCGAAGTGGTTCGTCTTGTAATAATACCATCCCAGGCTGTCGAGGTACGCGCCGTTGTCGGGTTCGATCTCCACGGCTTTTTTGATCAGGTCGCCACCCTCTTCGAGATTCTGGTCGTGGTCGACCCACATGAAGCCTAGATAGTTGCTCGCGTTGGCGATCTGGCGCGGATCGTCTTCCATCACGAGCGATTTTTTCAACAGCGTGGCTGCCCGGTCGTAGAGGCCCGCCTGCTCGGCGGAAATGCCAAAATTGTAGTAGAACTGGCCGTCGAGCATCGCGTCGTTGTTGGTGCGGCGCGCTTCGACCTCCGTTTGCTCGAACATGGCCAGAGCCTGCTGGTGCTGCTTGGCCTCCTCCAACGACACCGCGAGCAAAAACGTGAACCCCGCCACCTCGGGGAAGCGTTTGCGCGCTTCGGCGAGGACGTTGACCGCGCGCTCGGGCTTCTTTAGTAGGATCAGCCGCTTGGCGAGGTTTTCGTACGTCCCGGGATCGTTCGGGCTGATCAGCAGGCTTTGCTCGTAATCCTGCGCTGCCTTTTCCATCTGCCCAGCGGCCTCGTAGATTTTCGCCAGGGTCTCGTAGGCGTGCGGCTGCACGGGGTTGACCTTGATCAGATCCTCCAGCGTCTCCGCCGCCTTGTCGGATTGGTTGAGTCCCAGATAGCAGCGAGCCAGGTTCTCGCGCGCGCTGTTCTGGCTCGGGTCCACGTCGATGATCCGCTTGTACAGCGGCACCGCCTCGGCGAGTTGCTGCGTGGCGACGAAGAAGTCCGCGATCTTGCTGATGATCTCGACCTCGTTGTTGCCGTAGGAGAGCGCCTTTTGGAAGATCGTTGTCGTCTTTTTGAGGTCGTCGCCGTTCGTCGCGGGATCGTCCGCGAGATAGACCTCGGCGTACAGCGCACCGAGGCGCAGCCAGAACATCGCGTCCTTGGTGTCGGCCTTTGCCGCACGGTCCAGCAGAGCGGGGATTTTTGAAGCCTGGCTGGTCGCCTTGTACAGATCGCGCAGGTACTCGTAGCAGGAGATGTTAGTCGGATCGAGTTCCAGCGCCTGCTGCGCGTACTTCAGCGCGAGGTCAACCTTGTTGAGGTTATTATAGTAGATGTTCGCCAGCGCGAGGCACGGACGGGCTTGCTTCGGCGCGGCTTTGACTGTCTCCTTGAGGAGGTCGACCGCCCCCGGAGTGTCGCCGCGCCGCAGGGCGTCCCAGGCGAGCTTGATTGACAACTCGACGTTGGCCGGATCGAGCGCGAGCGATTTCTGGTACTCCTCCGAGGCCTTGCCCGGCTCGGAGGTGTCCTCCAAAAGGATGCCGTGGATGTAGCGCGCGTCTGCTTCCGCCCGGCGCTCGCTATCCGCGCCGAGCAGTAAATCCTTCGCCGGCGGTCGGTAGACATCATCGTACACGACAGCAAACTCCGGCTTGCCGGCCGGCGTGGGCGTGGCCTCGGGCGTGTTCGCCGCTTGCGGAGGATTCCGGCGTGCGCTGCCTGTCTTGCCTGGCGTCGGCGACGGGGCCGGCGCCAAAGCGGACGCCCAGCAAGCCGTCCACAGCAAAGAGGCCGCACAGACAAGGGCCTTGCGCCCTGCGCCCGGCATCGTCACGCGCATGGCCCCAAAAGTACCGGTCTAGCTCTTGTAGCGCAACCGCTTCTTATGGCGGTTCTCCTTCATGCGCTTGCGGCGCTTGTGCTTCGAGATCTTCGCTTTTCTTCTTTTCTTCAGGGAGCCCATAAACAAACGGATGCCGAGCAGGACTTTTCTAATAAACGACCTTGTTCAGCGGGTATTCGATGATGCCTTCGGCACCGAGCAGTTTCAGTTGAGGGATGAGGTCGCGCACCACCGTTTCGTCAATGATGGTCTCGACCGCCACCCAGTCGGGTTGCGCGAGGGGCGAGACGGTCGGTTCGCGCAAGGAGGGTAGGGCGGTCAGCAGCTTTTGCAAATCGTTTTTCGGGAAGTTCATCTTCAGCCCGACCTTGTCGCG
Organism: uncultured Chthoniobacterales bacterium; assembly: GCA_964245035.1. Lineage (GTDB taxonomy): Bacteria > Verrucomicrobiota > Verrucomicrobiia > Chthoniobacterales > SZAS-18 > CAHJWO01. The sequence continues at coordinate 4,468 of CAXTMD010000128.1, forward strand.
CGCCGCGAGCGCGCCCTGCAGCAGGATCCACAAACGCGAGAGCTTGTCCTTCTTCCACGGATCGGACCACGCCGCGTGGTTGGCGATCAACTGCGGGTAAGACTCCATCAGGGTGGCGAGCACGCGCAGGTTGTTCGCCCGCAAGGAGGAGCCGGTTTCCGTGATGTCCACGATGGCGTCCACGAGGTCGGGAACCTTCACCTCGGTCGCACCCCAACTGAACTCGACGTGCGCCTGGACGCCTTGGCGTTCAAGATAGCGGCGCGTCAGCCCCACGGCTTCGGTGGCGATGCGCTTGCCGGCGAGGTCCTGCACCGTGCGAAAGGGCGAGGCCTCCGGTACGGCCAGCACCCAGCGGGTCGGCGCGCTGGTCGCTTTGCTGAAACGCAGGTCGCCGAGCACCTCCACCGAAGAGCCGTTTTCCTCGATCCAGTCGCGGCCGGTCAGGCCGGCGTCAAGGAAGCCTTCCTCCACGTAGCGGCTGATTTCCTGCGCCCGCAGGAGCCGCAGCCGCAACTCGGGGTCGTCGATGGCGGGTTTGTAGGAACGACTGGCTCCCGAGACGTGGTAGCCGGCCTTGGCGAACAGTGCGAGCGTCGGCTCCTGCAAACTGCCGCTGGGCAGACCGATGCTCAGCGGCTCGGACGGGTGGAGATCGGAAGACGAGGACACGGAACCAGGAGATTGGCGGGCAGGAAAGGTGGATGTAAGAGGCCGGAAGTAAAGGGCCGTTCGATTGATTCTTACTTCCACCCTTCAACTCTTCCGGATATGTCCACGCTCCCACACGAAGTCCTCGCCAAAGCCGCCACCGTTTCTCGTGGCCTGACCATTGATGCCGTCGAAGCGAGCCAGAGCGGCCACCTCGGGCTGCCGCTCGGTTGCGCGGAGATCGGCGCGGTGCTGTTCGGTCACTCGCTGAACTACTGCCCGGATCATCCCGAGTGGATCAACCGCGACCGCTTCGTGCTCTCGGCTGGCCACGGCAGCATGTTCCTGTACAGCTGGTTGTTTCTGAGCGGCTACCCGGACATGACGCTGGACGAGATCAAGCGTTTCCGCCAGCTCCACAGCAAGACACCCGGCCACCCGGAGATGACCCACGCGCCGAGCGGCGTCGAGACGACCACCGGCCCGCTGGGGCAGGGCGTGGCGAACGCCGTCGGCATGGCCTTGGCCGCCAAGATGGCCGAGGCACGCTTCAACACCAAAGAGCACGCCATCTTTGACCACAAGGTCGTCGTGCTCGCCGGCGACGGCTGCATGCAGGAGGGCGTGGCCATGGAAGCGCTGGAGTTCGGCGGGCACCAAAAGCTCGACAACCTGATCCTGATCTACGACTCCAACGCCGTCACGCTGGACGCGATGGCCAAGGTCTCGCAGAGCGAGAACACCGCCGAGCGCCTCGACGCGATGGGCTACGACGTGACCACCATCGATGGTAACGACATGGACGCATTCCTCGACGCGTACGACCGCGCCAAGGAAGCTGGCAGCGGCAAGCCGCAGGCGATCATCGCCAAAACGCTGATCGGCAAGGGTATTCCCGAAGTCGCGGGCACCCAGAAGGCGCACGGCGAAGGCGGCGCCAAGTTCGGCGACGCTGCCCGCAAGGGGCTCGGGCTACCCGAGGAACACTACTACGTGTTCCCGGAGGTGACGGAGTACTTCGCCAACCTCAAGAAGTCGCACGACGAGAAGTTTGCCGCGTGGGTGAAGAAGTTCGACGCCTGGAAAGCCGCCAACCCGAAGCTGTCGGACGAACTCGCCACGACGAGCGCCTTCAGTCACACGCTACCGAAGGACACCAAGCAGAAAACGCCTGAGGTCGGCGATCTGTTCAAGGTGATCCCCGAGTTTCCGACCGACAGCAAGGTCTCTACCCGCGTGGCTGGACAGACGATCCTCCAACCGCTCGCCAAGCAGAACCCGCTCATCGTCGGCGGCAGTGCGGACTTGTATGGCTCGACGCTCAACTACATCGGTGACCTGAAGGCGCGCGACGACGATTTCTCCCCCGCCAACCGCACGGGGCGCAACATCCCCTACGGCATTCGCGAGCACGGCATGTGTTCGATCACGAACGGAATCGCCGCGCACGGCGTTTTCCGACCAAACGCAGCGACGTTCCTCGTCTTTGCAGACTACTGCCGCGCGGCGATCCGTCTGGCTTCGCTGTCGCACCTGCCGGTCATGTACATTTTCACGCACGACAGCGTCGGTGTCGGCGAGGACGGGCCAACGCATCAACCGATCGAGACGGTGCCCGGTTTGCGCGTGATCCCGAACCTCGACGTGATCCGTCCCGCCGACCCGGAGGAAACGGCCGGCGCATTCGTTGCCGCGCTAGACCGCACGGATGGTCCGACACTGCTGGCCCTGAGCCGTCAGTCTGTGCCGCTGCTCACCAGCGTCCCGGTGAAAACCCGGCGTGAGGGCGTGCTGAAAGGCGGCTACATCGCCAAAAAGGAGACGGGCGATCTCCAACTTATCTTGCTGAGCGCCGGCAGTGAACTTCAACACGCGCTCAAAGCCGCCGAGACACTCGGGGAAAGTACCCGCGTGGTAAGCATCCCGTGTTTCGAGCGGTTCGACCGTCAGGATCAAGCCTATAAGGATGAGGTGTTGCCGAAGTCCTGCCGCGCGCGCGTCGCCATCGAGGCGTCGGTGCCAGTGACCTGGGCGGAATACGTTGGTTTGGACGGCACAACGGTCGGCATCAATCGCTTCGGTCTCAGTGCGCCGGGTGGGGAGGTGATGAAAGAGTTGGGCATCACTGCCGACCACGTCGTGGAAGCGGCCCGGGCGCTAAAGGTTGGTTGAATTCCATGGCCAGCCGGAAGCCCGCACGTTCCTCCCCGCCGGCGGTTTGCCCGGTGTGCGGGGAAGGCGTGCCACGCAATGCGCTTGCCTGCCCGGAGTGCGGCGCGGACGAGCGTTCCGGTTGGCGGCGAGACACCGGCTTGTACGGAGAGGACCCTGGGCTCGACGAATTCGACTACAACGAGTTTGTGAAAACAGAACTTGGGACCCGGGTCAAACCGCCCGGATTGTCCACTTTGTGGTGGGTCGCTGCTGTCCTGGTGATTGCAGCCTTGTTGTTCCTCTTCGCGCGACAAGGCGGGTTTTGAGATGGTTGTGCTGCTATGCTGCCCGCTGCTCCTGCCTTGTTCGAGGCCGGGTTTTTCCTTTCGGAGTTGAGTTTGGCAATCTGGCGGCGTGCTTCTCCCAATGCCTCGTTCGTCGAGCGCGATGCCGGGTCGCTGCGCCTGTTGTGGGTCGTCATCTCGGCGTCGATCACGGCCGGTTGGTTTCTTGCCGCTTGGAGAGTGGGACCACCGTTGCCTGCCGCCGGCATGTGGTTGGGAGCAACGGTTTTCCTAGGTGGAACCTTCCTGCGTTGGTGGTCAGTCTGGCACCTCGGAAGGTTCTTCACCGTCAACGTCGTGGTGGCGGAAGACCACCGGGTCGTGGACACGGGTCCTTATCGCCTCATCCGGCATCCGTCGTACAGTGGACTGCTCTTACAACTTGCTGGCCTGGGGCTCTCCCTCGGAACGCTGCTGGCCCCTTGGTGATACTACTCCCACCAGCTTGGGCAGTTCTCCACCGTATTCAGATTGAAGAGGCTGCGCTCCTGAGCCATCTCAGCGGGGCATACGTCGATTGTGCGACGCATACCAAAAAATTATGCCGCTGGTGTTCTAACCATCGGTCAGACGCCAGCGGCACGGCTGAAGTCACACCACGCGCTCAGCGCGGGCCACCGACGTTGATGCCCGGCACCTGGCGCAACGCCTCGCTGGGCGTGTCGGAGTCCTTGAAGCGGATGTCGTTGTGATCGTAGATATTCGTGCTCGGATCACGATCCGACGTGTAGCCTTTACGCTCGTACGTCTTCGGCAGGTTGGTGCCGGTCGGAACGCGGGTCTCCCGGCCGCCCGGCGCGCCGCCGACCGTGTTGGTCTTGGCGCTGGTGGAGTTGCGTCCGTCGACTGACGGCTTGTTCCTCCCGGACCGACGGTCCTTCGGCGGGATGTAGTTCGCTTCCTCCTGTTTTTCTGTCGCCGTCTTCTTTTTGGGCTTGGGATCGTCCGCGCGAGCCACGTGGGCGCTCAACAGCAGGGCCGCACCGACGCCGAGAACCGCGAGAAAAGTTGGTTTGATCATGGTGTTCCTGTGGATGTTTCTAGCTTCGCAAACTAGCACAAAATCGTCCGTCTGGCACGGTCAAAAACCCATTCCCGGCAGACCCATCCCGCCCAGACCAGCCGTCAACTTGCCCATCTCGGCCTCGGCCATCTTCTTGCCCTCGTCGATGGCTTGCTTGACGCCGCTGAGCACCAGGTCCTCCAGCATCTCCACGTCGTCCGGGTCGATCACGTCTTTGGAAATCTTGATGCTCACCACGTCACCGGCTCCGGTGGCCACCACGGTCACCTTGCCGCCCCCCACGGAGGCGCTGACGGTTTTCTGCGCGAGGTCCGTCTGCATCTTCGCGGCGTCGGCCTGCATCTTCTGGGCCTGTTTGAGCATTTTATTGAAGTTCATCTTAGGGAATGGTGTGGGTGTGGATGGGGAGATCAGGAGGGGCCTTGCACGGAGCGGATTTCGCCCTCGAAGATTTTGAGGGCCTTTTGGATGAGGGGGTCGTTCTTGAACAACTCGGAGGAGTCCTCAGCGGCGGCTGCCGGGTTCGGTTCCGCCACGGTCGGCGTGGCCACGGGATGACGCTGGCCGTTAGACCCGCTGCTGGCAGGCACGGGCAGCGGTTCGGCGGATGCGCCCTCGGCAATGTCGCCGAGTTCGAGTTTCAAACCGACGGGCTGTCCGGCCAGTTTGGTGAGCAGTCCTTCCAGGAACTTGCGAGTGTTCGCCTTGTTCAACGACTCGACGCTCATCTTCTGGTCGCTCGGGAACCCGACGCGCAGCGTGCTGCCTTCCACTCCCAGCGGCCGACCGATCTGGACCCAGGCGGTGAGCAGCGGACGCTGGGAGCGGATCTCACCGATCATGTCGCGCCAGAGCCGCGGTCCGTCCAGCCCGGTGGCAGGGACATCGACCTTGGTCGTGGCAGCTTCCAGCGGGACCGGCGTCACCACTGCGACCGGTGTCACCACCGGCAGCGGCGCGGGGCTGGATTTCTCCGGGGCAGAGGGCGGGGCGTTGGCCGGCTGCCCGACCGAGCGTTTCAAACTCGCCCAGTCCATGCCACGGGCGGGCTCGGCGGCCTTTGGGGAAGACGCCGTCAGCGGCCTCGTCTCCCGCGGAGCGTCCGACGGACGGGTCGGGGCGCCGTTGGTCGCAGGCTCGGCCTCTCGGATGCCGGCGAGCGCGTCAATAACTTCCGTGAGCGTGCTCTGTCCAAGACTCTGGATGGCCTTGATGATCGCAATCTCGAAATGGAGCTTCTTGTTGGGTGCCCACTTCATGCGGCCCTCGGCGGCTCCGAAGCTGTCGATCAACTCCAGCACCCGTTCGGTCGCAACCAGCGGAGCCTGCGCCTGGAACGCTCCCAGTTGCGCCGCCGACTTTTCGGATACGGCCCCCTCGGGGTTCACCTGGAAGACGAGCAGGTCGCGCAAGTGTGCAATCAACTCGGACAGGAGCCGCAGGAGGTCCTTGCCGCCCTCCGACTGGGCGTCGAGGAGCGCCAGGGCCTCGCCCGTCTGCCGACCCAAAATGTGTCCGGCGAGCGTCGCCACCGTCTCCGGTGCGGTGAAGCCAAAGATGCCCAGCACGTCGTCCAGGCCGATGGTCTCCCCGCAAAACGCCACGAGCTGGTCGAGCATCGACTCCGCGTCGCGCAAGCCGCCCTCCGCGCCGC
>CAXTMD010000128.1:10304-11130 GCA_964245035.1 uncultured Chthoniobacterales bacterium
GTGGATCTTTTCGTTCGTGGCAATCTTCTGGAGGTGCGCGGCGATGAGTGGCGCGGGGATGCGCCGCAGGTCGAACCGCTGGCAGCGGCTTAGGATCGTGGGCAGCACCTTCTGCGGCTCGGTCGTGGCGAAGACGAATTTGACGTGCTCGGGCGGTTCTTCGAGCGTTTTGAGCAGCGCGTTGAACGCCGCCGAGGTCAGCATGTGGACCTCGTCGATGATGTAAATCTTGTACTTTCCGTGGGTGGGAGCGTAGCGCACGTTGTCGCGCAATTCGCGCACCTGTTCGACGCCGTTGTTGCTCGCGCCGTCGATCTCCAGCACGTCGAGGCTCGTGCCGGCGGCGATCTCGCGGCAGGCGTCGCACACGCCGCAAGGTTCCGTCGTCGGCGCTTTGACGCAGCACAGCGACTTGGAGAGGATGCGCGCGGTCGAGGTCTTGCCCGTGCCGCGCGGCCCCACGAAGAGGTAGGCGTGAGCGAGGCGGTTCTGCGCGATGGCGTTTTTGAGCGTGCGGGTAATGTGCTCCTGACCCACCACGTCGTCGAACGTCTGCGGACGGTACTTGCGCGCGAAAACCTGATAACTCACAGCCCGGAGTGTAAGGCTTTTCGGCGGCGGCGGAAACGAACTTTTCGCGTCCGGACCGGAAAAACAAAACGCCCCGGAAACTCTCCGGGGCGTTCGTGAAAAATCTGACTGCCGGCTGCGGTTTAGTAGCCGCCGCGGTCGTCGCCGTAGCCGCCGCGATCACCGCCGCCGCGTTCGCGCCGGTCGCTGTAGCCGCCGCGGCGGTCACCACCACCACCGCCGCCGCTGTAGCCAC
>CAXTMD010000129.1:0-11122 GCA_964245035.1 uncultured Chthoniobacterales bacterium
TCCCATGAAGACAAAGCACTTCGTCCAGACGCTCGATCACCCACAGATCACCGCGGCCATCGCGGCGGCCGAGCGGCAGACCAGCGGGCAGGTCCGGGTGTTCGTCACCCACCGGGCGGTGGAGGACGTGCTCACGGCGGCGCGCGAGCGGTTCGCCAAGCTGGGCATGGAAAAGACGGCGGCGCGCAACGGCGTGCTCATCTACCTCGCCCCGGAGTCGCGCAAGTTCGCGGTCGTCGGTGACGAGGGCATCCACGTGCGCTGCGGGGGCGACGAGTTCTGGCAAAAGATCGTCGGCGAGACGATGCGGCCGCGGTTGCGGGAGGGCCGGTTCACGGAAGCCATCGTCGCGGCGGTCGGCGAGGTGGGCGCAGTCCTGGCGGAACACTTCCCGCCCCTGCCCGGCGGCGTGAACGAACTGCCGGACGCAGTCGAGGAAGATTGAGGCCGGCGGGCGCCGCTTTCCGTCTTTACTTCCGCCGGCGGTCTTTTTACTTCTGCCTGCGGATGCACCTGACTCCGCGCGAGCACGAAAAGCTCCTGGTCGTCGTCGCGGCCGACCTCGCCCGGCGGCGGCAGGCGCGCGGGCTGAAGCTCAACTACCCCGAGGCCGTGGCGATTATCACCTACGAGATCACCGAGGGCGCGCGCGACGGCCGCCCCGTCGCCGAACTCATGGGCCACGGCACCACCCTGCTCTCCCGCGCCGACGTGATGGACGGCGTCGCCGACATGATCCACGAGGTTCAGGTCGAGGCCACCTTCCCCGACGGCACCAAGCTCGTCACCGTCCACCATCCCATCCGCTGACCCCGCCATGATCCCGGGCGAAATCCTCGTCCCCGCCGACGCCGCGCCGCTGGTGGCCAACGTCGGCCTGGAAACCCGCACGCTCGTCGTCTCCAACACCGGCGACCGGCCGGTGCAGGTCGGCAGCCACTTCCATTTCTACGAGGTCAACCCGGCGTTGCGATTCGAGCGCGAGCAAGCGCGCGGGTTCCGGCTGAACATCGCGGCGGGCACGGCGGTGCGCTTCGAGCCGGGAGACGGGCGCGAGGTCGAACTCGTCGTGCTGGCGGGCGAGCGGCGGGTTTTCGGATTGAACGGCAAGATCAACGGCCCATTAGATTCCTCGTCGGCAGAGGGCTGAAGAATTTTTCTTGAACGGCACAAAATTCATTTTGACAATCTGGGAGCGATTCCCTACAAGCGGTGCCAACATGAAGCAGACCGCGAACGCACTCAAATACACAGGGCTTGCAGGGGCAGTGGCCGTTGCGGGCGCCAGCCAAGCCTACGGGACCATCATCAACGTCCAGCCGCCGACCAACATCACCGGCAACAATTCCGCGACCTTCGGCAACCGGGAGTATTGGAACGCCCTCACGGGTGCCACGTCGACCACCCGGCCGGCGGCGTTCTCGCTCCAGTTCGGCTACGAGAACGGCACGCTGGCCAACGGCAGCACGCTGTTCTACACCGCCGTGCACGGCGGCACCGGCGGCGCGAGCACCGCCAACTACTACTACGCGGGCAACATGCGGTTCTTCGCCTACGGTATCACCAAGGGCTCGACCATCGGCACCGGCGGCACGTACGCGAACTTTGGCCAGAGCGCGACCTACTTCACGGTGCTGGGCGAGGTTTACAAGGGGAACACTGCGTCCGTCTTCCCCATCAACCAGGTCTCCTACCTGGGCTTCCAGTTCCTGGGCTCGGACAACGCGTTGCACGACGGTTGGGTGGAACTCGAAAACGTCACCTACACCAGTGCCGCCAACCCCGGCGGCCTGATCTTCCTCGCCGCGGCCTACAACAGCGTTTCGGACGCGGCGGGCGGCACCATCACGGCGGGCCAGGTGGGCACCAACGCCGTTCCGGAGCCGGGCACGCTCGGTGCCCTCGCGGCCGGCGCGGCGGCTCTGGCCGGGGTCGGCTTCAAGCGCCGCAAGGCAGCCCTCGCCGCCCGGCAGGCCTGATCCTCCAAGCGCGGTTTGCCATCCCAGAGCACCGAGCTTTGCTTTGTCCCGGCATCCCCATGGATGCCGGGATTTTCTTTGTCACCGCCGCCCATTTGCCTTCATGCCTGAACGTCTGACCCGCCGCGTCGTGCTCGTCGGCTGGGATGCCGCCGACTGGAAAATCATCCACCCGCTCCTGGAGGCCGGCGAGATGCCTGTCCTCCAGCGTCTGATCGAGCACGGGGTCAGCGGCAAGGTCTCCACCTTGCAGCCCGCCATTTCCCCGATCCTGTGGAATTCCATCGCCACAGGCAAGCGCGCCGACAAGCACGGCATCCTCGGCTTCATGGAGCCGAATCCCGACGGCTCGGGCGTGCGCCCGGTGCGCTCCACCTCGCGCCGGGCCAAGGCACTGTGGAACATCCTCAGCCAGCAGGGGCTGCGCAGCGCCGTGGTGAACTGGTACGCTTCCCACCCGGCCGAACCGGTTGCCGGGACGATCTTCAGCAACCGGCTGACCAGCGAGGCGCTCGGTCCAGACGGCGACCTCCTGCCGCTGCCGGCAGCGGCGGTCCACCCGGCGGAACTCCTCGACACGGCCGAGGACCTGCGGCTGCACCCCGCCGAGATCACGCTCAAGCAACTCGCCACGTTCTTCGACCGCGCGCACCTGCCCGACGTGAAAGACCCGCGTTTCTCGATGCTGGTCAACCTGCTCGCCCAGTGCGCTTCCACGCACAACGCGGCGACGTGGCTGGCCGCGCGCGACGACTGGGACCTGCTGGCCGTCTACTACGACGCCATCGACCACGCCGGCCACGGCTTCATCGAGTACCACCCGCCGGCCATGGCCCACGTCAGCGCCGAGGATGCGGCCGTGTGGGGCGGGGTCGTCAACGGCATGTATCGCTTCCACGACATGATGCTCGGCAACCTGCTCGACCTCGCCGGGCCGGGTGCCACCGCCATCCTGTTGTCCGACCACGGCTTCTACAGCGACCACCTGCGCCCCGCGGTGCTGGAGCATTTCCGCGACCCGGCGAAGAAGTTCGGCCCCGAGATGAACCCCGTGGCGTGGCACCGTCCGCACGGCGTGTTCCTGGCGGTGGGAGCCGGCGTCAAGCAGGACGAACTCATCCACGGGGCCGGCCTGCTGGACATCGTGCCCACCGTGCTGACCCTGCTCGGGCTGCCCGTGGCCGACGACATGGACGGGCGCGCGCTCACGCAGATTTTCGCGGAGCCGGCCGAACCCGCACGGATCGCCTCCTACGAGCCGCCGCACGAGCGCGACGGCGTGTGGCGCGACGTGCCGGCGGAGGAAAGCGACCCCTTCGCCGCGCAGGCGGCGCTCCAGCAACTGGCCGAATTGGGGTACGTCGAGGTTCCCGCCGACGGCGACGCGGCCAAGTTGATCGCCGGCATCGAGCGCGACCGCCACAACAGCCTGGCCCAGGTGCTCGTTTCCACCGGCCGGATCGCGGAAGCCATCGAGCTGTTCCGCGCCTTGCTGGCCGAGGACGACAACGCCGACGCGCGCTGCCGCCTCGCCCTGTACCTGGCGGGCCTGGGCCGGTTCGAGGAAGCGGAGGAGCTGATTTCCCAGGTGCCGCCGGCGACCCTTTCCTCTCCCCTGCCGCAGCTGATCCTCGGGCAGGTGCGGCTGGCGCAGGGACGGCTCGAAGAGGCCCAGGCTTTGTTGGAACCGCTCGAACGCGCGACCTTTCCCCTGTCCTATCTGCACACCACGCTCGGGAAGGTGTACGCGCGGCGCGGCCTGCTCGACCAGGCGGAGCGGGCGTTCCGCCAGGCCCTGGAACGCGACGACGACAACGCCGAGGCGCACGACGAACTGGGCACGATCCTGCGCCGGACCGGCCGCTTCGAGGACGCAGTGTACGAGCACATGCGCTCCGCCGCCCTGCTGCATGCCCGGCCCGGCACGCACGTCCACCTGGCGATGGCGTTGACGCGCACCGGCCAGTACGACTGGGCGATCCGGGCGTTCGAGGTGGCCGTGGAGTTGCAGCCCGACCATGCCTTCGCCCACCGCTGCCTCACTTATCTCTACCGCCGCGTGAAGGGCAACGAGGCCAAGGCGCGCCAGCATTTTGAGCGCGTGCAGCAACTGCGCCGCCGGCGGGAAGACGCCCTGGCTGCCGCTGCGGCCAACCCCTGACCTCCTGCCTGCCCGAACATGGACACTCCTCCCTGGATCACCGTCGTCAGCGGACTGCCGCGCTCGGGCACCTCGCTGATGATGCAGGCCCTCGCCGCCGGTGGACTGCCGCCGCTCACCGACGCACAGCGCGCCGCCGACGTGAGCAACCCGCGCGGCTACCTCGAACTGGAAGCCGTCAAGCGGCTCAAGACCGACCGTGCATGGCTGCCGCAGGCACGGGGCAAAGCCGTCAAGATCATCCACCTCCTGCTGCCCGAACTCGCCGCGGCGGACGCGGGCCTCCGGGAGGAATACCGCGTGGTGATGATGCGCCGGCCCGTGGAGGAAGTGGTGGCGAGCCAGCGCGCGATGCTGGCGCGGCAGGGCAAACCGGCGGCGGCGGTGCCGGACGCGCAGTTGGGCAAGCTGTTCATCGACCAGTTGGAGCGCGTCGAGCGGCTGCTGGCGGGGCGGCCGGAGTTTCAGGTTTGCACGGTGCAGTACCCCATGCTGGTGGCCGATCCGGCCGCCGAGTTGGCGCGGGTCAACGCGTTCCTCGGCGGTGGCCTGGACGAGGCGGCGATGGCGCGCGCGGTCGATCCGACGCTCTACCGCGAGAAACGGGCGGGGGGCGGGTGAAGCCCCTCAACCTGTGGGCGTCGCCGCCTTGGCAGCCTGCCGGCGGCGCAGCATCTCCGCGGCGTGGTGGCGCGCGCGTTCGCGGTCCTTCTTGATCGAGAAATACAGCCGTGCCAGCAGGCGGTGCGGGAACGGGTCGGCCGGGGCGAGTTCCGCCGCCACCTCGAAGGCGCGCGCGGCCCAGTCGGGCTGGCCGTTTTTGACGAGCGCCACGCCGAGGTTGATGTGCGTCTGCGCGCGGTCGTGCTGGAGCGAGGCCGCGCGCATGTGCTCGTAAACCGCGTCCTCGTAGCGCCCCTGCCGCCGCAGCGCCAACCCCAGGCCGTCGTGAGCCTCGGCGTTGAACTCGTCGCGCTCCACGGCACGGCGGAACGACGCCTCCGCGCCGGCCGGGTCGCCGTTGCGCAGGGCGAGGTGCCCCAGCGCCAGCATCAGGAAGGGCAGCCGCGTTTCCTCCTGCCGCAGCGGTTCCAGGAGGGCTTGCGCCTCCTCCTTCTGGCCGAGCGCGAGCTTGGCCCGCCCCAGGACCAGCCGTGGCAGGTGCCCGGCCGCGGGGTGGTCTAGCAGCGGCGCGACCTCGGCTTCCGCCAGCGCGGGTTGGCCCAGGCTCAGGTAGCAGAGCCCTGCGTGGCAGTGCAGTTGGGGGCCATCCTCCTCGGCGATGAGTTCGCGCAGCAGCGCGAGCGCCTCCGCCCAGCGGCCGGATGAGAAGTACACCTGCACGAGGTTCTTGCGTCGTTCCGAGATCGCGCCGGCCGCCTCCTTCTTCGGGTCGTCGGCGTCGGGCATCTCGATGTAGCCGAGCGCGGCGAGCTGTTCCATCGCCTGCCGGGCGGCGTATGGGTCGCTTTCCTCCGGCGGCAGGTCGCGCCACACGCCGTCGCGCTCGTGCGGCGGCTCGTAGGAGGCGATCCGTGCGGGTTCGGCCGGCTCCGCGAAAATCTGCGTGAGCGCGCGCCCGTCCATGTCGTCGGCCACGGGCTGGCCCAGGAGCGCCAGCACCGTCGGGGCGATGTCGAGCAGCGTCGTGCCGTGGACCAGTGCGTCGTGCTTGATGCCCTCGCCCGACGCCACGAAGACACCCTGCTGCGCGTGCCACGCCACCGGGTTCATGTCGAAGCCGAACTTCTCCTGTGGGTCCCGGGTGTGCCGGGCCACTGCCGGGCGCAGGTGGTCACTGTAGAAGCCGTGGTCGGAGACAATCAGCACCGTCGTCTCCGGTCCGGCGGCGGCCAGCAGACGGCCCAGCATCATGTCGTGGAACCGGTAGACCCCGCGCACGACGTAGCCGTAGGTCGCGGCGTCTTCCGCGCTGACGTGGGCCATGGCCGGCGGGTGGTACTCGATGAAGCCGTGGCAGGTGTGGTCAATCGTGTCGAAGTACACGCCCAGGAAGTCCCAGTCGTCGCCGGCCGCCAGGAGCGTGGCGGCGTTCTGGATCGTGGCGGCCTCCGCCAGCATCCGCGCGAGCATGCGCGGGCGGTCGTCGGTGTCATCGTCCGGCAGCCGGTCCGGGAAAAAAGGCAGCATCTGCTCGGGCGTGATCGTGTCAATGCCCACGCGCAGGCCCGCCGCGATCTCGCGCAGCTCGGGCGGATGCACCGCCGCCGGGTCCAGCGCCGGCACCGCGCCACCGGGCCGCAGCACGTCCACGAAGCGGTTGGTGAACACCTCACCGTCGATGGGCTCGGCGGGGTGGGACGCGAACCAGTTGACCACTCCGGCGCGCAGCCCCTGCTGGCTGAGGATGTTCCAGAGCGCCTTGGCCTGCCGCGAGGTGGAGGACACCGGGCGCGCGCCGCGGCCGTCGGGCGCGGGTTCGATGAAGCCGAGGATGCCGTGCTTGTCGGCGCGCTTGCCCGTGGCAATCGAGTTCCACAGGATCGGCGAGATCACCGGGTGGAGCGTGGCGAGGCGTCCGCTGACCCCGTGCTCGATCAGGCTCTGGAGCACGGGCATCTCGCCCCGGTCGAGGAGTGGATGGAGAATTTGCCAATCCGCGGCGTCCCAGCCCAGGAGCAGGACGCGCTTGGCCAATCGTTCGGGCATGGTGAAGTTAGGGGGAGAAGTCCGCGCGCGACAACGAAAATCCCGGCGTCCTCCGTGGAGAACGCCGGGACGAAGTCGCAATCAGACAGGCCGTGGCTGGTTCAGGCCGCCGGTTGGGCCGCCTTCTTGCGGCGGTAGGCCGCCGCGGCCGCCACCCCGGCCGCGCCGAATGCCAAAGCGCCTAGAGACGTGGGCTCGGGCACTGCCTTGGCCCCGGCGAGGATCGAGACGCCCGGGGTGCTCTCGTAGCCGGCGCTGGAGAACGCCAGCGAGGCGGTGTAGTTCGTGTCGGTCGTGCCGGTCCCGGCCACGGTGGCTTTCAGGTTGATGTAGCCGAAATGTTCGCCGTCCGCCGCCGCGAACTCGACGCCGATGTAGCCTTTGGTGCGCAGCGCGCCGTAGCTCTTGCCGTTGAAGCGCGAACCCAGGACCGTCAGGTAATTGCCGTAGACGAAGGCGCTGCTGGCGCCGATGCTCGTGCCGGTCGCCAGGCGCGAGGCGTAGTTGCCGAACGACGTGGTGTACCCGACGACCCGATTCTCGAAGCCAAACGCATTGTACGCCTGGTAAGCGCCCGCGATGCCCGCGAGCGAAAACGCGTACGCGGTGCCGCTGGTGGAAGTGCCGGCCCCGACGGCGCAGGTGATCTGGAAGTCCGGCGTGCCGTCGCCGTTGATGTCGTAGAAAATGGTGGTGTCGGTGTTGGAGGCGCTGGCGGAAATGGTCGCGGGCACAGCCACGGTAACGACCGCGCCGTACGCCTGGGTTCCGCCGGCGAGCGCAACCGCCCCCGCCAGCCCTGTGGTTGCATTCTTCAAAGCGGATTTATTCATAGCGGCCCGGGTTTTAGCGATCCGGGTCCGGCATGTCAATCATTTGTGCGAGAATATTTTGCCCGCCTCTTTCTTCCGCTTCTCCGACCCGCTTGCTTTCCCGGTTCGTCGTTCCTAACGTGACCCGATGCCCAACGAACACACCTGGCGCGAGACCACCGCCGAGGGCGACAAGCGCGAGGTGCGCGCCGTCAAGTTCGCCGGCAAGTGGAAACTCCAGTCCAAGCTCCGGGACGATCCCGGCTGGACCTACCACGACAAGCCATCCGCCGAGGACCTGGCAGCGTTGCGCGACCTGATCTTTCGCAAGTACCAGCGCCGCCGCGCCTCCTACGACGACCTGCAGGCCGTCGACCGGCTCATCTCCGAAAGCCAGGGCGCGCCGTGACCTCCTCCGCCGACGACCGCACGCGCGCCTGGCTCGACGCCGACCGCCGGCACCAGTGGCATCCGTTCACGCAGATGCGCGACTGGTGCGCGCCGGACTTCGACGCCCCCGTCATCGTCGAGGGCCGGGGCGCCACGCTACGCGACAGCCGCGGGCGCGAGTACCTCGACGGCAACTCCTCGATCTGGACCAACCTCCACGGCCACCGCCACCCGCGCCTGGATAGGGCCGTCGCCCGGCAACTGGAATCGTTCGCGCACTGCTCGTTCCTGGGGTTGACCCACCCGGGGGCAGTCGAACTCGGCGCGGCGTTGGTCGGATTGTTCCCGCCGGACACGCTGACGCGGGTGTTCTGGTCCGACGATGGTTCGACGGCCATCGAGGCCGCCCTGCGCATGGCGCGGCAGTACTGGCAGCTCGTCGGACACGAGGAGCGGCGGCGGTTCCTATCCTTCGAGAACGCCTACCACGGCGACACCCTGGGCGCGGCGGGGCTCGGCGGCATCCCGCTGTTCAAGAAGGCGCTCTCCGGCGCGGACGACGGCGACGTGCTGCGGGTCGCCGGGGTGGATGCGCTCGACGCGCTGGACCCGGCGCAGGTCGCCACGTTGGCCGCCGCCGTCATCGAACCGCTGGTCCAGGGCGCGGCCGGGATGCGGCTCTGGCCAGCGGGCACGCTCGCCAAACTGCGAGCGTGGTGCGACCGGCACGGGGTCCTGCTGGTCGCCGACGAGATCATGACCGGCTTCGGCCGCACGGGCACGATGTTTGCCTGCGAACAGGAGAACGTGCTGCCCGATTTCCTGTGCCTGGCCAAAGGGCTGACCGGCGGCTACCTGCCGCTGGCGGCGACCCTGACCACCGAGCGGGTCTACGAGGCGTTCCTGGGGGAGTATCGCGAACGCAAGACGTTCTTCTACGGCCACAGCTACACGGGCAGCGCGCTCGGCTGCGCAGCGGCGCTGGAGAACCTCGCCATCTTTCGCGAGGAGGGCGTGCTGGCGCGCTTGCAAGGCCAGATCGCGCGGTTTGCCGGGTTGCTGGAAACACGGCTGCGGCCGCTGGGTCATGTCGCCGAGATCCGCCGCTGCGGGTTCATCGCGGGGATCGAGCTGCTGGCCGACCCGGCGCGGGGCGAGCGTTTCCCGTGGGAGGCGCAGACCGGCGCGCAGGTGTGCGCGGCGGCGCGGGCGCACGGATTGTTGACCCGGCCCATCCTCGACACGCTCGTGCTGATGCCGCCCTACTGCACGACCGATCCGGAACTGGAACGCATGGTCGAAGCCCTGCGGCGCGGGATCATCGAGGTCACGGGCGGGTAAGCAGGAGTTTGCCAAAGCGTTTTCCGATTGCCTGTGAGGCCCTCCGCAGCCCCGGCAGGAGCGGAACCCGCACGAGCAACCGGAAAATGCCGCAGGCCGCCCCGGAAGCTTCAAACCCGGACGGGCCGCCACCTCACGCGAACTGCGGGTGCGCCTGCAAGCGCGCGAAGTCCTCCTCGCTGATCGGCGCGCGCACGTCGCCCTGGCCGGCGCGGCGCGGCGCGGCGTTCGTGGAGGCGTAGACCTTCTTTTCCAGCCACTCGCGGGAGAGCGGGCGTCCGACCAGCGCGGGGGTGTTGGCGGCGACGGTCGTTTCGTCCTTCTCGCCCGTAGACGGTCCGATCCCGACGAAGAAGCCTGCCAGCAGCAGCGTCACGCGCACGGAGGTCGAGCGCGTGTAGTTGGTCAGCAAACAAGGGCGGTCCGACCGCAGCCCGGCGTGGAGCGCCCCGAAAAGCTCCAGGGTCCACATTTCCGGGTTCACCGTGGGCGAGTACGGATCGTAGAAAACGGCGTGCGGCTTCAGGTCCGCTTGGTGGCCGGTCCAACCAACGAAATCTCCCCGGACCAACCGCCAACTCACTCTCGCCTGACCGATGGGCACGACGGCACTGCCGCGTTCCAGCAAGGCGCGCAACGCCTCCTCGTAGCCGAGCGGGTAAGCCAGTTCCGCCGCGTGGGCCAGGGCAAACTCCAGGGCCGCCACGCTGCGGTCGTAGCTGACCATCACCACGTCCTCGATCCGCCGGTAACCCGCCGCCAGCGCGCGCACCGCCGCCAGCGCGTTGGCCGCCGCGCCGAGGCCCACGTCGTGGATGACCAGCCGCTCGCCCGGAGGCAGCGCGTTGGCACGCTCGACCAACCGCGTGCCACCCACATGCAACCGCTCGGCTTCCGCCGCCGGACCGACCACGGGATGGAACGTCTGTCCGTTGGCGAGCGAACGCAGGCTATAGATGCCGCCGGCCAGCGGGACGAGTTCAAACGTCTCGTCCGCCTCCGCATTCGGGCCGGTCATGGCAGAGACCGGCCGCTACGATCCTGCCAGACGGCGGCTTCCAGGGCGGCGGCGATGTGTCCGATCCAGCCCAAGAAGCCTAGCGAGACGATCCAGATCACGCCCGAGAGGACGAAGAAAAAGAGGGCTGCCACTAATCTGCCCTGGACCAACTGCCCCGCGCCAGGGACGATCAGACTCACCACTGCTGCGATGACGTTTCCTGTTGAGCCGCGTGCCATTTTCACCGATTATCGTATCTGCCTTTTGTCTTGGTTCTGTGTTCTATGAAGCCGTCCGAGGTTCCCGCTCCCGCCAACCCGCCCGGCAAGAAAGTGTCGGGGAGTGATGGCTGCATGGTCGAAAACGTCGCCCGGGTACTGGCGGAGGAGCCGCGGCTGGAAGCCGTCGCCTTCGAGTCCAAATCGCGCCGGCTGGCGATGGCCACGCTCGGCACCGACCCCGGCGAACGCCTCGCCCGGCGCGTGGCCGAGGCGGTGCACCACCACCCGGCGGGTTCTCGCTGCTCGGTGGCTGATGCCAGCGGCAACTGCGCGGAGTGCGGCACGGCCATCGACGCGCGCGCCGGCCAGAGCCGCGTCGTGGTCAAGCGCGTGCTGGGCAACACGCTTGTCGAAAAACAGACCTGCTCGACGGCGGTGCGTTTCTGGCGCTGGCAGGACCTGCGCTGGCCGAAGTTCGTGCCGCGCGAGCTGGAGCTTTTGCCCGCCCACGAACACGGCCATGAGCATGGCCACGCCCACGGCGAGGG
>CAXTMD010000130.1:0-11118 GCA_964245035.1 uncultured Chthoniobacterales bacterium
GGCACCGGCCTTGAGCACGGCGGCGCAGGCGGTGCCTTCGGGGTACTTGAGAATGCCGTGTTCCTTGACGATGAGCGCGCGGCGCAGCGGGATCATCATGAGGATGCCCAGGAGGCCGCCGAGGATGGCGACCATCGCCACGCGGGTCAGTTCCAGGTCAAAGCCGAGGATGAGGATGGCCGGCATCGTCACGCCGACGCCGAAGGCGATGGACTCGCCCGCGCTGCCAGCGGTCTGGGTGATGTTGTGTTCGAGGATGGTGGCATCGCGGGTTTTGAGCGTGCGCGAAAGCGCGCGGAAGATCGACAGCGAGATGACGGCGACGGGGATCGACGCGCTGACGGTTAGACCGACCTTGAGCACGAGGTAAAGCGACGACGCGCCAAAGACGATGCCCAGCAGCGTGCCGACGATCACCGCGCGCCAAGTGAACTCCTGCATCCCGGTCGAGCGCGGGTCGATGAAAGGCTCCATGGCCGGCGTGGCGGGAGCGGAGGTAGGTGGAGGCGTGAGCGTGGTGGGCATGGCAGAAGGAAGCGGGATGGCGGCAGGCAGCGGGCGGCAGCGTATCCGTGTTCCCCGAGTGCTGCCGGTTGCCAGAAAACGTGGCGGCGGGGCCGGATGCAAGCGCAATCTTGCGGCGAGCAAGTGGATGTAGCGACGCTCTGTCAGCCCCGAAGGGGCGCAATGCGATAGCCCCGGGCAAAGGCACAAGAAGGCCCAGCCCTGAAAGGGCGCAACTCCGATCGTTCCCAGAAGTTTCGCCCTTTCAGGGCTCGGCGGTAACTCCTCTATCCCGGGGCGTTGCCCGGGCTATCGCATTGCGCCCCTTCGGGGCTGACAAAGGCTGGCCCGCACCCTGTTTATTTCTTCCCCGGGAACCGCGCCGCGTCCTCCACCTGGATGTACGGCGTCAGGTCGATCCGGTTCGTCTCGTCGGAGGACTTGACCGTCTCCCACGGCGTGCCGGCTAGTTCACGCACGCGCAACGTGTAAACCTCGCCCTCCTTGTACTTGGCAAGGTTCTGCGGCTTCAGGTCGACGTGCGCGGGCTGCATCACGACGATCTGCTTTTCCTTGTAGTCGCCTGAGCGGACGCTACGCACGTCGTACAGGTACGCCACGAGCGACTCGCGGTAAGGCAGGAGCGTCTTCACCTCAAAGGGCTTGGACTTGGAAACAAGCGTCGCGCTCAGCGAGATTTCGGCGGCGGGCGTCGGCGACGGCTCGGCGGGCGTCGGCGAGGCGTCGGCCTCAGCCAAGGCCCCGGCCGGCGGCAGCGGGTGGCTCGCCATGTCCTTGCGGACGATGTCGTAAACCCGGTCCGCCCACTCGTCCATCTGCGGACCGATGAAATGCTCCTTGTCGGCCTCCATGTGCTGGTAGGGAAATTTGAAGAACGGCCGGCTGTCGATGATCGTTGCCTTGTCGCCCACGAGCTTGCTGACGTGCTCGAAGACAAACTGCTGGATTTCCTCCGACACCCGGCCGGAGATCGGCGGCGACACCCAGTAGACGCGCCGCAGCGAGGTCGGGGTTTTCAGCAGGTCCACGAAAGGCTTGACCTGACCTTCGAGTTCGGTGGCGTGGCGGTCGGCGTCGACCGTTTTCTGGTCGCGAAAGATGTCGAAGAGATTGTTGCCGGTCTGGAGGATGAGCACGTCGGGGTGATGCTCTTCGAGAAGGTCTTCGAGCTTGGGCACCGGATGGACGGCGGGCTTGTGGCCCTTGGTCATCCCGTAGATGTCTTCGAGCGTGTCGGGAGTGGCGTCGCCTTCCCTGGTCTTGATCGACAGGAACCCGCACGCAGTCTTCAGGTCGAGGTAGGGTTTGCGCTTGAGCCAGCTCGTCGGGATCGTGGCGCAGGCCGCGTAGGTGTAGACGGCTTTGTTCTGCGGGTCCTCGCGCAGGCGCTGGTCGAAATGCTGCGCAAACCCGCACAACCCCATGGAGTCGCCGAGCGCCAGCACGGTCAGCGACGCGGCCGGCACGGGACTGGCGTCGACGGGCTCAGCCCGCAGAAAGGCAGCAGGCAGCAGGCAGCAGGCAAAAATCCAGAGCAGCAGGCAAAACCTGGCTGAAAAAGTCATAGGGCGCGGGCGGTGGGCAAGCTCCGGAGTTTGCCCCGCAACGTCAAGGTGAAACGCGATTGAAAACACGATGGTTCGTCTCCACTTCTTTCTGGGATTGGCGGCCGGCGTCGGTGCCGCGACGACGGATTTGCGCGCCGCGCCGGACCCGGCGGCCGAGGAAGCCTACCGGCGCGGCCGCAGCCTCTACGCCGAGGAGCGCTACGAGGGGGCGCAGCAGGCGTTTGAAAAGGCGCTGTCGCTCGCGCCGTCGGCGTCGCTCTACGCGCAGTGGCTCGGACGCGCCTACGGACTGGAAGCGCAGCACGCCAGCCTGCTTGCCCGGCCCGGGTACGCCACCCGTTCGCGCGACACGCTGGAACGAGCCGTCGCGCTCGACCCCGACAACGTCGGCGCGCGCTCGGACCTCGCGGCTTACTACCACGCGGCCCCTTCCCTGCTCGGCGGCAGCCTGGCCAAGGCGCAGGCGCAGGTGGCAGAAATCGCCCGGCGCGACCCGTACCTGGGCCACGTGCGGGCGGGTGACCTCCTCGTAGACGATGGCAAGTACCCCGAAGGCGAGAAAGAATACCTCGCCGCCGCCGCGCTCGACGCCCGGCGCGCACAGGCGCACGAACGGCTCGGCTACTTCTACACGGAGGGCAAGCTGTACGACAAGGCGTTCGCGCAATACGACGGGCTGCTGGCCAACGACCCCGGCGAGCCGCGCGCCCTGTTTGGTTTGGGCAAGCTGGTGGCGCTCACCGGCCAGCGGCCGGCGGAAGGCGAGGCGGCGTTGCGGCGGTTTTTGGACAAATACCAGCCCGACCCCGACGGCGGTCCGCCGCCGGCCCGCGCGCACTATTTCCTGGGAAAACTGCGCGCCGCGCGCGGCGACAAACCCGGCGCCCGCCAGGAGTTCGAGGCCGCGCTGCGTCTCCAACCGAAGGCTGAAGACGCCCGCAAGGCGCTGGATGCCCTGGGCAAGTAAGACGGTGGCGTGAGGTCGGCGGGTCACAAAGAGCTTACGGAGGGCAACCGCCAAAACTTACAGCAACCTGGAAAAAACCGTGCGATTCAGGCGGCCATGTCCACGACTCCCGCCCATCCCTTTGCCACCCTGACGCCCTTTGACGAGGACGACGCGGAACTGCTCAACGTCGTCATCGAAGCCCCCAAAGGCAGCCGCAACAAGTTTGATTTCGACCCCGAGCGCGGCTTGTTCTACGTCGGCGGCGTGCTGCCGGCCGGGGCGGTGTTCCCGTACGACTTCGGGTTCATCCCGGCGACGCTCGGCGACGACGGCGACCCGGTGGACATCATGGTGCTCACCGACGACGGCTCGCAGGCGTTCGCGGGCTGCCTGATCACCACGCGCCTGCTCGGCGGCATCAAGGCCGAACAGGGCAAGCCCGGCGAAAAAAGCGAGCGCAACGACCGGCTCATCGGCGTCATGCACAAGTCGCGCGAGTACGGCAAGGCGCGTTCCATCGACGACGTGCCCGTGGAGATCATGGAGGACATCGAGCACTTCTTCCGCTCCTACAACATGGCCAAGGGCATCGAGTTCCGGCCGCTGGGCCGCTGCGGTCCGCAGGAAGCCCGCGAACTGCTCGAAGCCGGCCGCAAGAAGCACGCCCATCAAAAAAACGCGAAACACGGCTGATTTAATCAATTTGTCGGCGACCCGGCGTCGGCAGACGCTCCCGGCAAATGAAAGTGCTTACCCATTTCCGCCTCAGTGGCGTACTGGCCGCCGGCTTATCAACCCTGCTGCTGCCCGCGCCGCGGGCGGCCGCGGACGGCACGGACACGGTGATCCAGGCCGCCTTCGAGAAAGGCACGCTCACCGAAGGGCAAAAATCGCTGGAAACGGCCGCGGCTGGTCACCCCGCCGCGGGTGACGCCGACGCAAACCGCCGCCGCTACGCGCTGGGGATCGTGCAGTTCCTGCGCGCGGGCGAACGCCTCGGCCAGTCGTGGTACCGCGACGGACTGTTCGCCAATCGGCTGACGGCCTCCCTGCCGTTCTTCCGGCTGCCGGTCAGCGCGGCGAATCCGGAGGCCGCCGCGCCGGTCGCGTACGAGGACGTGCGCGCAGCGTTTGTGACGTTCCTGGCGGACCTCAAAACCGCCGATGACACCTTTGCCGCCCTGCCCGACGATCCCGGCAAGGTCACGTTCCGGCCGGGTCTCGTGCGGATCGACTACGTCGGCGACGGCAAACCCGCCGACACCGAAACGGCCTGGAAGACCTACGCGCGGCTTAACCATGGCGCGACCCTCTCGGAACAGGACGCGCGGGACTTTGTGATCCGCTTCGACGCGGGCGACGTGCCGTGGTTCCGCGGGTATTGCCACCTGCTGAGCGCGCTGGCGGAGACGATCCTCGCCTACGACGAGTCCGCGCTTTTCGACCACGCCGCGCACCTGTTCTTCGCGCGTCCGCAGACGCCCTACCCCTTTCTGCTGGGTACGGGCGGCAACCTGATGAACCTCGACACCGCCCCGCTCTCGGACGCGCTCGCCTTCATCCACCTGCTGCACTTCCCGGTGCGCGAGCCGCAGCGACTGTCCGCCGCGCTCGACCACCTCGCGCTCGTACCCAGGTTCAGCCGCGAATCGTGGCGGCGCATCTTGGCCGAGACCGACGACGACCACGAGTGGATCCCCAACCCGCACCAGACCGGTGCGCTGGCCAACGCGGGCGTCACCCAGGAACGAGTAGACGCATGGCTGCGGATGCTCGACGAGGCCGACGCGATCCTGGCGGGCAAGAAGCTGATCCCTTTCTGGCGCGAGGGCAGCGGCAAGGCCGGGCTCAACCTGCGGCGCGTCTTCCTGGAGCCGTCGGAGTTTGACCCGTTTCTGTGGTTCCAGGGCACGGCCGCCGCGCCGTACCTGGAGGACGGCCCGGTGACCGACCCGGAAGTCTGGCGCGGCTGGCGCGACGCCTTCAGCGGTGAGGCGCTGGGCTTCTCGCTGTACTTCAACTAACCTCGCACCGATGAGGCGGCGCGCGCCTGCACGTCGGCCTCGCCCACGGCGGTGCGCCGCTCCTCCTGCATCTCGCGGGAAAGGAAATAGTTCAGCCCGGTGCGGATGACAGCGATGGCTCCCAGCTTGCCGATCTCGTTCCAACTCGGGGCCACGGCGGTCGAAAGGATGTCCGCGCCGAGCTGGAACTCCAGCGCCATCGCCAGGTAACGGGCCAGCACGAGCCGGATGGCGTTGAAGTCCGCCGGCTTGCCGCGCCCCAGCGCGCGGGCGAACGCCACCAGCGCGATGACCACGCCCAACGCGATGACCAGCGCGCCGGTGGTTTCCACCGCCAGCCGCAGCCAGTGAACGGCGACCTGGACAAACAGTTCTTCCGGGGTGGTGGCGTTTTCGGCGGGCATCTGTGGGTGCGAGGTGGGTTGATCAAGGACGCATGGCCACGGCGCGGTAGCGTCCGAGCAGCCAGAGCGAACCGCGTTGCAGCACGACCAGCAGCACGATCAGCAACAAAGACAGGCCGAACAGCGACACGCTGCTGGCCGGCGCGGCACGGAAGGCAAAGGTCAGCGCCGTGGAAACCGCCGGCGGGTGCATGACCTGAAGCAAGATGAGGCAACCGATGGTCAGGATCATCGCCGTCCCGGCGGCGAAATAACCCGCGCCGAGCAACCAATCCGCTCCGAAGCCGAGGAGCACCGCACTTCCCTGCGCGAGCAGGAGCGTGCGGACCGTGTTGGTGGGATGCTCGGGGTCGAGGTAGATCAAAAACGCGCTCGAAGCCAGTGAGGCAAAGAGCAGTCGCTGCCGGCTGAAGGCCTCCACGCACGACAGCATGAGCAGCACCACCGCGGTAGGCAGCAGGGCCAAGGCAAACTCCTGTCGCAGGTTCAAGCGCGGGCGCGCGGGCATTTCGATGGGGAAGGACGCGGAGACGAGGCGGCCGGGGCGAACGGAATCGGCACGGCCGCACAGGATGCATGTACCGCCTTGCCTCCCCTACCGGGCTGGACCAGAATGTCGGCTTTCGCCCGCCAACGCCTGTTGCCACCCCATGACCAAACCACCTCTTGTCTTGCCGCTCCTGTTGTCCGCCGTGCTGGCCCTTGCCACCGCGCTGCCCGTGCGAGCAGACGAAGCGTCGTCCGCGCTCGAAGTCACCTTCGCCAAGCTCACCGACGAGATCCTCGCCGATGGGTTCGACTTCGGCCCGCTCGGCGCGGTCAGCCTCGGGCTGCACCAGTACGACGGCAAGTTCGGCGACTACAGCCGCGCGGCGGTGGACGCCGAGATCAAGCGCGCCCACGCTTTCGTCACCCGGCTCGAAGCCATCGACCCCGCCAAGCTGAGCGCCCCCTCGGCGCTCGACTACAAGCTGCTGCTGCTCGGGGTCAAGAACGGGTTGTTCCAACTGGAGGAGTCCGGGGCCATCGACCGCAACCCGATGACCTACGCGGGCGCGTTTGACGCCAACGTCTACCTCAAGCGCAACTTCGCCCCGCTCGCCGACCGGCTGCGCAGCCTCATCGCCGTCGAGCGGCAGGTGCCGGCGATGTTCGCCGCGGCGCGCGTGAACCTCGTCGAGGTCCTGCCGAAGTCGGAGGTGGAGCTGGCGGTCGTCATCGCCCGGGGCAGCGCGGACTTCTTGCAGCACGACCTCGTCGAGGCCGTCAGGGACGTGCAGGACCCGGCACTCCAGGCGGAGTTCAAGGCCGCCAACGACCGCGTCGCCGCCGAGCTGATTTCCTACTCCGACTGGCTGATCAAGGAAAGATTGCCCAAGGCCGACCCGAAAGGCTACGCGCTCGGCGAGGACCGTTACCGCAAGATGCTCGCCTACAGCGAGGCGCTGGACCTCCCGCCGGAGAAGATTCTCGAAATCGGCTTGGCCGAACTCAAGCGTGAGCAGGGCCAGTTCGCGGCGGCGGCGAAGATCATCGACCCGAGCAAGCCGCCCATCGAGGTGTTCAAGGCGATCCAGCACGATCACCCGACGGCGGAGAGCCTCGTGCCCGACATCCGTAAACACTTGGAAATGATCCGCGGCTTCATGGTGAGCCACAACATCGTGGACATTCCCAGCGAGGTGCGCGCCAACGTCGAGGAAACGCCCAAGTACCTGCGCGCGGGCAGTTTCGCGTCGTCGGACAACCCGGGGCCGTTCGAGGTGCTCGGCGCGCAGGCGTATTATTACGTCACGCCGACCGAGCCCGAGTGGCCCGACAAGGAGAAGGACCAGTGGCTGACGGCGTTTAACTACTACACGGCGGACATCGTGAGCATCCACGAGGTCTACCCGGGCCACTATGTCCAGGCCCTGCGCCTGAACGCCTCGCCGGTGAGTAAGGTGCAGCGAATCGACTCGTCGTACGCTTACATCGAGGGTTGGGCACACTACTGCGAGCAGATGGCGATCGAGGAAGGCTTCGGGCGCGAGAACGCGAACGATCCCAACGACCTCCAGGGCGCGAAGTACCACCTCGCGCAGTCCGACGAGGCGCTGCTGCGCATCTGCCGGCTGTGCGTGTCGATCAAGCTGCACACGCAAGGCATGAGCGTGGAGGAGGCGACGAAGTTTTTCATGGACAACTGCTACTACGAGGAGAAGCCGGCGCACCAGGAGGCGCTGCGGGGAACGTTCGATCCCGGGTACTTGTTCTACACGGTGGGCAAGCTGGAATTGCTCAAGCTGCGGCGCGATTACCAGGCGCAAGAGGGCAGCGACTATTCGCTGAAGAAGTTCAACGACGCGATCACCGACCACGGCTGGCCTCCGGTGCGGTTCCTGCGCGAGTTGTTGCTCAAGGATAAGTCGAAGGCGGGCGAGACGCTGTAAGAAGTTGCGGGGTGTGGGTTGCGTCGGCACTCCGCAGCCCGGCATCCCTCCGCATCAGGTTTTCCCTTGGCGGGAGGGGAAAGCGGGTTTTTATTGACCGCCTTTCCGTCATGCCACCCCTGACTGATCAATCCGCCGTTTGCCGACGCACCTTCCTGCGCCGTGCGGGCATGGCGCTGCTCCTCGCGCCGCCGCTCGGCGCGTTTGGCTCGCTACTCGCGCAAGAAACGACCTACGCCAGCGGCTTCAACATGTACGGCAACCGCGGGTACACGCGCGTGCTGATGATTGGGGATTCCATGAGCGTCGGTGGCTTCGGCGAGGGCATGGCCGAGTGGCTCGTCGCCAAGTTCGGTCGCGCCAGCGTGGCGATGTACGCTTCGTGCGGTTCCTCGCCTGAGCACTGGTTGCGCAACGAACCCGACTACCAGACGCACTGCGGGTACCGCGAGATCACCCCGCGCACCAACCTCTTCTACGATTACGGCAGCGGGCATCACCCCTCCCCGGCCATCACGCCCAAGGTCGAGGACCTGATCTCCATCCTGCATCCGCGCACGGTCATCGTGCAACTGGGCACCAACTGGATGGACGCCATGAGCGCGGGGGATTCTACCAAGTTCGGCGAGATTTTGTTCCGGTTCATCGAAGCGATCCGCAGCGAGCCGGGTACGGTGCGGCAGATCATCTGGATCACGCCGCCGGACTCCTCGCACTACTCGCGTGGCGTGCAGGACATCGTGCGCAACCTGATCCTGGCCGGCGGCAAGAAGTACAGTTACACCGTGGTGGATTCGAGCCGCTACACGCACTACACGCCGGGCCGCTCGGGCAGCGACGGCGTGCACTACAACAACGAGGAAGGCCGCGCGTGGGCGGACGGGGTGTTGCGCGAGATCGGACCGCAGTTGGGGCGGTGAGCGTTGTTCGAAAGTGTCGGATTGTATTCCCAGCCCCGGTAGGGTCTGGAAAGACCTTGCTGTGAGCAAGGTTGATTTGGAGGGACAATCACTTCGCCACCGGCAGCTTCTGCCAGCCCTGCGCGGCTTCCGTGAACTCCCGCGCCGTGAAACACCACACCACCACTTTCTTTTTCGCCAGGTAACCCGGTTCCCGGAGGCTGCGACGGTACAGGTCGATCCGCACCGGAGTCGCCCCAGAGCCGCGGATGGCGATGCGGTCGGGGACAAAGGGAAGGTCGGCGGCAAGTTGGTCGAGCAAGCCCGCGCGTTCGGCCAAGAAATCGTGGAAGACCAGCGTGTGGCTGTCGCCGAGCAGCAGCACGGGGCTATTCGGGTCAGGGGCGACCGCGTCGCTCAGCTGCCGCACGAAAATCTTTTCTTGCCCCGGCTTTTTGGTCCCCGCGTCCAACATGCTGCCCAGGTCGCCGTCCACGGAGATTTCCTTCCACTCCGAAGCGTATGTTCTGCCCTTCATGTTGATGGGTCCCAATCTGGCGCGCACTTCGTCGGCAATGGCCTGCGCCGCCAGCACGCAGCCCGCGCCGGACCAGTGGGTGTCCGTCTTGCAAAACACCGGGCCGTGCTCGCCGGCCTTGTTCGCACGGAAGGCTGGCGCGAGGTCGATCACGTCCACGCCATCCCGGCGGAGTTCGTCGTAAAACGCCGCCAGCGCCGGATCGAAATCGCCAGCCGGCGCGGGCAGGTCGGCTGCTACCTTCTCGGGATAGATCTCGGCTTTCGGCGGCACGGGCACGAGGATCAGGGCAACTCCGCGGTCTTTGAGTTGTTGGTTGAAGTCCAAGATCGCCGGCAGCGGATCGGCCGCTTCAGGCTTGGGCGAGCGGCTGACCTTCGCCGCGTCCGCGCCCCAGAACTTCCCCGCCGCGACCGTCCGCAGTTCGGCGGTCACGAAAAACCAGCCGTCCACTCCGGCCACCGCGCCGGCGTTGGCTTTCTCCAGCGCCTGGACTTTTGCCGCAAGGCCGGCGCGAAACTTTTCGTCGGTGTTCTGCGCACGCAACAGCGTCGTTCCCGCGCACAGCAGCGCAAGGCCGAGAGCCATCGGGAAGGCAGCGAAGCGAGACATCCCCACAGGTAACCCGCCACCTGCATCTCGCAAGCCGCAACCGACCTCGCGTCCCCTTGACTTCACCGCCGCCCGGGATACCAAAGGACACCCGCCGCGCGTGATCTTCAGCTCGCACATTTTCGTCTACTATTTCTTGCCTTTCACGCTGGCTGTGTACTACGCGCTGTACGCCTGGCGTCCGCACCTCCAGCGGCTCCGCAACCTCTGGCTGGTGCTCACCGGCTACACGTTTTACGGCTGGGCCGGACCGCGCTTCGTGCTGCTGATGTTCGTCACGACGAACCTCGATTGGCTGATGAGCCTCGTCATCGCCCACGACGACTGGGGTTTCTGGCGGTGGGGCTTCTTCCGAAAACCCGTCGCGGGCCTGCCCAACACGCGCCAACCGGGCACGACGCGTTCGCGCGGACAGCGCGCGGCCATCACGACCTCCGTCGTGAGCAACCTGCTCGTGCTGGGGTTCTTCAAGTATTTTAACCTTGGCGTGGACACCTACAACGGCCTCGCCGCGGCGCTGGGGTTCACCGCCGCGCAGTGGCACAACACGCTCAACGTCGTCCTGCCGCTGGGCATCTCGTTCTACACTTTCCAGGCGCTGAGCTACACGATCGACGTGTACCGCGGCGACGCCGAGGCGATGGCCAACTTCGTCGACTTTTCGTGCTTCGTGTCGATGTTTCCGCACCTCGTCGCGGGGCCGATCCTCAAGTTTTCGTTCCTCGCCGACCAATTGAGGAACCGCACGCTGACCGCCGACAAATTCGCGCGCGGCGTGGCGTTTTTCTCACTCGGCCTCGCGAAAAAAATCCTGCTCGCCAACCCTTGCGGCAAGCTGGCCGACACCTGCTTCGACGCCGGTTCGCTGCACGCGCTCGACGCCTGGTTCGGTGCGTTCGCGTACTCGCTCCAGATCTACTTCGATTTTAGTGGATACTCCGATATGGCCATCGGGCTCGGCCTGACCCTCGGGTTCGTGTTCGCGAAAAACTTCGACTCGCCCTACCGCTCGGACTCGATCACGACGTTCTGGCAGCGCTGGCACATCTCGCTCTCGACGTGGCTGCGCGAGTACCTCTACATCCCGCTCGGCGGCAACCGGCGCGGCAACCTCGCCACCTACCGCAACCTGATCGTGACGATGCTGCTCGGCGGCCTGTGGCACGG
>CAXTMD010000131.1:0-3541 GCA_964245035.1 uncultured Chthoniobacterales bacterium
ACCAGAGCCCCACGGCGCGGGCGCGGGTCCTCTACGCCAAGGCGCAGCTCGCGCGCCTGCGCCGGCACGAGGACGAGGCGAACAGTGACCTGCGCGAGATCGGCACGAAGTTTCATCCGAGCGAACTCAGCGCCGTGCTGCTCGGGCAGGCGGGCGACGCGCTGCTGGCCGACGGCAAGACGAACGAGGCCGCGCCGATGTTCCAGCAACTCGTCGACGTGTTCCCCAAGAGCGACGTGGCGGACTTCGGTTACAACGGGCTCGGCGAGATTGCGTTGCGCAAAAACAAGTACGACGAGGCGCTGGCCTACTTCAATGAGGGCCTGGACAAGAGCGCCGCGACGATCAAGCTCAAGGACCTGACGCTCGGCAAGGCCACCGCTCTGCTCGGGCTTGCCCGCTACGACGACGCGAAGAAGCTTTTCGAGCAGGTTGCCGCCACGCGCGAGTGGCGCGGTGAGGCGACGGCCGCCAGCGTGTACGGGTTGGGCGAGATCGAGGCGCGCCAGAACCACTGGGCCGAGGCCAACGCCTACTACCAACGCGTGTACGTGGCTTACCAGCGTTTCCTGCCCTGGGTGGCCAAAGCCTATCTCGGCAGCGCGACCAGCCTGGAAAAGCTCGGCAAAACCCAGGACGCAATCAACACCTACCGCGACATGCTCCGTAACCAGAAGCTCGCCGACCTGCCCGAATCGGCCGAGGCGCGCCGCCGCCTGGAAGCACTCGGAGCGGGGTAGGAAGAGGTGAACATGAATTTTCCATCCCGTCTCCGGCACGCACTGCCGCTTTGCCTCCTGGTGCTTGGCCTTTGCTCCAGTCGTGCCCAGACCATTCAAATGCGCGACGGCACCTCCGTGCCGACCCAGGCCCTGCGCCGCGACGGCGACACGCTGCTTGCCAAGCTGAAGACCACCGACAACAGCGTCGCGGAAGTGGGATACCCGCTGGCCAACGTGGCGCGGGTGGATTTCCCCGAACCGGCTTTGCTCAAGACCGCCGCGGAACTCCTGGACAAAGGGCAAGCAGAAGAAGCGGTCAAGGAGCTGACCCCGGCGACCGCGTACTACCTGCCCTTCTACAACGTACCGGGTAACTTCTGGAAACCTCTTGCCCTGCTCCAACTCGACGCGCTCGCCGCCGCGCACCGCGACAAGGAAGCCGACGCTGCTGCCGCCCAACTCGCCCAACTCGCCGGCACCGATCCGGACGTGGCGCGCACGCTCAAAATCCGTGAGGCCACCAGCGCCGTGGGACGCGGCGACGCGTCCAAAGCATTGGGCATCCTTGATCCGCTTGTCCACGAGGACGCGCCGGCCGCCGCCCTGGCCCCGGCGTGGGTACAGGTCGGCGCAGCCCACCTGGCCAAGCGCGAGTTCAAGCCGGCGCTGCTCGCCTACCTGCATGTGCCGGTGTACACGCCCGACCGCGTCCGGTTGATGCCCGCGGCCCTGCTCGGCAGCGGGCGCGCCTACCTGGGGCTGGAGGACAAATTGCGCGCCGGGAATGCTTTCAACGAACTGGTGAGCGCCTATCCGACGGCTCCCGAAGCCGCCGAAGCCCGCCAGCAGATGCAAAAACTCGGCAACCCTGCGCCGGGCAGTTGAATCAGGTCTCGCCTTCGTCTTTTTTTCACGCTTTACTTCGTCTTTCCCGCCTCCCATGCACAAGAAGTCGCCCTTTCGTCTCGCGCTGGCCATGATGGCCGGCACCTGGTTCCTGCTGACCGCCGCCGTCGTGCTGGCGCAAAGCGAGTCACCCGCGCCGGTGCCCGGTGCTACGCCCGCCGCCGCGAAGACGGAAACCAAGTCGCTCCTGGAACGCATCCGCGAGGGCGGCTGGGTCATGTTCCCTATCGGGGCGTGTTCGATCCTGACCGTTTACCTGATCGGCGACGGCTACACGCGCACCAACCCCAAGCGCGTCGCGCCGTCCGACCAGATCAACGCCGTCAAGGATCTCTTCCGCCACGGCGACTACGTGGGCGCGTACAACTACTGCAAAACCAACCCGTCGGCGGCGACCAACGTCCTGCGCACGGGCATCAGCTATCTGGGTGACGGCAAGAACATGACGGAGAACGCCATGAGCGAGGAACTGGCCAAGGAAAACTCCGGGCTGCAGACGCGTCTGAGCTACTTGTCGGTCATCGGGGTGTGCACGCCGATGATCGGCCTGCTGGGCACGGTCACGGGCATGATGGGCGCGTTCCAGACGTTGAAGACCTCCGGCATCGGTGATCCGGGACTGCTTGCCGGCTCCATCGGCGAAGTGCTCGTGGCCACGGCGAGCGGCCTGTTCATCGCCATCCCGGCGTTCGGAGCGTTCTATTACCTGCGCAACCGCGGGGCGGCGGCCCTGCACATCATCGAGGACACGGTGAATTCCCTCTTCCGCAAAATGCCCTACGAACACCTCCAAGGCGTGCACATCGGCGACGAGGAACTCTACGCCGCGGTGCCCAACTGGATCGCGGCCGAACACGGCCACGACACGGGCGTCAACGCGCCGGACGTGGACGCTGGTCACACGGTCACCGCGCAGGCTTCGGCTCACTAACCCCCACTCGTTATGGCTGGAGGCGGCGGAGGCGGCGATGGCGAACCGGAGTTTCAAGTGGCACCGATGATCGATGTGCTGCTGACGATCCTCATTTTCTTCATGACGATCACCAGCGCGCAGGTTCTGCGCGTGGACAAGACCATCCAACTGCCGGTCGCTCCGCAGGCGCAGAAGAAGGCGACCGACCGCACGGAGGCTGTCATCAACGTGCGTTGGCTTGCCGACAAGCACGAGGCGCAGTTCCTTTTTGACGAAAAGGCCTACCCGCACCTGGGAGACCTGCCGGCGGCGCTCAAGCCGCGCCACGCCGCGGACCCAAAGTACCGCGCCGTGCTCCGCGGCGACGAGAACGTGCCTGCCGCGGCCATCTCGCGCGTGATGAACGCCTGCGGCGAGGCGGGGATTTCCGACATCGCATTTTCGGCGCTCAACAAGGGCTAGGTTTCCATGCGCCTCAAGCAAAATCCCAACGAGGGCGGCATCGGTTTCCAGATCGCGCCGATGATCGACGTGGTGTTCGTGATCATGCTCTTTTTCATGGTCATGGCCGGGGCGGTCAAGCGCGAGAACGAATTGAACACGACGCTGCCCGGCAGCGCGGAGACTTCCAACAGCACGGAGTTCGTGGACGAGCAGATCATCGCCGTGGGGGAAGGCGGCGAGGTGTCGCTCAACGAGGAGCCGTACGACAGCGCGCAAAGCAAAGACCTGCCGCAACTGACGGCCACGCTCATGCGTCTCAAGCAAAGCAGCGACGCGGCCAAGACGCCGCTGGCGATCACGATTGCGTGCGAGCCGCAGGCCAAGTACGGCCGCGCCATCGACGTGCTCAACGCCCTGGCGGCGGCCAACATCGGCAACGTGACGTTTACCGTCAGCGAGGAGGAGTAAGGGCCGTTCAACCCGCGCCAAGTTCCAAGGATGATCGAACCGTGCCGGTGCGATCATCGGCTCTCTTCTTCCTCTGTCATCCTGGGGG
>CAXTMD010000131.1:3551-11089 GCA_964245035.1 uncultured Chthoniobacterales bacterium
CCGGGGGGGGGGCGGCCGGGGGGCCCCAAAAACGCGCCTCAGGATGACAGAGGGAAGAAGTACAGCCGCCTCGTTTGTAGGATGGGTAGTGTGCTGCCCCACCAAAAGAAAAAGCCGCCCTATTCGGAGCGGCTTTCTTCTGTCTGTCTGCCGGAACCGGGTCAGCCCAGCGAGTCAAACTCCAGCTTCTTCGACTTCTCGCGCGCGGCGTCGGCGGGCTTCCAGAACCAGCCCTTGGGGTCCCAGCACTGCGCGAAGGCGAGATTGTCCGCCAGGTATTTGTAGGCGGCGGCGGCGTCCTTCTTCTTGCCTTGGGCTTCGAGCACCTGGCCCTTGATGAAGTAGCAGGTGCCCACGTCGTTGAGCGCCCACTGCTGGAAAACTTGGTCCTTGTCCGTCGGCGCAGAGGTCAGCGCCTTTTGCATCTCTACGGCTTTGGTGCCGTACATTTCGATGCACTTGTCGGTGTAAGCGAGAGCGGTGTCGTAATTCTTGGCGTTCAGAGCGTCCCAAGCCTTCCCGGTGATCGTGGAGGAAGAACTGTCCCCCATGTCCAGAATGGGCGTGCCAGCGGCCGAGGGCTGCTGCGCATGGGCAGGTTCGCTGGCGGCGGCCAGGGTCAGGGCGCAGGCGGTACAAACCAGGAGGGGAGCAATTTTCATAGAATGAGCGGTGGGCAGCAGACAACACGAAACGGATGACAGGGTCAATCGAAATGTAATTTCATGCACACTTCACCGTCTCTCACCGCTTCGCGGGCGGCCGCGCCGTGGTGCTGCCCTCACGAAAGTGGCTGCTGACCAGGATGTGCTGCGGTTGCATGAACCGCTTCTGGATCAGGTCGTGCAGCCGCTTGGAACCGGTCATGCCGATCTCCCGGTAGGGGATCTCCATCGTCGTGAGCAGCGGCCGGCCCTCCGGTTGGCGGATGCCGTCGAAGCCGGTCACCGAGACGTCACTCGGCACCGACAAGCCGCGGCGGGTCAGCCCCTCAATCAGGTCGTACGCCTGGTGGTCGGCCGCGCACAGCCACGCCGTCACCCCCTCGTGGACCTGTGCCTGCACGTGGTCGTAGCTCTCCTCCAGCGTGAGGCGATGCTGGGGATGAACGTTCACCACGTCCTCCCCACGGTACGGCCAGCCCAGCCGGGTGATCTTTTCCACGTACGCGCTGAACCGCCGGTAGGACCAGCCTGCCTCGACCGGGTAGGGCTTGGAGTAAAAGCCGATGCGCTCGTGGCCCAACGCGCGCAGGTGGTTGATCAAGATCGCGATGCCCTTGTAGTGGTCCACGTCCACGGAGTTGAGTTCCGTGCGTCCGTATTGCTCGACCAGGGAAACGACCGGGTATTGCAGCAGCAGGTGGTCGATGGTGCTGTGCGGAAACGGGTAGATCAGGAGAATGCCATCCCACAGGCGTTTGCGCAGCGACTCGATCTCCCGGTAGGTCGGGTGGTCGAGCGTCTGCGCGCTCGGATCGATGTAGCGAACCTCGGTCGTGACCTCGTCCAGCAGGCCAAACTCCGAGGTGCCTTCCAGCAGGGACTGCCCCGGGCTGTCGTAGTCGGGCCGGTTGAACTCCTCGATGTCCGTGCAGATGAGCACGCCGACCCGCAGCCGGCGCTGCGGCCGTCCGTCGTCGGGCGTGCGCGTCTCCATGTGGAGATAACCCAGGCGCGCGGCCAGGTCGAACACCCGCGCCCGCGTAATGGGATTGATGCCGGGGTGGTTCGTGAAGCACCGCGAAACCGTCGCGCGCGAGATCTTCAACTGGTCGGCGATGTCTTGCTGGTTGACTTGGCTCATGGCAGGGCAGCGAAGCTCTCCGACGGCTAACGGACGCGGCGCACCGGCAGGACGCATTCGCCTCGACAAATTCGGGAATGTACTTTAATGCACACGTTTTCCCGTGAAATACAAGTTCCCCCTCTCCCTCGCCAAACTTTGCCGCCCAGGCCGCCGTCACGTCGCCAAAACTCTCCTCCTCTCGCTGACGGCGACCCTGTGGATTTCGTCGGCGCACGCGGCCGGCGGGTCCGTGGTGAAAGTCACCCGGGCGGCCGATGGCACGTACGGCCTGGAACGCGACGGCAAGCCCTACTACATCAACGGCGTCGGCGGCAAGCAGTACCTCGACAAGCTCGCGCAGTTCGGCGGTGACTCGATCCGCACCTGGGGGATCGACGCCCTCGACGAATCCGTGGACGGCAAGCCGCTCATCAAGCGCGCGGCGGAGCTGGGCCTCACCGTGACCGCCGGCATCTGGATCGAGCACGAGCGGCATGGGTTCAACTATTCCGACGAGGCGATGATGCAAAAGCAGCGCGACGCCGTGCGCGCGGCCGTGCGCCGGTACAAAGACGAACCCGCCCTCCTGCTGTGGGGTTTGGGCAACGAAATGGAAGGCCCGATGGACAAGGGCGACAACGAGCGTATCTGGAAGGAACTCAACGTGCTCGCCGGCATCGTGAAGGAGGAGGACCCCAACCACCCCGTGATGACGGTGATCGCCGGCGCGCAGCCGGCCAAGATCAAGGCCGCGCTCGCATACTATCCCAACCTCGACATCCTGGGCGTCAACGCGTACGCGGGCGCGTCGGGCGTGGGCGGTTCGCTGAAGGCGGCGGGTTGGCAGAAACCGTTCGTGTTGACGGAGTTTGGACCGGTCGGCCACTGGGAAGTGCGGAAAACGGCGTGGGGTGCGCCGATTGAGCCGTCGAGCTGGGACAAGGCGGCAAACTACTTCGCGACGCAAAACCTCGTCCGCGATCAGGGCAAAGGACTCTGCCTGGGTTCGTACGCGTTTTTGTGGGGTTGGAAGCAGGAGACAACCGCGACGTGGTACGGGATGTTTTTGCCCGACGGCGAGAAGCTGCCGTCGGTGGATGCGGTCAGCTATTCCTGGACGGGTCACTGGCCAGCGAACCGCAGCCCGAAGATCGAGAGCTTCGACTCCCCCGTGAAGGAAGGCACCCTAGCGCCCGGCGCGACCAGCACGGCAACGGTGGTCACGAAGGATTTCGCGGGCGGCAGCGCGCTGAAACTGGACTGGGAAGTCGTCGCGGAGAGCACCGACACGAAGGTTGGCGGCGACGCCGAGTCCGCACCACCGTCGTTTCCGGAGGCCATCGTCAGCCACGACAGCACCAACGTGACCTTCCGCGCGCCGCAGAAGCCGGGTGGCTACCGGCTTTTCGTGACCGTGCACGACGGCAAGGGCGGTGCGAGCAAGGATAATTTTCCGTTCGCGGTGAAGTGATCCCGCCGCAAAGCGGCTTTCCAACCGACAGGTCCTAACGCCTCTCCGAGGCATCCGTGGATTTCTCTGGCGGGATGACACGTCGTCTCGTGACAGGCACGATGATCCAAGCCAATCTACGGACGCCTCGGAGAGGCGTCGGGACCTGTCGGTTTGGATGCGCCTGCGGCGCGCGATTGCCGCCAGCTACTTCGCCGCCGTCCACTTGTCCACCCAGGCGTTCACCGTTTGGTTCCACAGCCGGCTGTTCTGCGGCTTGAGCACCCAGTGGCCCTCGTCGGGA
Organism: uncultured Chthoniobacterales bacterium; assembly: GCA_964245035.1. Taxonomy (GTDB): domain Bacteria; phylum Verrucomicrobiota; class Verrucomicrobiia; order Chthoniobacterales; family SZAS-18; genus CAHJWO01. The sequence continues at coordinate 7,094 of CAXTMD010000131.1, forward strand.
AAATACAACATCTCCGACGGCACCTTCAGGCGTTGCAGTGTGGTGAACAGCTCGAAGCCCTGCGATACGTCCAACCGATAATCCAGTTGCCCGTGGACGACCAGCGTCGGGGTCTTGAAGTTCTTCGCGAACAGGTTCGGCGACCACTTGGCGTACGTCTCCGGGTTGTCCCAGGGCGTGCCCTTGTATTCCCATTCGTTGAACCACAACTCCTCCGTCTGACCGTACGCGGCCACGGAGTCGAACATCCCATCGTGCGACACCAGGCAACGGAAACGGTCCGTGTGTCCGAGGATCCAGTTGATCATGTAGCCGCCGTAGCTCGCCCCAAGCGCCGCCTCGCGGTTCTTGTCAATGAACGGATAATGCTCCTCAGCGTAGTCGAGTCCCTTCATCAGGTCATCGTACGGCTTGCCGCCCCAGTCACCGCTCACCTCGTCGGTGAACGCCTGCCCATAGCCGGATGAGCCGTGCGGATTGACCATCACCACGACGTAACCGCCGGTCGCGGCGAACAGTTCCGGGTTCCAGCGGAACGACCAGCTATCCCCCCAAGCGCCCTGCGGTCCGCCGTGGATGAGGAACTTCACCGGATATTTCCTGCCCGGATCGAACCCCGGCGGCTTGAGCAGAAAACCCTGCACGTCGGCGTCGTCTGCTCCCTTGAAGGTAAACGGCTCCAGCGGTGGCAGGTCGAGACCCGTGAGCAGGGCGTCGTTGACGTGGGTGATCTGCTTGACCGGCAGGGCGTCCACGCCATCGTCCGGCGACCAGTTCGAGCCGTCGAGGCAATAGATTTCTCCTGGCGAGGACACCGACGACCGCGAGAAAAACAGGCGTTTGCCGACCGGCGACACCGCGAGGTCATCCGCGTGGAGCCGCTTGACGAGGACCGGGCCCTCGTCGGCCGCGTCGTCGGCGACGATCCGCACGTAAATCGGCGCTTCGCCGTGGTCCTCGGCGGTGAACATCAGCGCCGGTTCATCGTGCAGCCAGGTGATGCTCTCCACCGAGCGGTCGAATTTGGCGGTGGCGTCGCGCAACTGCCCCGTCTGCCGGTCGTAGACCATCAGCGCGAACTTGTCGCTCTCAAAACCCGCCCGCGCCTGCGAACGCCACGCCAGCCATTTGCCGTTGGTCGAGTAGATCGGCGTCGAGTCGCTGCCGGGGCTGGTGGAAATTTTCTTCGGCGTGCCGCCGGTGGTCGGCACGAGGAAGATTTCGTTGTTCGTACTGGTGGCTTCGACCTCGTCGATGTTGCTCGTGTAGGCGAGTTCCCGGCCGTCGGGCGAGACGGCGTACATATCCTGTCCGCCCAGCGAAAACGGCGGCACGTCGTGGTCACCGGGCGTCAGGTCGAGCGGCGGGGCGGCCCCTTCGTCATCCCCGACGATGAAAAGATGGCTGCGCTTGTTTTCCGTGAAGGCGTTCCAATGTCGGTAGAAAAGGTGGGTGAAGATCTGCGCCTTGACCTTGCTGTTCTTGAGCGCCTCGTCGCGCGCCTTGTTCGCCGCATCGTCCTTGGCGTCGGGGTACACGGTGGAGACGAACACCACGTTTCTGCCGTCCGGCGACCAGATCGCGCCGTCTGCACCGGTCGAAAGGGCGGTCAGTTGGCGCGCTGTCCCCTGCAACGCTCCGGCAGCGGGATCGAACCTCACGATCCACACCTGCGACGGATCGGTCGCCTTGGAGGTGAAAATCAGACGCTGACCGTCGGGCGAGAACCGCGGACGCGACTCGTCATTTTCGCTGCCAGGGTTCAGCCGCCGCGACTCGCCGCCCTCGGCCGACACGATCCAGAGGTGGCTGCGCTTGGTGTTGGCGTCGAGGTTCACGTCGACGGCGTCGTAGACGACCCACTTGCCGTCCGGCGAGGGTATGGGTTCGCCGACGCGCTTGACCGCCATCAGGTCGTCGAAGGTCACGGGGCGCTTGCCCGGGGTTTGGGCGTGGACCGCGGGCGAAGCGCCTGCGAGGACGGCGACGGCGAGGAGGAGCGTTTTCCAGGGCATAGGCGTGGCGTGCGCCCCCACAGTTTGCCCATCGCGGAGTGAACGCAAGCGCGCGGCCGCGCGGTGTCCGTCGATTTTTGGGGAACCATGCGCCGAACCCCCTTTTTCCTTGGATGTCTCGCCGTTTTCCTGCCGCCGACCGTCCCCGCGCAAGAATCCGCCCCACCCGCCCGCGCCGCACACGCGATGGTCGTGACCATCCACCACGACGCCACGGACGCGGGCGTGGCGATCCTCCAGGCGGGCGGCAACGCGGTCGACGCCGCCGTGGCGGTCGGGTTCGCGCTGGCGGTGGTGCTGCCGCAGGCGGGCAACCTCGGCGGCGGCGGGTTCATGCTCATCCGCCCGGCCGACGACCGGCTCAACGGCGGCAAGCCCACCTTCCTCGACTACCGCGAAAAAGCCCCTGCTGCCGCCACGGCCGACATGTACCTCGACGGGGCGCGCAACGTCGTGCCCGGCCGCTCGACCGTGGGCTGCCTGTCGGTCGGCGTGCCCGGCACGGTGGCGGGACTGGTCTACGCGGAGGAGCACTTCGGCAAACTCGGGCTGGCGAAGGTGATCGCCCCCGCCATCCGCCTCGCCCGCGACGGCTACGTGCCCAGCGACGAGGAACTCCAGACCTTCCGCGACAGCAAGTGTTTGCCGATGTTCCCCGAGTCACGCCGCATTTTCCAGCACGACGGCAAGTTCCTCGAACCCGGCGAGCGTTTCGTGCAGCCTGACCTCGCTCGCACGCTGGAACGCATCGCGGCCGATCCCACCGACTTCTACCGTGGCGAGATCGCTCGCCAAATCGCCGATTACCTCGGGCAAAACGGCGGCCTCCTCACGGCAGCCGACCTCGCCGCGTACGAGTGCAAGGAACGCCCGCCACTCACCGCGCACTACCGCAGCTACGATGTGCTGACCGCGCCGCCGCCGAGTTCGGGCGGGATCGTGCTCACGGAGATCTTGAACATCCTCTCCACCTACGACCTGCGCCGCGTCGGGCCGGACCGCAGCGCGGCGCAGACCCACGTCATCACGGAGGTGTTTCGCCGCGCGTACATGGACCGCAACGAATACCTGGGCGATCCTGATTTTGTCGAGATGCCGCTCGCGCAGATGGCGAGCCTAGACTTCGCCAAGGCGTGGCGCAAAACGATTGACCAGATCAACCCGTCCCCATCGGCGTCACTCGTGCGCCCGGCCGGTTTCCTGCCGCCGCCGCCGGCCGTGCCGCCCGCGCACGAGTCGCCGCAGACCACGCACTTTTCCGTGGTCGACGCCGACGGCAACGCCGTGGCCAACACGTACACGCTCAACTTTCCCTTCGGCTCGGGGGTGACCGTCCCGGGTTTGGGTTTCCTGCTCAACGACGAGATGGATGACTTCGCCAGCAAGATGGGCGTGCCGAACGGCTTCGGCCTGATCCAGGGTCCGGCCAACGCCATCGCGCCGGGCAAGCGCCCGCTGTCTTCCATGACGCCAACCATCGTCAGCCAGGCGGGCCGGGTGCGCCTGGTGCTCGGTTCGCCGGGCGGCTCGACGATCATCACGACCGTGGCCAACGACCTGATCTCAATCCTCGACAATGGCCTTGACGTGCAGGCCGCGACGGACGCGCCGCGCTTTCACCACCAGTTTCTGCCGGACGTGCTCCAGGTAGAGAAAAGCTTTCCGCACGCGCCGACCGAGGATCTCGCGCGGCGCGGCTACACGATCAAGCGAGAAGCAGAATTCGACGAGAAGTCGGCCGGCGTGTGGGGCGACAGCGAGCTGATCGCGGTCGACCCGAAAACGGGCGAACTCACCGGCGGCCAGGACCATCGGCACGGCTTCGGCAAGGCGGCGGGCTACTAACCCGGCCGCAGGCGGTCGTCCAAACAGGGTAGGGATGGCTCTCCGAGCCGCTCCCTAGATTTCTCTGGCAGGAACGTCGGGTGGTAGGCACGGTTACCAATCTAAAATAGGGAGCGGCTCGGAGAGCCATCCCTAC
>CAXTMD010000132.1:0-10906 GCA_964245035.1 uncultured Chthoniobacterales bacterium
CCCAGTTGCCCCGCCCGGCGTGGCAACGCGGAGCCTTTTCGTGCCGCAATTCCTTCAGGTCGTAGCGGTCGATGGCGACCTTCTCTTTGAAGGCAACGCGGCCGGTGAAGTTGTCGCGCACGACGTACTTCTTGCCGTCCAGTTCCACCTCAACGCCGACGGGCGTGATCTTGATGAAATCAGCGGTGTCCGCGTGGACCTTGCTGTAGAGCTTGCCCGCTTTCGCCTTGTTGCAGATGATCTTCCGGAGCTTGGCGACGCGGCGGACGGAGAGAGGGCGGGACATGGGAGCAGGAAAGGCGAAAGCTGACGTTTTCCCCACCTCGCGGGCGGACGCGGCGCATCAGCTTCAATCCGGCTATTTGCTCGGTGATAAGCGGGCCGCGCCGCCCGGGTGGTGGTGGAACCGAGAGCGCCGCGGTGTCAACGCGGAGCCGACTTGTGGTAGGCTTGGCAGATGCCAGCGAGCTACCCAGTTGGAGGTGAACTGCACTTCTACTTCGGCCGCGACGTGCAGGTCGCTCTAGGTACGACCTTCGAGATAGGCGGCCGACGGTTCGCCGTGCGTTCGGCACAACGAAACTTCGACGGTACTCACGTCGTGGCGCAGGAGGTTCGCTCTTTACCGGGCCCAGAGGAACGACATGGACCGCTCCGTTCGTTCGGAAGCGGGCGTGTGACAATTGGCGACAGGACCTTCTCAGCGGAGAACATTTCCATCCCTGACCCACTGACCAACCTCACACCGGCGCAGCACGCCGAGGAACTTGCTGCCCGCGGTTGGATCGAGCCGGAGTACATCACGGCAGCCACGGAAATGCTGAGCCAAGTCGCGCGTTTACCAGCACACGATTCGGTGCAAGATGAGGGGGCGAGACACCGAGTGTGGGATCGTCAGCAGCGAACGCTTGCACCGTCGGAGCGGCGCTTCATGCTCCGCCACTGCGGGCGGATGGAGGCGGAACTCAGGTGCCTCGTGACGAACCATCCGACGGTGGGTGCGTGCTGGGAAGAAGCGACACGCGCTGGCTTGTCCGAAACATCCGCGGCCGAGTTGGCGGTGATCGCCCTAGCCCGCGAGATTGACGATCTCAAACGGCAACTGCTGCACCTACACCGCGAGCGTTTGCCGGTCGTGCCAGTGCTGGCAGAAGATTAAAGCCGTGATAGGGTTAGGGATGAAAACGTATTGGATCACCACCAAAGCCGACGACAAGCACGCGAGTGAAACACTCACGATGATCGCATCCAAAGTTGAAGTAAGAGACAACTCGCTGGTCCTCTACGACAAAGAAGGAGACATCGGTGCAGTTATCCCCTTGTCTTCGATGCGAAGCGCCGTCGAGGACAAATTCGTCGGGAACAACCTCAAGACGCACAACTAGACGCTTCTTTGTTGGATTGAGGCTCTGGTTGCGCCAAAATCCCGCTCATCATCGCCATCACGAGCGCCATGCACTCCAGATCCCAGGGGTGATTGTTCTTTTTGGTGGCTTCCCACTGCCAATAACGCCGTGCGTTACGGCCAAGCTTTTCCACCTTGATCTCGGAGAACAATCCGTCCTTGTACTCATCGGGTTCGTCCGACGGGCGACCCCAGTAAACGCCGCGGCCTGCGCGTAGCCGGGCGAGGAAATCTTTGATGGTGGGATTGCTCCAGTGGAAGCAGAGCGCGAGGCCCTGCGGACGAATGCCGCCGCGCTGCTGCGCTGCGGCGTGAATTTTCCGCTTCTCGCCCTTCGTCTTGGCGTTGGCGACCGCGGGATCGCCGTACCAGCGGCGTGAGTACGCCTTCTTGATGACCTCCCCGGGCTCGCGGCTCGGGTGCGTGAAATCTTCCTTGTCGTCGCCCTTCAGGCCCGTCCAGCCGTAGAACGAAACGGCGCGGTAGTTCTCGAAGATCTGGGTGCCGTCGCCCACGTCCAGGCCCACGCGCGGCTTGGTGACCCCGTGCTTGATACGCAGCGCCTCGATCTCGGCGTGAGACGTGACCTCGGGGTAGTAAGCCACCAACCGGCTCGCGCCGCCGTCGGCGAACTCGCGCACCAGGACCTTGAACAGTTCGCCGTCCTTCTGCTGGTCGGCTACCAGGTAGCGGCGCGGCTTCCCTTTCCCGTCCACGGCCACCAGGCTGTTACCCTCGGCGTCCACCCACGCATCCCCCATGCGGTAGTCGCCGGTGGCCGCCGCCTCCGCCGTGCTCGTCTCGCCGGCGAACCAGGCTTCCGCCAGCCGGTTCATCACAAATTCCTTCAGCGGCGTCAGGTTGCCGACGGCGGCACACTCCAGCGCGGCCAGGAACTCGCAGACGAGCGTGCCCCAAGCGATGAGTTCATTCGCCATCGCCGGGTAACGGCCGCTCCAGTGGCGCGGCTCGGGAAACGGGTTGGTGTCCACGTAGTCCGCGCCGCTCTCCAGCGAGTTGAGGGCGTGGCGGTTGGCCCGGGTGTCAGCCAACTCGTGGCCACACTCCGAAAACATGCAGCGCCACCGCGCGGTGCAGGCGACCGCAGACCAGTTCCACTTGCCGCCAACGTATTCGCCATCCTTCCACGTGCCGCCGGGCTTCGTGATCTCGTCGGCGTCCCAGACGATGCCGTAGATCGGCCTGCCCGCAGCAGTCTTGAGCTTGCGGCCGTCGCTGCCGCGGTGTTCCCACACGAGCGGCTGCCGGCGCTGGCAGCCGGGGCAGACGACGTTCCAAAGCGAACGGGTGCCAGCCTGCCAATCCTCGAATGCGTCGCAGCCGTGCTCGAACTTGAGCGTGCCGTCGTCGTTGCGTTCCTCGACGAGCTTGGTGCAGCCCGTCATCAGGTTGATGACCTTCCGCCCCATGCCCGAGAAGGCGCTGGTCCGCTTGATGAACTTGCCCAGGAGCCCGGGACGCCATTCCTCGCTCTGGAGGTCGTCGTTGATCTGGTACTTGACCGAGTCGCCGTCGGCGTTGCCGTCGCTGGCGGTCTGGATGTAAAGCGGCGCGTCGGGGAAACGCACGGTCATCAGGCCGAACTTGCGCGGGAGCAGGTCCAAGATTGGCCGACAGCGTTTGAAGATGGGCCAGATTTTCTTGTCGGCGACCTTGCGAGCGGCGTCCTTGGTCGGCGAGTTCCACGTGAGGGAGCCCGGGTTGTTGGCGACACAGTCGGCGGCGAAGATGGACGCGAGCGTGCTCTTGAAGGACTGCGCCACGCCGGAAAGCGAGACGACCTCGATGTCGTCGCGCCGGAGCACGTCGAAGGGGCGCTTGGCCGGCGGCGTCGTGTCGATCCGGAAACGGCCAGGAAAGGGCGACTCGCTGCCGAAGCGGATGTGATCGCCGGCCCAGGTGTAGATCGGCCGACGCTCCGGAGGCTTCCAGAAGCGCCGCCACGCGCACCACAGGCTACTCATCGGCCGCGGTCCCTCCCTGGCAGCGCAGCGGCTCGCTCAGGCGCGAGCAAACCTCGTCCACCGCGGCCTTGTTCAGCGCGCGGTTGGCGGCCACGTCGCTCGTGTAAAGCGCCGGCAGCTCCCCCTCGAACTTCGCGCGCAGCACCGCCTTGGCTTCCTGCACCAGCGGGGCGAGCTCCGCCTCGATCTGGTCGTTGCGGGTCCAGAGGCCGTTGTCACGCTCGATCTTGTCCAGCCGCTGCCGGTTCTTGAGCCGCAGCTCCTCCTCCTGGAGCGCCGTCTTGTCCAACGCCTGCCCGGCATCGGTCTTGGTGCCGATGCTCCGGGCGAACGCGCGCCACTCCGCGGCGTCAAAGCAGCCGTCGTCTCGCTTGGGTGGGCAACCGGGCAGGTTGAACCACGCGTAGATCGTCGGACGGGAGACGTGTAAACCGGCGGCGAGCGCCTTTACACTCGTGTAAAGTTCCGGCGTCTGGTTTACACTGGCAGCGGAGGCATCTTCGGGGTCGGCCACGCTCCGGCGGCCGTGTCAACGGTCCCGGCCTCCGCCGTGTAAGGTGTAAAGTTGGTTTTTTGCCCAAGCAGGCGAAAAGGGCGAGGTGGTGGAAACCCCCAGCCTACCCACGTTAGGGTAAAAGATTCCTTGCCGGGGGCGTCGGCAGCACTTGTCTGTCACACCGTAGCCAAGCTATATTCCGGGGTTGCGCCTATACCCCACCAATGAACTCCAAGACCAAAGGCAACATCGGTGTGGCATCCGCCATTTCGCATTTCATCTCGCAAGACCATTCCGTGTTCCTGCCCGTCTCTGACGATGGTGGTGCCGTCGACCTTGTGGTGTCTCCTGATGGAATCAAAATGCTGCGCGTGCAATGCAAGTACACGTCCTACCGGAGACAAGGCAGCAAAGATTCACGCTATTATCCAGTGTACGAAGTCACCTGCCAAAAACTCGTGCAGCACCATAGAATTGACCGAGTGGCGAAGACGACGTTCATCTACAACGAAACCAGCTTCGATCTGATGTACGTCCTTACTCCTGGCGGCGCGTTCCTCATCCCTTGGCTCGAGTTCCACGGCGAACGAGACAAACCCATGAAGAAGTTGCGCATCACCTCAGCCATGGAGAAATACCGTGTGAGTACGCTTGACCTGCCGGACGGTCACCAGCCAAATCCACAAGCACCCGGTAGAGGCAGACCGAAAAAGGTCGCTCTTGCAGTGGAGCGCAGCTAAAACAAAACCCGATCTATGAAGCTATTGCTGCAATGCATGCAGTGTGATCTTTCGACCGATGCGCTGTCCTCCATTTGCATTGTTGAGGTTCGGAGTGACAACATCTACAACTTCGAGTGTCGAAACGGGCATCACAACGTTGCCGTCGTTCAAGAGGAGAAATTCCAAATTCTGTTCGAGATCGGCCTCAACGCGATTGTCGACGGGTACTACAGAGAAGCCATATCGTCCGCTACCTCGGCTCTCGAACGATTTTACGAGTACTACGTTCGAGTAGTGGCTCGTAACCGAAGCATCGCCAATGCCGAGTTCGAGCGTGCCTGGAAGCCGTTGAATAACCGCTCAGAGCGACAGCTAGGTGCCTTTGTAGCTTTGCATCTGTTACAAACAGGCGCAGCTCCCACACTGCTGGCAGAGAACCCATGGGTCAACATACGTAACAGAGTCATTCATCAAGGACTGATACCGTCCACAGAGGAGGCCATAGGCTATGCGAATGCAGTTTTTAAACTAATTTCCCCGACGCTACTTAATATGGAGGAAACCCTCCATGCCGAGATGTGGGCTGTGCGGCATGACAGGGTGTTGGACCTTCACAATCGCGTGCAGCCAACAGAATATATGACTGCTGGAGTTCCAACGCTCATCAAAATGTTTAGCCATGGGCAACCGCAGCCTACGACGGTCAACGCTCATTTAGAAAACATCAGACTGTTTTACGCTTTTAGGCAGCAGCTTGAAAGGACCTGAGCCCGTGCTGGTGTACCAAGGAGCAAACCGTTGATCGAATTTTTGCTAAGCTTTCTTGTCACTAGGCGGCCTTCCTTTCGTCCCAAACCCGATGTGCACGCTCGCTGTAGGACTTCCGCGCATCCGGCCGACGCATGCCGCGGCCCGGTACCAGGTTGAGCACATCCACGAACCGGCACGACCACTTGCTGATGGTCGCCTTGTGAACACCGAACTCCGCCGCCACCTGCACCTCGCTGCGCCCCTCGGCGCCGATGGCGATGCCCAGGCACACCTTCAGCATGTCCGGGTTGTCGTGGTTGGTCACCATGTCCAGGAGCTGGAACATCGCGACGGCCGCCAGGTTGTACGCGTCCTGCCGGCCTTCCTCCACCGCCTGCTCCAGCAGCCCGCTTTCGAGTCCTTGGATGAAGAAGCCGATCACCAGCTTGTTGAACGCCAGCCGCGATGTGGGCGGCAGTCCCCGATGGTTTTCGACGATGCCGGCGAAACGCTCAATCAGGTCGGCGTGGTCGCCGTCGATCTCCGCGGCGATATCGGGCGTGTAACTAGCCAGGACGGAATCTTCTCGCAACATGCCGGCCATGATCCCGCCCGGTGCCGGCGGTGGCGACAACTTCAGTTCAACCCGCGTCCGGGAAGTGTCCGATTACTTTGCGCCTGCTCGATCCGCCACAACCGCCGCTGTTCCTTGATCGTGCTCCGGGCGCGCCGGAACTTGCGCAGCAACTCCGTGTCCGACCACTCCAGCGACATGAGCCGGCGGATGACGCGTCCGCGCTTGATCATCAGCACGGGATCGCGGCTGTCGTCGAGCGCGTCGGCTTCCTCGATGCCTTCCTCGCGGCAGACCCGCGTGAGTTCCACCAGCTTGCGATCCGCGAACAGGCCGATGGTAGAGGCAGCGTTACCGCCTGCCACGTACCCGTAGAACGCCTGCAAGAGGCCGTGAAACTGCGTCAGGGGATGGTCGGGCGAGGCGGCGGCGGGAGCGGGAACGGCGAGCGCGGGTGTCATGGCTGCCAGCGATGGTAGCGCGTCAGGAACCGCCAGCGAGCTTTCGTGCGCCGGCGTCGTCCGGCAAGTGTCCAACAAAAGTGCGCCCTGCCGCCGCTGCCACCAGGCGAGCACGTCGCGCACGAACCCCACCAGGCTGGGCACGTCGGGCGGGGTCATGAGGTAGCCGGCCGCACCCGCCGCAACGGCCGCCTGCACGCTGGCCGGTTCTTCGTCCGGGCCCATGACGAGCACCGGCAGCGTAGAGAGCTTGGCCAGCGCGGCCAGCGCGCGCAGTACGAGGTAGCCATCCTCGCCGTCGGGCAGCGCGCGGTTGACGAGCACCAAATCAGGCATCGGATAACGCTGGCCGCAGAGCGCCAGGTACTCGATGGCACGCTGGGCGGAGGTGTGCGGGAAAAAGGCCGTCCCCGGCTGCGCCACCCGGAACGCTTGCTCGAACGCATGGCAATAGCCCGACCGGCCCTCGACGAGGACGACCGTGAAAGTGCGTGCGGCCGGTTGATGCACGGGGAGCAAAATACCACATTCGCTACACGGTTTGTAGCTGTACCTGCGGCATCTGCGCGACTTGCGTTATCCGCGTGCGGTCCTGCGACAATGTTTGTCCCCGTCCCGGAAATCGTTGCTCCCAGCTTTTGCGCGCGGAAGGAATGTCTCGCTTTGTACAGGCATGGGCACATAATGGATTCCATGAGTGCCGCAGGTCATGGGCAGTCTCGATCTTTGAGGGTCTTGGTCGTGGAAAGCCATGCGGACACCCTGGCGACCTTCTCCTTTTACCTGACCTCGATTTTGGGGCACTCGGTGACCACCGCCCGGAGCGTAAGCGAGGCACTGACCTTGTGGCCGCAATCTCCGCACGACGTGTTGATCTCCGAACTGTGGTTCCCGGACGGGGACGGGTGCGAGCTGCTGGCACGACTTCGCTCGCCCCGATGGTTCTACGCTCTGGCGATCACCAGCCTCGGCACGGCGGCAGACCGTGCCAGGAGCCAAGCGGCGGGGTTCCATCGCCATCTGCTCAAGCCCTTCAAGGTGGCACAACTGGACGCCGTCCTGGAAGAAGCGGCCCAACAGTTGGCTGCCCGTAGCCAACGGGCGGATCAACCCGAGGCGGCTTGACTCCTCCAACCCAGCCAGGAGCGGAAACGAGACGGGTGTACCCGCCCCCGCCTCACGGCTCGCTCAAGCTTTGCTGCGGACGGTGGTAGTCGTCGAGCTTCTGCGGAAGATCGTCGTTGGCCTTCGGCCAGTGGAACCACACCCGGAACGTGTGGCCCTCGAGCACGGCACCCACGTAGCCTCCTTGCAGAGCTTCCTCACGGTCGCGCAGGCCGAACGCGCTGGCCACGAAGTCCGCCACCACCGTCAACCCGTACCCGGAACCGGTGGAAGACACCTTCGGGGCGAAGAGCGTACCCAGTCCTTCCCCGGACGCGGGGCTGACCCCGCTGGGCAGGTACGTGTGCAGGTGGGCCACGTCCCAGTCGCCGACCTCGTTGGAGAGCACGAAGCGCAGGCACTCGCCCGGAGCCTGCGGAGGGATGGGGAAGATCACCATGTCCAGCCGCTCGCCGACACTGTGGCGGCAGGCGTTGGCCGCCAGGTTGTAGAAGATGCGGTCGATGGCGGCACTCTCCAAGCAGCACTCCGTCAGTGCTCCCTCGTAGTGGCAGTCCACGAACATGAGGATGGGCCGCTCGTGCCACTTGGGTCCCACCATCGCCTCGTGCCACTTGTCGAGCATCAGGCCCATCGCGTGGCTCTTGGGGCTTCGGTCCGCGTTGCGGCGCGGCTCATCCAAGCCGATGACGGCGTTGCGCATGATCTTGAGGTGGTCGCGCGCGAGGATGAACAGGTTCTTGAGCTGCCTCTCGTCCTGCGGCAAGCGGTAGAGCAGTTGCAGGCGGCCGAGCAGCGAACTCAGCCCGCCCCCGCGCACGTCGTGGACGACCTTGGCCAGAAGCTCGCTGGCATCCGCCTGGGCGTGGGAGGCATTGCCAAAGTCCTGCACCTGATCAATGAACTCATCGAGGTTGTTCTGCTGCGTCCAGAGGATGACCTCCCGCCACTTCTGGGCATCGTCGGTGGTGGTGTCCGCGATGGCGTAGAGCAGCGCGGAGAGCACCCGGTAGAAGTGGCCCAGCAGGGTTTGGTCTGGCGGGGCGAGCTGTTCCAGGGTGATGCAAGAATCATCGCCCAGGTAACGCTGTCGGCGGCGGTTGGGCAGATGCAGGGGAGCCAATGCCAGCAACGACTCGGAAACAACGGAGTTGGCCATAGAAGGGGGAACACGACACGCATCCAATACCCTCCTCTTTGCCCCAGCGGGGGGAGCAGGTGTTTGGCAGGCGCATCGTACTGGCTTGCCTGACAGAGGGCGAGTCTTCTTTTCTGGTGTCCTGGTGGGAACGGACGATCAAGCAGGGAACCAAAAGAGCGTTGTAGCTTGTTCCCGCAAATTCATTCGAAAGGGTGTGCGCGTGTGATGATGGTCAGGTCCAAACCGGAAGGGTGTGCCATGGCCTGAGCTTCCAGCATGGCCTTCATCCTGAGACCGGTTTCGCGGATGGAAGCCGCGGTCATGGGCCAGCCAAGCCACCGATGCCAAGCGGGCACGTCGATGTGGTATTGGCCATGTCCGTCCAGCCAGATCCCCGGCATGAACCAGCCCACAAACGTCCCCGTGGAGAGTTGGCGGCCGTCGCCGCCGCCCGTCGGCCGCCCCGCCGCGTCGAAGGGTGGAAAGCCGGGAGGCGCTTCGATCATGCCGCTTCCTCCATCGCTTCGGAATGGTCACCCTTTTCCGGGCTTGTCCAAACGTTTGGACTGCCCTCCCCTTCCTCGTCTGCGCCCTTGATGCCGAGCAGGTGCGTGAGCCGGTCGCGGCCCTCGGCGTAGTGGTTCATCGAACCACCCGTCAGGAAGACCGAGAACAACGCCAGGAACGCGGCGACATCCTCTGCCCGCGCTTCGCTCAGGTACTTGATGATCCGCGTCCGGTAGCCGCTGCGCGACTCCTCGATGCCGAAGTAGGTGAACAGGAAATCGTAGAACGTCCGGGTCGCCTCGTTCTCGTAGCCCGGCAGCATGGCCATCAACGCGGCCACCATGATGCCGCGCATCCGCTCGGTCGTCGGCCGCCGGGCCGCTTCGGCGATGGCGGCAAAGTCCGCCAGCATCCGATCCTTCGCGCGCCTCTCCTCTTCCTTCTTCCGGCGGCGTGCCAGCTTCTCCTTGTCCGCGGCGCTGCCGGCCGCATCCCACAAGCCGAGGGCTTTGAGGGCGGCGTTCGCCTGCTCGCGCTGGAACACTTCCACGGCCTTGAGCGTCGGCCCTGGATACACTTTGACGATCACCGCGCGACGTTCGACCTCCGCACGATCCTTGAGCACCTTGGCCCATTTGCGCCCTTTCGGATCGCGCGGGCAAGCGTCGTCCGCGCCGACGTACCCGCCGCTGTCCGACACCTCGTCACGGTAGCCCATGATGCCGTAACTCTCGTTCCCTTCCAGGACGCGGAACCCGCGGGCTTCCAGGTCAATTTTGAAGGCGGCGCGTTCGTCTTCCTCCCGCTTCTTTTCGCGGAGTGCATCGAGCCGGCGCTGCGCCTCGCGGAAGCTCGGCGGCTCCGACGCCGGCACGGGCACGCCTGCCTCCTCCTCGTCCTCGTCGTCGAACGCGTCGTCGTGTGGGATCGAGTCGTCTTCCTCGTCGACGTTGCCGAGGGTGTCGCCGCGGCCCAAGACGATGTTGGCCGCCGCCTCCCGCAGCGACGGATCGAGGTTGTCCGCGCCGACGAGCTGCGCCGCTGTCACCGACACCTTCTTGGCGGTCACCGCCTCCTGTAGCGCCAGCGGCAGTTCGAGGAGCTGCAACCGCGCGTAGATCGTCGAACGGCTTTTGCCCGTGCGCTTGATCAGCTTCTCCAAGTCGTAGCCCGGCTGCTTGAGCAGGTACGCGTAACCGCTGGCCGACTCGACCGGCGAAGGGTCTTCGCGCTGGTCGTTTTCGACGACCTGCAACTCCGCCGCCTCGATCTCGTCCATCTGCTCGATGATCGCGCGGATCGTCTCGCGGCCGGAGTAGCGGGCCGCGCGCCAGCGGCGTTCGCCGGCGATGAGTTCCCACTTGGGCAACGCCGCCTCCGCCTCCGACCTGGACGCAAAATGACGCTGGGAAATCTCGCCGGGGATTTCCGCGTAGATCAGTTTCGTCGGCTCGCCGGGTGCCGGATGGAAGCGCCGCGGATCGGTCAGCACCCACGGGAACAGGCCGCCGTCGGGATCGGCTTCCACGCGCCACGTCCCCGCCGGCACCGCGCGGACGCTGACGGCCACACGCACGCCCTTCTCGCGCACGCTGTCGGTGATCTCCTTCATCCCGGCCTCGCCAAAGTGTTTTCGCGGGTTGACAGGCGACGGCGCGATCTCGCGCGGATCGAGGAGCCTGAACGTGCCGTCGGCAGATTCGGGCTCGGCCGCCGCGGTCGTCGGCGCGGCCACGGCCG
>CAXTMD010000133.1:0-10900 GCA_964245035.1 uncultured Chthoniobacterales bacterium
GCGCAGGCGTGGGCGACTGGCCCGTCGCGGGCGAGGGCTGGCCGACGGTCGGATTGGAGGACGGCGGGTTGATGTTGCCGTCCTTCGGCGAACCAGCGCCCTTGTCGGGTGAACTCGGCGCGGCGGCGGGCTGCGGCGGCGACTGCGAGAGCGGATAGGCCGCGTGCGGTTTGTTGGCCGCCAAAACCGGCATCACCATCTGCATGGCTTCGTTGATCGGTACCCGGATCTTGCCCTTGCCCTTGTCGAAGTAGCTCGGCGGATCGTTGAGGTAGTGCCCATCTTCGGCCTTGCGCTTGTCGAGGATGGCCTCGCGTTCCTTGACGCGCTTCTGGTCGAGGTTCTCGAAGCTGTCCGTGCCGAAATACCCAACCAGCAGCCACGCCAGGAATCCGACGGCGAGGATCAGAACAACCCCCCAAAAAAACGCCTTACCAGAGTGGAAACGCGGCGTCGACCCGTCACGGGCGGTCGCACGCGTAGTGGCCGGAGGATTCGGTTCGGTCGTGGTAGCCATGGAAGAAAGCAGGTGGGAACTCAGTTCACGAGGCGCAGGGACTCGGGCAGACGCGCGTCGTGACGCGCGACCAGCGGATGGCGGCCGAGGGTGCGCAAGAACACCAGCACCAGCGGGCAGCCGATCGTCACCAACGCGGCCAAGTCGACGATCATCGTCAGCGGGCGCACTCCCTTCTCGTGAACGAACGGATTCACAATGAAATACCAGTCGGCCGCGTGCATGAGCAGCACCCACACGGCCACGCCCGTCAGGAACACCGGACCGGTCTTCGCTCCGCGACGCAGCAGCAGCGCGAACGTCACGAAGAAGTGGCCGCCAACTTCCAGCCACATCGCCCACGTGTTCCAGCTCTCGGTATTACGCACCACAAAAAACTCCGTTTCCTCCGGAATGTTGGCGTACCAGATCAAGAAATACTGGCTGAAGGCGATATACGCCCAGAACACCGTAAAGGACAGCAGCAGCTTGCCCATGATGTGAAAGTGCTGTGTGCTGACGACGCCTTCCAAGTACCCAGCCCGCCGCAACAGAAAAGTTACGATGATGAGGACCGCCATCGAACTCCATGCCGATCCGGCGAAGACGTACACGCCCCACATGGTCGAGTACCAGTGGTAGGAAATGCTCATCACCCAATGAATGGCCGCGAAAGTCAGCAGCACGCCGAAGAACGGGACCGAGGCAAACGACACCCCGCGCGCCCGGGTCGAGTAGCCGAGGTCGTTACTCTGATCCTGCTTGAGTGAAAGCCAGCGTAAGATGAACGCCGCACTAAAGAAGAAACTGAAGTAGATCGTCGTCATCACTGCCCACGAGGTTGGGTTGAGCAGGATGTGCTTGTTGTCCAGCGAAGGCTCCACGCCAGCCGGGATGGTCATCCATTGATAAAGCAGCGGCGCGCCAACGGCCACCGGGATGAAAAAAAACGGCAGGACCGAAAACGAGTTTGCCGCGGTCTCAAGCAGCCGCTTGATCACCGCGCTCCACTCCGCGTCCATCGTGTAGTGGATTAAAATCCAAAACAGCGATCCGGCCGCGATCGTGAAGAAGAACATGAACGCAAACAACCACGACACTAGGAACTGCCGCGGACCGGAGTGTGCTTCTGGCCCCCAATGGATAAACAAACTCGCCAGCAGGACGAGCGCGCCAATGCCGGAGGCCACGAGCAGCCCGAAGATCACAGGACCGAGGTTCGCATAACGGAAGCGTTCCTCCTTCAACGTGGCGGTGGATTGTTGGGAATGCGTGGAAACGGCGCTCATGGACGGGATCGAAAAAAAGCAGCAGACTTCAAGGCTTGGCAGCGACGAGCTTCTGTTCGTCGGACGGCAACTCGTCCATGTGTACCTCCTGCGATTTTTGCAAGGCGCGGATGTAGCAGACGATTGCCCAGCGGTCGTGGACGGTGATGTTGGCACCGTAGCCGTTCATGGAGTTGTGGCCGTTGGTGATCGTGTAGTAAATCTCGCCGTCAGCCATCTTGAGGTACTTGTCGAGATGGTAGTTGGCGATGTTCGCCAGACCGTACTGACTGGTCACGCCGTTGCCCGTGCCGCTGCCACCGTGGCAGACTTGGCAATTGATCACGAAGCGTTCGCGGCCTTTTTCCAGCAGCGCTGGGGTGACCTCCAGCGGAATGCCGGTGCCCCATTGGTCGCCGATCATCCCGGTGTCGTAGTAGGTCGGTCCTTCGGTGAAGGCGAGCCGTTCGTGTTGATCGGCGTTCTGCAACCCATCGGCGTTGCCGAGTTCCGAGGCGGCCGTGTGGTGCGGCATCTCGAAACCCATCGGCACCGCACCATTGACCGGTCGTCGAGGTCCCACGCCGTCCGCGAAGAACGAACTGGGCGACTGCGGCTTTACTTTGGACTGGCGCACCATGTCCGGGAAAAACTCCAAGGGCCGACCGGACGAGTGGCGGCCGCGCGGACCCGCCACAATGGCAACCAACAACACAGCAACCAAAAATCCGAAGAGGAGGTATTTCATACGGGAGAACGTCGAAACGATGCGGCGGGCGGCCTCACTCGTCGTAGACCATCGTGATATTCGTCGCGCCCAAGCTCTTCAAAAAGTCGCCGGTGCCCTTTTCGGTGAAGCGTGCGTCGCTGGCTTCCACCACCACGAAAAAGCCATCGTCGGTGACTTTCTGGAAGCGATCCCAATTGAAGAGCGGATGGTGCCAGCGCGGCAAGAGGTTGAGCGCCAACATGCCAAACACCGCGCCAAAAGCCGAGAACAGCACCGTCAACTCAAAGATCACCGGGAAGAACGCCGGGATCGTCGTGATGTTGGTCGGTTTGCCCTGCACGATCAACGGGTACAGGTAGATCGCGCTGCCGAGTTCCAACAGGAGCGCCGTAGCCGTGCCGCTCAGGCCGCTTACTAGCACAATGTAGGAAACAGCCGATTTGCCCAGGCCCATCGCGTCGTCCATGCCGTGGATCGGGAAGGGCGAGAACGTGTCCCAGCGTTTGAAGCCGGCGTCGCGCATCTTCTCGGCCGCGGCGAAAAGCGCGGCGGCGTCAGGGAACTCGGCTCCAAGTCCATAGGGCTTGGCGGTGGCGGTGGGCAGGGCCATAGCGGGTTGTGTCTGGAATTAGGTAACAGGAAGCCAACGGTTCACTTCCGTCCTTGGTTAGCCGCACCAGGCGCAATTGCCTGGACAGGTTGCTCCCCTGCCGCGGGAACCGAGTCGCCCTCGGTCGACGGATTGGCGCGGGTGCGGAGGCCGTGCGTGGTGCTTTCGTCGGCGGCGTGCTCCTGGCCCTCTGCCAACAGGTGGGTCGGATCGGGCTGCGCTCCGGCGGCATAGCCGTACGCATGGCCGTGGCCCGAGTGCGGATCAGCCATCGGTGTCACGCCTTTGACTTCCGCGATGGCGATCATCGGCAAGAAGCGAATAAAGAGCAGGAACAGCGTCAGGAACAACCCGAACGTGCCGACAAAGGTCACGATGTCCACCCACGTCGGATGGAACATGCCCCAACTCGACGGCACGAAGTCACGGGCAATGGAAGTCACGATGATGACGAACCGCTCGAACCACATGCCAGCATTGACGAACATGCACCCCAGGAACACGATCCAAATGTTGCGGCGGCAACGCTTGAACCAGAAAATCTGCGGCGAAAGCACGTTGCAGCTCATCATGGCGTAATACGCCCACCAGTACGGAGCCCACGGCAGCCGCGGGAACTTGTCGCCGTGGCCAAAGAACGCCAGCGTGTTATGCACGAGGTCCGTCACGGGGCCAGCCACACGGGAACGCAGGAAAGCGCTTTCCTCGTACATGTTGCCGCCGTACCATGCGATGAAGAACTCCATGATGTACGCATAGCCAACGATGGTGCCCGTCATCAGGATGATCTTGGCCATCACGTCGATGTGGCGCGCGGTGATCATATCCTTCAATTGCGGGTAGAAGAACTCACGCATCGGGATTAGCAGGGTGAGCACCATAGCAAACCCGCCGAAGATGGCGCCCGCGACGAAGTAAGGCGGGAAGATCGTCGTGTGCCAGCCGGGCACGACGGACGTGGCAAAGTCAAAAGATACGATGGTGTGCACCGAGAGCACCAACGGAGTGGAGAGTGCCGCCAGGAGCAAGTACGCCATTTCGTAGTGCCGCCACTGGCGATTGCCGCCGCGCCAGCCGAGCGCGAAAAACCCGTAGCCGTATGCGGCAATCGTGTTGCCTTTGGCTCGGGCGCGGTCACGCAACGTGGCGAGGTCGGGAATCAGACCCGTGAACCAGAAAAGCACCGACACGGTGAAGTAAGTGGACACTGCGAACACGTCCCAGAGCAGCGGGCTCTTGAAATTTGGCCAGATGGCGTACTGGTTGGGCACAGGGGCCAGGAACCACGCCATCCACACGCGTCCAACGTGCAGGCCGGGGTACAACCCAGCGCACATGACGGCAAAAAGTGTCATCGCCTCCGCAGCGCGATTAACTGCCGTCCGCCAGCGCTGGCGGGTGAGGAACAAAATGGCCGAGATCAACGTGCCGGCGTGACCGATGCCGATCCAGAACACGAAGTTGGTGATATCCCACGCCCACGCCACCGGCGTGTTCTCACCCCACACACCGACGCCAGTCAAGATGAGGTAGAGAAAGCACGAAAAGCACGTGACCATCAGCAGCGCGCTCGGCACGAAGAAATACCACCACCAGCGTGGCGTCGGTTCCTCGGCAATCTTGCAGATGTTGTCGGTGATCCAATGCAGAGAACGCCCGTTGGCGACAAGTGGCGTGCGCAAGTCAGCCAAGATTTTCGCGGCGCGGGGATTGACCTCGGCGGGCGACGGCTCCGGGGCAGCGGATGGATGAGTTTCGACGGCGGCGGCCATAATCAGGAAAGGCAGAAGTCAGGGTGCGAAAGGCAGAAGGCGGAGTTCTCCGGGAAATTTGGCAGGATGAAAGTGTCAACTACGCACTGGAATGGAGAAGATGATGGTTGATGTCAGGCAGCACGCCCTCTGGACTTCTGCATACCGAGTTCTGACTTCCACCATTTTCCTCATTCCGGCTTTTCGGCCCCCTCTTTGGCCTCGTGAGAGACCCCATGGCCGCGTTCCTCGTGTTGTTTTTCTTCCTGGATATTCTTGCGTGGATCGTCGGCGGGATTGCCGAGGAGCGTGTTGCCGACCATCGCTGCGCCGGGCATCGCCATGTTCGGGTTGCGTAGGCGCGCCTGGTAGCTCACGCGGGGACGCACGTTGAGGTATTCCAGCATCTTGTAGTCGCGATCCTGCTCTTTGACTTTGGAGACTTTGCTCTCCGGATCACGCACGTTGCCGAACACGATCGCTCCGGCCGGGCAGACCTGCGCGCAAGCCGTCGTAAACGAATCACGCGGCACCAGCGTCTTATCCGAATCACGGGCGACTGAAAGCTGGTCGATCTTGGCTTCCTCGATCCGCTGCACGCAGAACGTGCACTTCTCCATGACGCCGCGCATGCGCACCGTCACGTTCGGATTCTTAGAGAGCTTCTTGATTTCCGGCATGCCATTCGGGCCGAACGGACCAAGGTACGCCTGCGACTTGCCCTTCCACGGACCTTCTGTAATCGGCTCGATGCTCCGGTCGTTGTAGTTGAAGAAGTTGAAGCGCCGGACCTTGTACGGGCAGTTGTTCGAGCAGTACCGCGTGCCGATGCAGCGGTTGTAGGCCATCACGTTGAGGCCTTCCTCGCTGTGGATCGTCGCATTGACCGGGCAGACGGTTTCACACGGCGCGTTCTCGCAGTGGTGGCAGGTGACGGGCTGCGTCAGGATCTGCGGGTCGTCATCAAGCGTCGGATCGTACGCGGGATCGTTCTGGTTACGTCCCTCGTTCGGGTCGTTCTGCTGACGCGCCGGGTCTTTCGTGCCCACGCCGGGTTCCTCCGGCGAGGCCACGCCTTCGATCGTCGAATAGTACCGGTCGATGCGGATCCAGTGCATCGCGCGACCGCGGCTGACTTGGTCCTTGCCGACGACTGGGATGTTGTTCTCCGCTTGGCAGGCCACGACGCACGCATTACAACCCGTGCAGGTGTTGAGGTCGATCGCCATGCCCCACTGGTGCTGCGCATCGTAGGCGGGATTGCGGTAGAGCGAAACGTTGGCCGGGATGTGGGCGTCCATGCCCATCAACTGCACAAAGCTCTTGCCTTCCTTGAAGTCGCTGCCGGCGTTCTGGCGATAGACATCGATGGGCAACTCGCGCACGACGTTGCGGCCTTCCATCGCTTGGTGCTGCTGGGTGGTGACGAGCTGGTACGTGCCACCCGGCTTGCTGAACTTGACGCCAGTAGCGAAGTACGTCGTCTTGTCGGTGCGCAGCGGGTAAGCGTCGAAACCCGTGTTCATCCCGACACGCCCGACTGCCTTGCGCCCGTAGCCGAGCGCGACCGTGAAGGAATTGTCCGCGTGTCCGGGCGATACCAGCGCCGCCCCGGTGATCGAACGTCCACCGGGGATTTCGATGGTAACCAGATCACTCTGGGTGAAGTCGCCGTCCACGAAAGCGCCGTTGCCGTACACGTCGAATGCTTGGTGGTTCACGCCGAGGCGTTTGGCAGTGCGCGGACTCATGAGCACCGCGTTGTCCCAGCAGATCTTCGTGATGGGATGCGGCATCTCCTGGAGCCAGCCGTTGTTGGAATAACGGCCGTCGTCCAGCTTGTAGTCTTGGACGAGCACGACCTCCATGTCGTCGCCGCTGGTGGCGACCGGCGGAAGCTGATCCTTGAGATTCTTGCCGACGTAGTCACGTACAGCGCCCACGTTGAAGTTAGCGCCGTCCGCATGCTCGGGGTACGCCGTGCCGGGCACGAAACCGTCGCGCAGAAACGCGTTCCAGGCGAGGTCTTCGCTGACGTTCGCGGCCGGCTTGTTGAAGTCCTTCCACGTTTCCCGCACAAGATCGGGCCGGTCGTTGGGCTCCTGGCCAAGGAGCATGGTCATGATGTCAAGGTCGCTCAACCCGCCGAAAAGCGGCAGGATCATCGGCTGGATGACGTTGTACGTGCCATCGGCCGAGCGCACGTCACCCCATTGTTCGAGGAAGTGCGCCTGCGGGACATGCCACGAGGCGAGCTGGCTGGTCTCGTCCTCGTAGTAGCCCAGACGGATCACGTTGGACACCTTCTTTTGGACGGTGGGCCAGTCGAGGTTGGCCAAGGCGTTGTACGCCGGGTTGCCGCCGAAGATGAACAGGTTGTTGATCTTCTTGGCGTTGATGTCCTCGGCGAGCTTGGAGATCGAGAGCGGCTCCGCACCGCCGCGTTCGGGGGCGGCGATGGGCATGAGCGTGTGGCCGACGTTGTCGAGCGCGATGTTCATCGCGTAGACGAGCGCATGGACCGCCGCAGGCTGGCGCGGGCCGGTGACGACGAGCGACTTGCCCTTGTTCGCCACGAGGTCGGCCGCCGCCTTGGTGATCCATTCGTCGGAGCCCTGGAACGTGCCGACACCATTGTAGGCCTCGACGAGCGCGCCGAGTCCGGGGTCGGCGATCTTTTTGGCCAATGCAACGGCGAGCGCGCCGATGCGGCTAGCTTGGCAGCGCAGACGGTGGTCCGCCATGCCGCCGGTGATCGTGTAGCGGTTCTCGACGACGTAGAGCCGGTTCATCGAGTCCGTGGCCTTGGCAACGCGACGGCGGTTGGTGTAATCACGGGTGGCCTCGATGCCGCCCTCGTCCATGTTCAGGAAATCGCCGTCGAGCGAGAGCACCACGTCGGCGCGGTCAAAACGCGGGCTCAGCCGCAGACCGTCACCAAACGCAGCCCGGGTAGCCTCAATCTCGTTGAAGGGCCGCAGCGGATCATAGAGGTACCAGCCGAGTTGCGGGAACTGCTTTTTCAGTTCGCCCAGGAGCCGGTCACGCGTGGGCGAGAATGTCTCCTCCACGAGGATGGCCGTGTCCGCGCCGCCGTTGCCAGCCAGGGTGCCGCGCAGGTTCTTGATGAAGTCGGCGAACTTTTTCGCGTCGCTGGCGTGACCGGCGTAGGTGTAGCCCTTCGAGCGGTCCGGGTCGTAGAGGTCGAGCAGCGTGCACTGCGCGAAGGGATCGGTCGCGCCGTTGCTGACCGGGTGGAGGCTGTTGCCTTCGATCTTGATCGGCCGGCCGTCAGTGGTGGTAGCGACCAGCGGCATCCCGCCGTGGCGGCGCGGCATGGACGTGGCGTAGAGCACAGTCTTGCCCGGGATCACCCACTCGACCGCCTTGGAATAAGGCACGAGGTAAGCCTCGGGCCGGCGGCAGCCGCCCAGGCCGAAGCCCGCCAGCGCCAGGGAGCCGCCCATCAGCTTCATGAACGAACGGCGCGACAAATCGTCGCCGGACATCTCGGCCGCCCCCGCCGGGAACTCACGCTCCAGGTAGTCGCGGAACTCCGGGGTGTCCTGCAACTCCCCGAGGCTGCGCCAGTACTTGCGCCCGGTCGGGTTAGGCTGCTCGGGCGGGTGTTGAAAAACTCGTTTCATCTCGGACAGAAAAAGGAAGCAAAAAAGAACTTAGCGATGGCAGGTGGCGCAAGTCTGCTTGGGCTGGATGTTCCAGTCGTGCTTGAGCTTGGTGCCGATCTCCAGCTGGGTCCACGGCTTGCCGGTGTCGGGGTTGTCGCCCATGTCGGAGGGCTTCCAATCCATGTTCGTGATCTGCGAAAGCGGGCGCAGGAACTGTTCGGGATTGCGGTGGCAGTTCAAACAAAAAGCCATGCCCAGCGACTGGTCTTCCCAGACGACTTCCATCTGGTTGATTTTGCCGTGGCAGCTCACGCAGGAGATGCCGCGGTTCACGTGCGCCGCGTGGTTGTAGTAGGCGTAGTCGGGCACCCGGTGGATGCGCACCCACTCGATGGGCTTGCCCGTCTGCCAGGAGTCGCGCACGGGCTGGAGCTTGGGGTTCTGGGTCTGGATCGCGCCGTGGCAGTTCATGCACACCTGCGTGGTGGGCACGTTGGAGTGGCTGCTGACCTCCACGTAGCTGTGGCAATAGCGGCAGTCCATGCCGAGCTGCTGGACGTGGATGGAGTGTTGGAAGGGCACGGGCTGCGTGGGCATGTAGCCGACGCGCGTGTACTTGGGCGTGAAGTAGTACCAGATGCCGAGCACGGCGGCGGTGCCGACCAGGCCGCCAAAGAAAATGGCCTTCGGTGCAAGCGTGTTCGACCAGCGAGGGAAAATGTTGGCCATGGGTGGTCCGGGAAGCAGGGTCAGCGGTGACGGCGGTCGGGGATTTCCGCGCAACCAAATACCAGCGAGGTCACGCTAGGGAAACAAGACCGCTTTGCAATAGAGTTTGCTACGAAAAATTCGGACGACGGGGATGCGGTAAAATGCGGTGCAAGCAACAAAGTTAGCGCGCGCTTGCCACGAGCAGACGCGAAAGGGGTGGCGACAGGGCACGGGCGAACCATGGGCGGAGTCCAACCGTAGGTGTTCCGACGTCGTTCCGTCAATGCTGGAAACACGCGTTTGTGAAAAATTTCACAAGCCCCTGTCCGGCGGGGTTCCAACGCGCAGCAACACCCATCCTGCGTGGGTGCGTTTGTCATCCACCCGCACAATTGGAGCCATTTTCCGGCTCGCTTCGTCGTCGTCCCGAACGAGCAGGCAACGGACCGACGGCGGGACCGCGGCTGGCTCCTGGACGTAGACCGGGACCGGACGCAGGTAAAACAGAAAGGGCAGGAAGCCTGCCCGCAGGACGGCGACCGGTTCACCGGCGGCCGCGCGGTTGATGACTTCCGCCTGCGAACGCACGCTCTCGGTCCGGCGCAGCAGGGGGACCGCGCCGATGGCGAAAACCACCGTGATCCATCCCATGGCCGCCGCGCTCGTGAGCCCTAGCACGCTGACCTCCTGCCGACGGGGAACCCGCACCAGCACCGACACGCCGATCAACAGCGCCAGCACACCGGCCCACCGCCAGGGTTCCCGGGCGCCGTAGTACATGGCCCAGGGCAGGCCGAGCATCGCCACACCAAGGCAGGCGTTGTTCACCCGCGCCCAGACGGTCGGCAGCCAGGCAGGCAAGCGCCACGCCCGCGCGCAGGTCAGGGCCAGCAGCACGCTGGCCGGCGTCAGGAGCGGCAGCGTGTAGCGCGGCTGTCCGCCCGGCGCGAGGCTCACGGCCAGGAAGCACCCCATGGTCGCCCAGCGCAGACCACGCGCGATGGCGGCGTCGAGCGACCCGTCGGAAACGCGCCGCCACGCCAACGGCAGCAGCACGGTCCAGGGCAGGTAGTTGATCAACCCGCGCGGGACGTTGAGCAGCCACGCACCGAGCCGAAATTTTTCGTTGCCCTCCATCCTCCCCTGGAACTGAGCGAGCCACACGCCCCCCGCCCCGCCCGCGGCCGTTTGCCGCAGGTACGGCACGGCCCACGCCGCGAAGATCGCCAGGGTGAGCGCAACACCGACGAGGTGCGGTCCGTTCAGCCAGTCCCGCCGCCTCCCGGCGCACACGAGCACCGCTCCCACCACCGCGTAGAAGAAAAAGAGATGCAGCGGCCCTTTGGTCAGCATCCCCAACCCGAGGAACACCCAGGGCAGCGTCCAGGTGTGCCAGGAAGGTTTCCCGCCGCGTTCGTCCACGTCCCGCCGCCACGCCCCGAGCCACAGCACGACGGCGATGCCGGTCAGGCTCAGGTAGAGCGCCTCGATCTCGGCGAGGCGGCCTTTTTCCATGAGGCCGATGTTCGTCAGGGTGAAGGTCGCCGCCAAGAGCGCCCCGCCTGGCCCGAGCCACCCCGACAGCGCGCCGACCGTGCAGAGTCCCAGCGCCAGCACCGCCAGGACGCTCGGGGCACGCGCGGCCCACTCGCTGTGCGTGCCTCCCGCGACGCGGAAGGCGGCAGCGGCCAGCCAGTTGATGAGC
>CAXTMD010000134.1:0-423 GCA_964245035.1 uncultured Chthoniobacterales bacterium
GATCTAATATGACTACCACCACCCCCGCCCGCAGCCTCTTCCGCGTCGTGGTCGAGCGTGCCGAACTGGTGACGCCGCACATGAAGCGGATCGTCGTTGACGGCAGCGGCCTGACCGACTTCCGGGTCGGGCTGCCCGCGCAGTTCCTCAAGGTCTTCGTGCCCGCAGGCGAAGGGAGCGAAGTCAAAGGGCGCGCGTACACGATCCGGCGCTTCGACCCGGTGTCCCGGAAGCTGGAACTCAACTTCGTCCTGCACGGCGACGGCGGCCCGGCGTCGGCCTGGGCGGCGCGCGCCGCGGCCGGAGATGCCTTCGAAATCAGCGGGGCGCATCCACGCAGCGGCTTCGCCGTCGACGACTCCGTGGAGCATTACCTGATGTTCGGCGACCAGACCGCGCTGCCAGCCATCGGGAGCATCCTCG
>CAXTMD010000134.1:433-10894 GCA_964245035.1 uncultured Chthoniobacterales bacterium
TCGTAGAAGTCGACGATGCCAGCGAGGAGCAGGCCATCGCAACCGCCGCCGCGGGAAGTGTCACCTGGCTGCATCGTGGGCGCGACACCGGCGGGTTGGAAGCCGCTGCGAAAGCACTCGGACGGCCCGAGGAGAACACGGTGGTTTGGATCGCCGCGGAGTCATCGGTGGCGAGGTCTCTGCGCCTGCATGCCCGGGAAGCTTGGGGGATCGGCCAGCCGTTTCTCCACGCCGTCGGGTACTGGAAGCGCGGCGAGTCCAACCACAAGGACCGGGAAGCCATGCTCTGAGGCCGGGTCGATCAGCGGGGCAG
Organism: uncultured Chthoniobacterales bacterium; assembly: GCA_964245035.1. Classification (GTDB taxonomy): domain Bacteria; phylum Verrucomicrobiota; class Verrucomicrobiia; order Chthoniobacterales; family SZAS-18; genus CAHJWO01. Next base: position 747 of record CAXTMD010000134.1, read on the forward strand.
GGGTCCGTTGTTAAATGGCAGGGTCTCGTACGCTGGTGAGAGGCCCGTGCTGCGAGATTTTGTGCTGGTTTGTTGGTCGGCTACTATTTGATGAAGATGAACAACCGTCGCAGAAACCCCTGGCGCCTGCCGCTGACTGCAAGGGGTCTGGCCATCCTCGTCTTCCTGGCGGCAGGCGCGTCGTGCCCGCTCGCGGCTTCCCCGCTCTCGGATCAGCCGCTGACCGGGGACACGGTGCGGGTGTCCGAGCACGTGTGGGCGATCATCGGCTGGCCTAACATCGGCATCGTCGTGGGCGCGGACGCTACCCTGGTCGTGGACACGGGCCTCGGCAAACGCAACGGCGCGACCGTGGCGGAGGCCGCCAGAAAGCTCGCGCCCGCGAACCGCCTCTACCTGACGACCACGCACTTCCACCCGGAGCACGCTGCCGGCGTGCTCGGCTTCCCGCCCGGCACTCTGTTGCTCCGCAACCAGGCCCAGCAGGACGAGTTGGACCGCCACGGCGAGGAGATGATCCGGCTGTTCTCCGTCATGAAGGAGTCGTGGAAGGCCGAGCTTGCCGGTGGCGAGCAGTTCCGCGCCCCGGACGTGACCTTCGAGCGGGAGTTGCGGGTGAACCTCGGCGGCGGGGTGACCGCGCGCCTGCTCTACCTCGGCGCGGGTCACACGCGGGGCGACGAACTGGTCTTCGTCGATCCCGACAAGACCTTGATCTCGGGCGACATCGTGCAGAACAAGACCGGCCCCTACATCTACGGCGAAGGTGGCACGGCGGCGAGTTGGATCGCCGCCGTGGACGAGGCTGCCAAGCTCGGTGCGCTCCACGTCGTGCCCGACCACAGCCCGGTCGGCGACGGCTCGCTGGTGGCCCAGGAGCGGGCATTCCTGGCGGAACTGCGGGAGCACGCCCTCGCGCTCAAGCGGCAGGAAGTGAACCCGGAGGAGGCCGGCAAGCAACTCACCGCCGAGTACAAGGGGCGGTATCCAGATTGGAGCATCGACGACCTGACGGGCTTCGTGAAGGCGGCTTACGCCGAGTAGGCGGGGAGAAACGCAGACGGCGAGACCGTCGCGCGCAGAAGAATCAACGGTTGGAGCGCGCCCTGGAGGCCAGTCCAGTCCTGCCGCATGGCTACGAGGACCTGCACCCCCTGCATCTCGGGCCGCGGGTCATCCTGGTGACGCTGACGGTCAGGCCAACGGCCGGCCAGGACGTGGACGGGTTCCGGCGCGACCAGGAGCGGCTGACGGCGGAGATCAGGGCGGTTGATCCTCGCTTTGAACACGTTTTCTTCCGTCCCGGCTGACTCCGTTCCAAGGGGAAAGCTTTGTCGCCTCGACGCGGAACGCGCGGCCGGTCTATGCTGCTCGCGGCGAGGTTTCGATCCGAGAAATCATGAGCGAACCAGCGGCACCACACGCCTCGCAGGCGGTCACCAGACGGGTCGTCACGGCGCGTCGGCAGTGGCAGCACCTCAACGTCCAGGTGTTCACCGAACCCTCCGACCTTGACCCCAAGATGGTGACGCCTCCGCCGCAGACGCAGGTGCTGCTCCAACTCTCGGGGGAGATCGACCTGCGGCTTAACACCGATGGCCGGGAGCGCCGCCACCACACCGGACCCGGCACGCTCTACCTGACCCCCGCCCACCAACCCGACTACGAGATGGAGTGGCGCGCGACCGCGCCCGCGCCCGTCTCCTTCCTGGAAGTCTGCCTGGATAACGACCTGCTCGCGCAGACGGCCGCCGCCGACGCGGGCCTCGACGCCGCCCGGTTGGTGCTGCGCGACGACAGCGGGTTGGACGATCCCCTGCTGGGCGAACTCTGCCGGGCCACCGGCCGCGACCTGGACCGGCCGGAGTCGTACAGCCAGCTCTACGTCGACACCGCCGCGCGGATGCTGGCCATGCACCTCGTGCGCTGCCACGGCGCGGTGCATCCGCTGGAGCGGGTGCCCCGGTTCGCGCTGCTGCCGTCGCCGGTGTTGCGCCAGGTGCAGGACTACGTGCGTGCGCATCTCAAGCAGCCACTCACGTTGGAGGAACTCGCCGCCGTGGCGGGCTTGAGCCCCTACTACTTTTGCCGGATTTTTCGCCGCACGACGGGTCACAGCCCCAACTCGTACGTCATCGGCCAGCGGTTGGCCTACGCCGCGCACCTGCTGCGGCGCAAGGGGATGCCGCCGGCCCAGGTTGCCGGCGAAGTGGGTTACGCCAACGTGCGCCACTTCACGCTGCTTTTCCGGCGGCGCTACGGCTGCTCGCCCAAGCGGTGGGGCGAGGATCGCCTCTGCGGGTAGGAGCACAGAAGACGCCGGGCCCCGGCAGGGGCGTGAGAAAAGACGGGTGCTGACCCCGAAGCAGCCTTCATCTTTTCTCCCGCCCCTATCGGGACTGCGGAGGAACCTGACAGGCAATCGGGAAACGCTGTGATGGGATAGCCACGGGTGGAACTCACGAGCGGCTCCGCTGCTCTTCGCAGCGCATCCCATGGCAGGCCCGCCAGATAGTCGGAAGCCGTGGCTCGGGATCAGCCCGGGTTGACCAGGTTTCGCTCCTGGAAGGACCGGTAGAGGCTTTCATCAAGAGGGGCGTCGTCCGCCTTCTGGATGATGACCCGGTCTGCGGACGGCGCGGGCGCTTCGTGCCGCGGGTCGCTGACGTAGTGAACGTGCCGAGCGTGGCGGAGTCGTGCGGACTCGTGGTGCCGGGCGTGCTTGGTGGACGCGGCATCATCACCGGCGCGGACGTTGGCCGGCACCGCAGCGGCAAGCACCGCGGCGGCGAGCACGGCGAGGGGCCGGGTAGTCGGGTGAGAGCAAACTTTCATCAGGTGGGTAGCGATGGCGAGTTTCATAGGTTTGTGGTCGTCGTGGGTTGGCATCTCGTTGGGAGATGCATGCAGCCTCGCCCCTGAAAATGAAGAACCTCTGAAACGAAGATTAAATATCCCTCATCCTCGCGAGGGTTTGTCGGTGTGGGGACTAAGTACCGACCCACCTCAGGCAGCGCTTCCCTGCTGCGGATTGGGTGAGATTGCCTTGTGAGCACGGGCCGGACATCTGGAAACAATCCAAAAGATGTGGCTCCGCCCGTGTCCGAACGGATGGCTGCCACGGGGAAGCAAGGGAATGCATAGTGAGTACCCGGCGGCTCGGTGTCTCTCGTGGAGGATCGTGAGGAGAAGTTAATCTGATCTTCAGCAGATCTTTATCTTCAACGCGCAGCCTCCGCTCACTCGTCGCGGAAGTTCCACTGGTTGTCTCCAGTCCCGGCTGCGGGACAGGGACAGAGATCAGAAGCGGTTCCGCGTCCGACCTTCACACCACGTTTGTGTCCGACATGAAAACAGATCACTGCACACCCCAGACCAGGCTCGTGGGCGGCACTCCCATCCTGCTCGCCGCCTTGGCCCTGGCCTCATTACTTAACGTAGGGTCAGGCGCGCGTGCGGCCGACCCGGCCAACAAGGGCATGGAGGCGCGGCTCGATGCCCTCGAAAAAGAACTTGAACTGACAAAGCGCGAATCGAAAAAGCAGATCGAAGCCCTCCAGAAAGAGCTGGGCCTCGTGGAAGGCGACTCTAAGGGTAAGAACGTCGCCGAACCTCCCGACGCGTCGACGTTCCTGCGTGCGGAAGGCAAGCAGGTGCAGCGACTGACGATCTCGGGCGACCTGCGCTTTCGCTACGACTGGGACAACGAAGATTTTCAATACCCCGGCGGTGGCAACGAACTCCAGCGCAGCCGCTATCTTTTCCGGTTGCGACTGAACCTTAATTACACGCTGGCCGATCAATTCTTCGCGGCGGTGGGCATCTCGACCAACGGCCAGGCAGATTCTCAGAACCAGCCGATCACGGAGGGCTTCGACGACTACGGCCTCTACCTGCACCAGTTTCTCCTCGGCTGGAAGGCGACCCCTTGGGCCACCTTGATCGTGGGCAAGCTGTTCGCGCCGTTCTACGACAACGAGGACGCCATCGTGGACTACGGGGACATTACCCCCGTCGGGGTAACCGAGAAGTTCAACTTCGCGGTGAACCCGCGGTTGAACGTCGCCATCAACCTCGGGCAGTACATCTTCTACGACAATCCCGAGAGCGGCTACGCCGTCACGCCCACGCGCGTGGCGACGACGAACGCGGCGGGCGTCGTGACCGGTTCCAGCATCGTCAACGTCTACTCACAAAATCCGGCCGCGACGATCCCGCAGGATCGCAAGGAGGACGCCATTTTCTCCTACAACGATATCGTCGTCACCTACAAACCCAGCGACGACGTGACGCTCACCTTGGCCCCCGCGTTCTACTGCTATCTGCTGCACGGCTCGGTGGGCCTGAGCGGGAACGCGGTCGGCCCCTCGGGCCGAAGCACTCCCATCGACGTGAACACGGCCAACCCGCTGGCTCCCACGCAGGGCGGCCTGCTCAACGTCGCCGCCTTCAACAGCGACGAGGCGACCGACGACCTTTACGTGGCGATGTTCGACGGCGACGTGAAATTTCCCGTTGGCAGGTTCAAAGGCAAGTTCTACTGGGACTTTGCTTACAACGTCGACGGCAGCCTACGTTCCCACCACGTCTACGGGGTGGAGGAAGGCGGCTTTCAGGACAGCACCACCTGGCTCGCCGGCCTCCAACTGGGCGAACTCAAGCGCAAGGGCGACTGGTACGTTTCGGCCGACTATCGTCAGTACGGCATCGGGTCCATCGACCCGAACCTCAACGATCCTAACTTCGCGCTCAGCCGCCTGAACACACAGGGTTTCCGGATCAACCTCGGCTACAATCTGACCGATTGGCTGAAGGCTGAGGTCTGGTACTACGGTGCGTGGAACCTCGACGAGAACGTTCACACCCTCTCGGGCAACCGGGTGACCGCAAGCACGATCCGCACGTTCTACGACGCCAACTCGGCGCAGAACCTGATCATCCAGTTGACGGCAGGTTTTTGAACGACGGCAATCACGGAAGCCGACATGACCAAGAATCCATCTTCCATCCGGCGGCATCCGTACGCCGCTGTTTTGTCTCTCGCGCTCGGATGCATTTTAGGGTTGGCCTGGCAGCCTGCGATCCTCGGCGGCGGCCGTCTGCTGGCGCAAGCCCCCAGCGGGCCCGACACCACTTCATCCACGACGGACGATGCCACCGGTACGGTGGCCGCCATCACCGCGACGACGATCAGCGTGACGGACAAACGCGGTCCTTTCACCTACCGAATCGGCCCGGACCTGCACGTGGTCGGACCGGAAGGCACGCCGCTGACGACCCGCGACGTGCACAAGGGACAAACGGTGACCGTGTACTACTACCTGCGCGACGGCCAGCAGACGGTCGCGCGGATCGCCGTCTTGGAGAAAGGCGCGGACAAGGACAAAGATCGCTCGGTTGCTCCTTAGATGGTTGGAGCAACCGGCAAAAGTCCAGGTCTGCGGGTTGGTCACCCGCAGATCTGGCAATGCCGGCTTGATCCCGGTCAGCCGGGATTCACCAAATTGATTCGGAATTATATACTTCGCAAACCCACTCGTTTGACGGCGAGGCATGAAGGTGCAATTATTCTACCTGTTGGGCCGGTAGTTTAGTTGGTAAAACAGGGGCCTGATTCAGTCCGCGCGGGTCGCGGATTGAATAAGCCCTCAGTCACGGGTTCGATCCCCGTCCGGTCCAATCTTCTTCGCCCTCTCCAGTAGGGCCAAGGATTCTGTGAGAGCGGCCTGCGATTGCCGAATTTGAACCTCGCAAGAGGCATTAGACCGCCGCGCCTTCGCAATGATTTTCGCTGACCCTTTTAGTAGCTTCCGGCTATCAAGCAAAAGTAGCTGCATGTCTTCGTTGAGATGCGCGCTCATTTTTTCTTCTTAGCCTTCTTGGCGACTCGCTTAGGGGGCGGTGGCGTTTGGAGCAGGCCGCGAAGGGCGGCTTCAAAGTCGGCGGCGGGCATAGACAAAGTCTCCGCTTTTGTCCGATCATCGGGCAACTTAGTCTTGTTGGGAATCTTCCTCGAATTCGATGACATCTTGGCGGTATTTGAGGGGTAGCAGTACGCTAGAGCTAGCGAGCATGACATTCAGTCCCCGCTTAGCTAACTCATCCTTTTTCGCATATATTCCACCGTCAGTAGTGTAGAACTCCTCACATTTCATGTGTAATGCAGAGGCGACGTGAATCGAATCAATGCTCCTAAATGTGAGGTTGTGCTTCCATCGCAAATCGCGCGCGGCTGTCATGATGGAAAGACTCGCTTGAACCAGACGGATGCCACCTTTTCCTGAAGTGAGTAGCCTGGTTAAAAACTCCCTAGTAGGCTCCTTAGGAACCGGATTAACAGAGTCCTGCAAGTGAGTACATTCAGCTATTGTGACGAAGGATGTAAGCACATCCATGTCGCCCTTTACAGATGCTTGTAAAATGCGCCTGCAAAACCACACGCAGTTTTCTCTAGATTGTTGCGTCGTCGGGTCAGCGTTCAAGGCCCGACCCGCCTTGTGCTTTGCCATGTCAATGATTGGGCACGCTTCTATATAGACCCTAGGCTTCGTCATCGTGGGAATATTTGGAGAGAAAGTCCTCGGAACTTAGCTCCCCGGTGCAACCGGGGTCGCTTCCCATGAAAGCATCTAGTTCAGAGATGGAGAATTTGGGAGCCAAGGTAAAATCTGTTACTTGGATACTCTCAACTACCCCTTTGATAAGACTCTCGGTTACTTCCCCCTCGACAAACACAACGCTGTCTCGTTCCTGTAGCACCTCAATCGCGCTGCGGTACATCTCTGGCGCGAAGAAACAGTCGATCAAGGCCCGCGTCGAAAGTTCTCTGACGACTAAGTATGGTTTTTTGGCCTCTTTGTAAAAGGCGTGAACCAAGCCTTGGATTTCGCCGTGATACTGAGCCGTAGTCGGAATCGTTGCGGCGATGCGACTAGCCACAGTTTGATTCAGTTCGTACAGAGTGGATGGAACAGCCTCACCATTTCTGTATATACCGAAGTCGATAGCTTCATCCGCATCAATGCGCTTAGCAATTTGCGAGTATTGTAATTTGGTGGTCGGACGGATATGGGGGGTAAATTGCGCGGGTACAGTGTTAGGCGCGATTACCGATTGAATTACAAGCTGGGCACGCTTGAAAACATCAAGATCAGCAATCTCCGGCTTTTCGCAGTCGAAAATAAGCGAGCCGTTTTCAAAGTTGACGGCTAGCCAGTCAGCAGGATTTTCGGTCACGCCAGCGTCTTCACAAGCCATGCCAAGGAAGCGCAGAGTTTCTTCCGAGATGCTCGCAAGTTTGTTCAAGGGGATACCGCGTCTCCCCTTGTTCAGTACAATCTTGATGCGGAGCGTTGGCATTGGCGTCAGGGGCTGGCGCTTTATGAGTCCCGGTACTTAAGCCGCTTGCCTTCGATCATGGAGAGCGCGGAAACAACCCGCTCGCCGTCTTTTAGCTTCCGGCTGTTCCAACGGAAAGCAAATTCGTCGGCGTAGCGGTGAAGGTGCTTGCGGGAGACGTGGTGAAAGTTGCCGTACACGCCGCGCTTGAGCAGGCTAAAGAAGCTCTCGGCGGTGTTCGTGGTGACTTCGCCGCGCGCGTATTCCTTCGCGCCGTGGTTCACGGTCTGATGGCCGCCCGCAAAGTGCTCACCGATGCCACCGTAGGACGTGTGCTCATCGGTCATGATCGTGGCTTCCTTCGCCACTTCCTCTTTGATGACCTTGTGGAGCGTCTTTGCCGTCACGTCGGCCACAACCCGCGTGCGAACGCTGCCATGCTTCTCTACCAGCGCGACCACCGGCGTCTTGTTGCCCATGTAGTGCCGTCCCTTGCCCTTCGTCTTGCCACCGACATAGGTCTCATCCACAGCGACCTCACCGCGCAACTGAGCGGCAAAAACGTTCTCGGCCATGCCGTAGCGGATGCGGTGCGCCATGAACCACGCAGACTTGTAGGTCACTCCTAACATCCGGTGAAGCTGGTGCGCGCTCATCGCTTTCTTGGAAGAGCAGATGAGGAAGGTCGCCATGAGCCACTTGCCGAGCGGGATGTGGCTCCCCTCAAAGATGGTGCCCACCGTGACGGAGAACTGCTTGCGGCAGGCTTTGCACTTGAGCAGCCCCTTGCGGGCAGGACGCCTGGAATCCGCCTTCGGAGTCAGGCGGTAAACTTCCTTCGCTTGGCAGTGCGGGCACACCGGACCTTCAGGCCAGCGCAGAGACTCCAAAAGCTCGCGGGCCGCGTCCTCATCGCTGTACTTCTGCGCGATGCTAACAAGGTTCAAAGTGCCGTGTTCGTCCTTCACGCCATCAAATTACGCATTTGGGTTGGGTTTGTAAAGTATATAATTCCGAATTGATTTCCTGCGAAGATCGGAACATGCTTTCGTCCGTGGAGGTACCGGTGACGTCGGATTCGTCCTTCTGCGAGTTGGCTGTTTCGAAGCTGACCACCTTGCCCTGCTCGAAGGTCACGCGCTTGACGGGCACGTCGGCGCTGGGCGTGCCGCCGAGGGTCTGGGCCGTGTCCGGGGCGGGATAATAGTCGTTCGTGTCGTAGTGGTCGCCATGCTTGTCGTGCACCAGGCCGCGCGAGATCCCGAAGTAACCGCCGCTCACACCATTGAAGGTACGAACATAGGTCCAGCATTCCTGCGGACCGCTCGGCGTGGGGTGGACGGTCTTCTCCGACGGCGCGCCCCACGCGACGTAAACGGCGTCTTTGCTGAACCCCTTCTGGATGTCCCCGTGTAAGGCAAGTTGCCGGCCGGCCGGCGGAAGGCTACCGATGGCGGCGGACCGTTCGCCAGCGCGCGAGCCTGTGGTCGAGCATCCTTGCACCAGCAGGCAAAAGAGCGGGGCCGCCAGAGAGGCGACGGCGGTGAAGAAGCGGCGGCGTGGAAGAGTGGATGACTGGTGATTCAATGAGGCACGTTTCATCGGTTAGTGAGTTCCGCCGGACGGGTGGTTGCCTTGTCCGACGGATCAAACCTGGGCCTCGCAGATGAAGGCTTTCTGAAGCGAAGATTAATTTTCCTTCGTGCCCACGCAGGCTATCGCAAGACGCCGAGTTGGAAGTCCAGCGCCCGTCGGCGGACCTGGTAGTCGAAGCGTGCGGTAGCCGTGGTGATCTGGGCCTGGACCAATTGCAGTTCGGCCTGACTGAGTTCCACGACCGAACTGGTGCCGACGTTGTAGCGACCCTGGGCGAGTTGGAAGGCCTGTTGCGCGCTGTCGAGCAGTTGCCGGTCAATGGCGATGCCCTGGTAGGCCGTGCGCGCTTCCATCCATGCGCTGTACACGTCGCGCGCGGCGTCGGTTTCCTGGTCTTCCACCACCTTCTGCGCGGCCTGCGCCCGCAGGGCGGCTTCCCGCTCGCGGGCGCTGAGCAGGCCGCCGGTGAACACCGGGATGTTCACGTCCACGCCCACCGCGCCGTAGTTGGGCGGCAGGTCACCCTCGCGGTGAGCGGGGGTGATGCCGTAGCCGCCCTGAGCGGTGATCGTCGGATAGCGGGCGGCGCGCTCTGCCTTGGCAAAGCGCGCGGCGGCGTCGCGGTCGGCGCGCGCGGCCAGCAGATCGGGCCGGTGTGCCAGCGCGTCGGCGAGCAGAGGTCCGATCTCGCCGGGCGGTTCGGGTTCGAGATCCTGCGGCACGAGGCGGAAGTCGATCTTTTGTCCCAGTCCCAGCGCGGCGGAAAGCTCCGCGTACGCTTCCTGCAAGCGGCTTTGGGCCTGAAGTTGGAGCAGCTTCGCCTGCGAGGCCGCGACTTCCGCGAAGCTCACGTCCAGGTTCGACTTCAAGCTGCTGACCGCCAGGGCGCGGGTGCGGTCCAGCAGGAGCGCGTCCGTGGCCGCCGTCTGGTTGGCCACGTCCAGCAGGGATTGTGCGCCCTGCGCTCCGAAGTACGCCTGATCCACCCGCAGGAGCACGGCTTCGCGGACCGCCCGGGCACGCTCCGCCGCGGACCGCGCGCCCGCCCGCGCGCTGGTGGTCAGGTAGTACGTGCGGCCGAAGTCGGTGATGAGCTGGCTGAGCAGCAAGCCGTCCGACTGCCGGCTGAGGATTGTCGGATCGGTGATGCCCGCGACGGCGGCCAGGCGGTCGTTGTCGTTTTTCGACTTCACTCCGACGACATTGCCTTGGAC
>CAXTMD010000135.1:0-10867 GCA_964245035.1 uncultured Chthoniobacterales bacterium
GCGCCGCCGCTGCCGCCGCCGATGGTCGGCGCGGGCGGGACGCCCGCCGCGATGGTGAACGCCAGCGTGGCGCTGCCCGTGCCGTTGGCGTTGGTGGCGCTGATGGTGGCGTTGACGTTGCCGGCCGTCGTCGGCGTGCCCGAGATCACGCCGGTGGCGGTGTTCACGGTCAGACCGGGGGGCAGGTTGCTGGCTCCGTAGCTCGTCGGGTTGGCGGTGCCAGGAATCTGGAAGGTGAACGCGACGCCTACCTGGGCGTTCACGTGGATGTAACCACCCGCGCCGCCCGCCGCGCCGCCGCCCACGCTGGGCGCGGGGTTGGTGATCGTGATGGTCAGCGTGCCGTCGCCGGTGCCGACCGCGTTGGTCGCGTAGATCGTGACCGGGTAGACGCCCGCCAGGGTCGGCGTGCCGGAGATCTGGCCGGTAGAAGTGTTGACGCTCAGGCCCGGCGGCAGGCGCGAGGCGTTGTAGCTCGTCGCGCCATACTGCGCCACGATCTGGTAGGAGAACGGCGTGCCCACGACGCCGCTGGCCGCCAGCCCGCTGCCGCCGCCCGAGCCGCCGCCTCCACCGATGATCGGCGCAGTCGGCGCAATGGTGAGCTTGAGCGTCGCCGTGCCGTTGCCCACGCCGTTGTGGGCGGTCAGCGCGACGGTGAAGGTGCCCGCCTGCGTCGGCGTGCCCGAGATGACACCCGTCTTGGCGGCGAGGTTCAGGCCCGCCGGCAGCCCGGTGGCCACGAAGCTGGTGGGCGAGTTGGTGGCCGTGATCGTGTAGGAAAACGCCGTGCCCACGGTGCCGTTGGCCGTCGTCGCGCTGGTGATGGACGGCGGCACGGTCGGCGAGGGCAAGCCGTAACCGGTGAGCACGATCAGGTTCGGGTCCGCGGCGTTCGGACCGTAGTCCACCTCGAAGGAGCCGAGCGCGTCGCCAGTGTTGAGCCGCTGGCCGTTGGCCACGTTGGTGAACGCGCCGTTGGTCTGCGCGGCCACCGAGCCGATGACAATCGTGTCCGAGTCCTTGGGTGGGGTCGCGCCCTTGGCGAGACTCAGGGCCAGCGTGCCGCCGAGGTTGGCGTTGCCGTTGACCGAGAGCACGCCCGGGCTCGTCGGCCCCTGCTTGTCGGTGCCGCCGACGACGATGGCCAGCGCCGACTTGGCCGACGCGGTGAAGTCACCCTGGATCAGGAAGGTGCTGCCCGCGTCGAGCGTGAGCGCCCCCTCGTTCTGGAAGTTGCCGGGCGTGGTGAAGGACCGCTGTGCAAGGAAAGAGAGAGTGCCCTGGTTGTCGGCCAAGCCGTTGAGGTCGTTGAAGGTCGTGTTGACCCCGTTGAGGGTTACGGTGGCCGCGTTGACGTTGATCTCACCCGTGCCGCCGAAGGACATCGTCGCCGCGCCGCCCGCGCTACCGGCCGAGACCAGGAAGGTGCCGCCGGTCAGCGTGCCGACGGTCGCCGTGCCGCCGGTGGGCGTGGCGGTGGTCAGGTTGGTCAGGCTGCCGCTGGGCAGGGTGAAAGTGGAAGTATCCTTCGTGGTGCTCACGGCCTGGAAGAGGCCCTGGTTGGTGACCGGCACGCTGCGGTCGTTGGTGAACGAGATCGTGCCGCCGTCGCGCGCCTCGACGACGGCCGGCACCGTCGTGGCGACGTGCGTGGTCGGGTTCGTGACAGTGGAAGTGGCGTTGAGGAAATTGGCCGGGTTCTTGTTGGCGTCGGGAGCACCGCCGGGTGCGATGTTGAAGAAGGTGCCGCTGCCCCGCGCGGTGATGAGGCCGTAGTTGGTGAAGGCGGTTTGACCCTGTCCTAGGTAGCCGAGGCCGTTGATGGTAACATTGGCGCCGACCGTGAGCCGGTCGCCCGAGTTGTTGGCGTAGAAGTACGTGTTGCCCTTGGCCAGCGTGATTGTGCCCGCGCCCAGCAGGCTGGTCGGCCCGGTCAGGATCAAGCCCAAGCCCGCGTTGCCGGTCAGGTCGCTGACGGTCAGCGTGGCGTTGTTGGTGAAGCTGCCGGAGAGGAAGGTGTTGTTGCCATCGTGCATGACCAGCTTGCCCGTGTTGGTCACGTTGGCCAAGGTCACCGTGTTGTAGAGCGTCACCACGCCGCTGCCCGCCGTCGTCAAAGTCGCCTTACCAACCGTGGTGTCGTAGATCTGGACCTGCGAGGCGTCCAAGGCCGAGAAGCTGCCGTTCTGGAACGTGCCCGTGTTCATCTGCAAAATCCCCCCGTTCTCGGCGCGCGCCGATCCGGGAGTGCTGCCGTTGCCGATGTCGCCGTCGACGCCGGCGTTGTTGTCGAACACGTAGCCTGGATTCACATAGAGGGCTTGGCCGTTCAGGTTGGCGGTGACCAGGCCGAGGTTGCTGATGTTGGTCTGACCGACGCCGAAGTTACCCACGCCGGAGACTGTCGTGCCCGCACTGATGGCGATCTGGCCGCCGCTGGCGTTGGCGTAGAGGTAGGAATTGCCTTTGGTCAGCTTGATGACGCCCGGACCCGCCAGGGTCAGCGGGGCGTTGTACTCGACCAAGGAAACGCCGGCGTTGCCGGTTTCATCGCCGATCAGGATCGTGCCGGTGTTGTACAGCGTGCCGCCTGCGTGGACGTTCGCGCCGTCGTGTACGACGAAGGTTCCCGTGTTGGTGACATTGGTCAGCGTCGGCAGGCCGGCCACGAACACCTGGCCCGTGCCCTGGGTGGTGAGGGTGGCGTTGCTGATCGCCGGGTCGTCGAGCTGCACCCGCGAGGCATCGTATGCCGCGAAGGTGCCGGCGTCGAAGGTGCCCGAGCCCAATTCAAGGATTCCACCGTTCTCGGCCCGGCTGATGACGCCGACCGCACTGGTGAAATCGTAGGCACCGCCGGGTGCGAGGTAGAGGGTCTGGCCTTGCACGTTGGCGTCGACCAAGCCGTTGCTCGTGAAGCTGGTCTGGCCGTTGCCCAGGTTGCCCAAGCCGTTGATGGTAACATTGGCGCCGATCGTCAGCCGGTCGCCCGAGTTGTTGGCGTAGAAGTACGTGTTGCCCTTGGCCAGCGTGATTGTGCCCGCGCCCAGCAGGCTGGTCGGCCCGGTCAGGATCAAGCCCAAGCCCGCGTTGCCGGTCAGGTCGCTGACGGTCAGCGTGGCGTTGTTGGTGAAGCTGCCGGAGAGGAAGGTGTTGTTGCCATCGTGCATGACCAGCTTGCCCGTGTTGGTCACGTTGGCCAAGGTCACCGTGTTGTAGAGCGTCACCACGCCGCTGCCCGCCGTCGTCAGGGTCGCGTTGCTGACGGTCGTGTCGTAGATCTGCACCTGCGAGCCGTCCAGTGCGGCGAAGCTGCCGTTCTGGAAGGTGCCCGTGTTCAACTGCAAGACCCCTCCGTTCTCGGCGCGGGTGATGCCGGTGCTGCCGTTGGCGAACACGTAGCCCGGATCGACGTAGAGGGCCTGGCCGCTCAGGTTGGCGGTGACCGTACCGTTGTTGGCGAAGGCGGTCTGGCCGTTGCCCAGGTTGCCCACGCCGGAAACCGTCACGCCCCCGCCGACCGTCAGTAGGTCGCCGCCGTTGTTGGCGTACAGGTAGGTGTTGCCCTTGGTCAGCTTGACGGTGCCCGTACCCGTCAGGGTGGATGGGCCGGTGAAGTTCAGGGACACGCCGGCGTTGCCGGTCTCGTCGCCGAGGAGGAGCGTGCCGTTGTTGGTGATCGTGCTGTCGCCGGTGAAGCCGCCGGCGTTGGTGAGGTTCAGGTTGGCGCCGTCGTGGATGATGAGGGAATCTCCCTTGTCGATGGTCATTGCGCCGACGGTGCGGTTGCTGTCCAGAGTGACGACGGAGTTGACGCTCGTCTTGCCGCCGTCGATGAGTGCGATGGCGCTGGCGCTGTCCGGGATGCCGCCGTTCCACTTAGCCGCGTTGCTCCATACATCCGCGCCGCCCAGCCAGGTCGAGGTCGCGGTCGCCGCGGTGATGGGCAACCGTCCAGGCAGAGTTGGCGACATCAGCGGCGAGGTCGGCGTGCCCCCTCCCGGCCACAGGGACGTGGTGCCCAGGCCGGTTCCCAGCGTCAGCCGGGTGCCCGTTGCCACGCCCGCCGTGTCAGCGTCGGCCGGCAGACCCGCGCTGACCCGGAAAAACGTGCCCTGGCCATTCGCTCCGCCGCTGGTGGTGATGCCGTAGACAGCGCCGTCGCGACCCGCCACCAGCGCGGCCTGCGGATTGGCCCCGTCGCTGCCGGTGAACGGGTGCAGGGTGGTCACCACCCCCGCGCGGGTCACCGAAAAGACCGTGCCGGCCGCCTCCTGGCCGCCGACGGCCGTCGTGCCGTAGAACCAGCCGTCGCCGCCGGCGAGCAGGGCCGCCTGCGGCAGCGCACCGTCGGCGTTGGTGCCGCGGCGGTCCAAGGCACTGAACGCATGGAGCGTGGTGAACACGCTGTCCGGCGACAGGCAAAAGACCGTGCCCGTGCCGCCCTGGCCGCCGACACTGGCCGTGCCCAGAAGGCTGCCGTCGTCGGCCTGCACGAGGCCGGCCAGCGGATGCGCGCCGTCGGTGTTGCGGCCGTTCGCGTCCTCGGCGTCGAAGTCGTGCAGGGTGGTCAACACGCCGTCTGCCGTAAGCCGGAAGAGCGTGCCCGCCCCGCCGACGCCGCCCTGGGCCGTCACGCCGTAGAAGTTGCCGTCGCGCCCTTGGAGGAGGGCGGCCTGGGGCTGGCGACCGTCACCGCCGCTGAACGTATGCAGCGCGGTAAGCACCCCGTCCCGGGTCAGTCGGAACACCGTGCCCGCGCCATGGATGCCACCTGTCGGTGTCGTGCCGTAGAGTGCGCCGTCGCGGCCTTCCAGGAGCGTCGTGCCAGCGTTGACGCTGTCGGCATCGAAGTTGTGCAGGATGGACACCACCCGGCCTGGGGTCAGCAGGAACACCGTGCCCGCACCGTGCGCGCCACCCTGACTGGTGGTGCCGTAGAGGTTGCCGTCGCGGCCAAGCACCAGGCTCGGGCCGGGTTGCACGCCGCTGCGGTTCACTCCCAGGCGATCCGCCGCATCGAAGCTGTAAAGCACGCTCATGGCTCCATCGGGACCGAGCCGGAACACCGTGCCCGCACCGTGCGCGCCGCCGCGGGCGCTCGTGCCGTAGAAGCTGCCATCGTTCCCCTGGAGCAAGGTGCCGCTCGGCTGGCTGCCGTCATCGGAGGCGAGTTGGCGCAGGGCGGTCAGGGTGGCTCCCGGGCTTTGTGCCTGGACGTCCGACGGAGAAGCCGACACGGCGGCCGCCGAGAAGCTGATGAGCAGTGCGACGAGCGTAAGTTTGAGACTCATGGACAAGCGACGGGGGCTAAAAACCTGGCGCTGACCCGCACAATGGCGTCGGCACCGGAGCCGTCGAAAACCTATGGCTCCATAAACAGATGCGTAGAATTTCTGGCCAGAGACCATCGTGAGGCGAAAAAATGTGTTTTCCGCACCGGCCAGCAAAAAGGCACTCCGCGGCAGAGCACGAGAGCACACGCGGGTCGTAGCAAACGACTCCGAGGACACCGGCCCTCGATCCAGCACCGGTTGTGCGGCGAACCGTCTTCTGGCGCGGTCAATCGCCCGCCGTCTTACGCGGGAGAGCGCACTTCGCTCGACGTACGCACCAAGTGCCTGGCTTCTGCGCACAGCAAACCCGGACGGTCGACCAAAGACCCTTCTGCCGCGGGGCACCCTGCGTCCAGATCAGAGCGTGTGCATTTGCGATAGCCCGCCGCGTCAGCGGCCTGCCCGGAAGGCAAACCCGACTGCAATGCACTCCAGCGTCACCGAGGGCCGAGTCTTGCTCAACTCGTCAGGGTTTGGCGGCCGTCATGATCTCCGGGGCCGCCGCGGCGGCGGCTGGAGTCGGTCGGGCACCCGCCGGCGGCTTGGCGACGGGTGGCGGCAAGGGGACCACCTTCCAGAACTGGCCTTCGTAGTGGGACCAGTCTGCCAGGATTTGCCGAGCGCGCTCGCTCTCGGTGTTTTCGAGGTGCTTGTAAATCAACTCCTTCAGCGCCGCCACGTCCGGTTCTCCTGCCAGGCGTTCCGTCCGGACCAGTTGCGGGTTCAGTTGGCCCGGAAAGGTGTTGTCCCCGTCGAGCACGTACGCGACCCCGCCGGTCATGCCCGCGCCGAAGTTCCGTCCGGTCCGGCCGAGCACGACCACCGTGCCGTTGGTCATGTACTCGCAGCCATGGTCCCCTATCCCCTCGACCACCGCCGTGGCGCCGGAGTTACGCACGGCGAAGCGCTCACCGACCCGACCTTGGGCATAGAAAGTTCCACCCGTCGCGCCGTAAAGGCAGGTGTTGCCTGCGATCATGGTGTCTGCGGCGGTGAACCGGTGTTCGGCGCGCGGCTTGAGGATGATGCATCCACCGCTCATCGACTTGCCGACGTAGTCGTTCGCCTCGCCGACGAGCACCACGCGCAGCCCGGGACTCAGAAACGCACACAGGCTCTGCCCCGCGCTGCCCAGCAGGTTGATTTCCAACAAGCCCTCCGGCAAACCCTTCTCGCCGTTGCGGTACGCGATCTCGCCGCTGACCTTCGTACAGACTGCGCGGTTGGTGTTGCGCACCTTGTAGTGGAGCGAAACTTTCTGCCCGTGGTTGATGGCCTCGTTGGCGTCCTGAAGGATGATGTCATCCAGAGGTCGGTCCGAGAAGCCGTCGTTGCGGTCGCGGGTATGGAAACGCTGGATCGACGGGTCGCCCTGGCTCACGTCGCGCAGCATGCGGTCGAGCTTGAGCGTGTTGGCCTTCGGATGCCCCGGGGCGGTCCGCTGGCGCAGCAGGTCGACGCGGCCGATGAGTTCGTTCATCGTCCGCGCGCCGAGCCTCGCCATGATCTCACGCACCTCGGCCGCCACGCCGTTGAAGAAATTCACGATGTTCTCGGGCTTGCCTTTGAACTTCGCGCGGAGCCGCTCGTCGAGCGTCGCCACGCCGACCGGGCAGGTGTTCAGATGGCACTGGCGCACGTACACGCACCCGCTGGCAATGAGCGCCGCCGTGCCGAAGTTAAACTCCTCCGCGCCGAGCAGCGCGCCCTGGATGATGTCTATGCCCGTGCGCATGCCGCCGTCCGTGCGCAGCGTGACGCGCTGGCGCAGCCCGTTGAGCATGAGGACCTGGTGCGCTTCGGACAACCCGAGTTCCCACGCGCTGCCGGCGTTTTTGATCGACGAGTACGCCGCCGCTCCGGTGCCGCCCTCGTGGCCGCTGATGAGGATGATGTCCGCGTGCGCCTTCGCCACACCGGCGGCAATCGTGCCGACACCTGCCTCGGCGACGAGCTTGACGCAGACCCGCGCGCGCGGGTTGACCATCTTCAGGTCAAAGATCAACTGCGCGAGGTCTTCGATGGAATAGATGTCGTGGTGCGGGGGCGGGGAAATCAGCGCCACGCCCGGCGTCGCCTTGCGCAGCTTGGCGATGTAGACGCTGACTTTGTGTCCGGGAAGCTGGCCGCCCTCGCCGGGCTTGGCTCCCTGGGCCATCTTGATCTCGATCTCCTTGGCGCTCGCCAGGTAGGTCGCGTGCACGCCGAAACGTCCGCTGGCAATCTGCTTGATGGCGCTGTTGGCGAAGTCGCCGTTGGGTCGCCGGTGGAACCGCTCGGGGTCCTCGCCCCCCTCGCCGCTGTTGCTCTTGCCGCCGATGCGGTTCATGGCGATGGCGAGGCATTCGTGCGCCTCCGGGGAGAGCGCGCCGAGGCTCATGCCTGCCGTCGTGAAGCGGCGGCGGATCTCCTCGATGGGCTCCACTTCCTCCAACGGCACCGGCCCGGACGCGGGCGGGACGAGTTCCAACAGGTCGCGCAACGCGATGGGGTTGGCCGTCAGCACGCTGTCCACGTACTTCTTGTAGTCCTCCGGCTTGTTCGTCTGCACGAAGGTGTGGAAGTTCTTGATCATCGGCGGCGTCACCGCGTGCGCCTCGCCGGAAGGACGGAACCGGTAGTAACCCGGGTTTTGCAGCGTCGGATTTTTCTTCTCCGACCCATCGACGGGTGACGCGTACGCCAGCGAGTGCCGCCGCAGGCTCTCCTCCGCGATCTCGTGGAAGCGCACGCCCTCGATCTGCGTGGACGTGCCGGTGAAACACTTGTCCACCAGTTTGGAGTCCAGCCCGACCACCTCGAAAATCTGCGCGCCCCGGTAGCTGGCAAGCACCGAGATGCCCATCTTGGACATGATCTTGAGCAGGCCCGCCTCCAACCCGGAACGGTATCTTCTCAGCGCCTCCGCGTAGCTCGGCCGCCCCTCGGCGGGCAGCTTCTCGATGATCTCGCGGCACGTGGCGTAGGCAAGGTAAGGCACCACGCTGCTCGCGCCGTAGCCGATGAGGCACGCCATCTGGTGCACGTCGCGGGCCTCACCGGTCTCGCAAATCACACTCACGCGCATCCGTTTGCCGACGCGGGTCAGGTGGTGGTGCACTGCGCCCATCGCCAGGAGCATTGGGATCGGCACACAGGCATGGTCCACTTCGCGGTCGCTCAGGACGACCAGCCGACAGCCGTCGTCCACGGCGGCCTCGACTTCCCAGCAGACCCGGTCCAGGGCGCGCTCCAAGCCGTCCGCGCCGTCACGGGCGGGCCACAGCGCGTTGATCGTCGCCAGCTTGGTCTCCGGCGCGTCGTGGGCGCGGAGAGCTTCCAGTTCGTGCTCGAAGAGGAACGGC
This sequence comes from uncultured Chthoniobacterales bacterium, assembly GCA_964245035.1. Lineage (GTDB taxonomy): Bacteria > Verrucomicrobiota > Verrucomicrobiia > Chthoniobacterales > SZAS-18 > CAHJWO01. Next base: position 8,684 of record CAXTMD010000135.1, read on the forward strand.
GACTCCGCCTGCACCAACCGCGCGTGCTCGGGCGTCTCGCCGAACAGGTTGCGCCGCCAACCCATGATCGTGTTCAGCGACATGACCAACCGCTCGCGCAGCGGGTCGATGGGCGGGTTGGTCACCTGCGCGAAAAGCTGGGAGAAATACCGGTACAGCAAACACGGCTGCATTGAGAGCACGGCCAGCGCGGTGTCGTCGCCCATGGACCCGTAAGGCTCCGCGCCTTCCTTGAGCATGGGCTTGAGGATCACGTCGAGTTCCTCGGAGCTGTAGCCGAAGGCGATCTGGCGTTCGGTCAGCGTGAGAATGTCCATTTCGCCAGCGGGCTCGGACACGGCGTCGCGGTCGGCCAACTTGGAGAGCCGGATGACGTTTTCGTCGAGCCATTGGCGGTAGGGTTGCTGGTTGGCGAGGCGGTTCTTGATGTCGGCGTCGCGCAGGAGCGTCTTGTTGACGGTGTCCACGGCGATCATCTCGCCGGGTCCGAGCCGGCCTTTTTCAACCACGTGCGCGTCGTCGAACGTCGCGACACCCACCTCCGAGCCGAGCGAGAGGATCCCGTCGTCGGTCAGCTTGTAGCGCGCCGGGCGCAGGCCGTTGCGATCCAGGCATGCGCCGACGGTGTTGCCGTCGCTGAACACCAGCGCCGCTGGCCCGTCCCAGGGCTCGTTGAAGCAGGCGTGGTACTCGTAGAACGCCGCGAGTTCCGGCGACACGCCCGGGTTCCCGCGCCAGGCGGAGGGCACGAGCATCATCATGGCGTGCAGGATGTCGCGCCCGCTCATCACGAGGGCTTCGAGCGCGTTGTCGAGGCTCGCGCTGTCCGAGCCGCCAGGTTGGATGATGGGCTTGAGCAGGTCGATGTCCTCGCCCCAAAAGTCGGCGGAAAGCTCCGCCTCGCGGGCGCGCATCCAGTTGCGGTTGCCCTTGACGGTGTTGATCTCGCCGTTGTGGCCGAGCATCCGGAAGGGCTGGCCGAGCGGCCACGTCGGGAACGTGTTCGTGCTGTAGCGCTGGTGGTAGATGCACAGCGCCGTCTCGTAGGCCGGGTTCGACAGGTCGCGGTAGAAATTTTCCAGCGACGAGGAAACGAGCAACCCCTTGTAGACGATGACCCGGCTGGACATCGACGCGACGTAGAAGTTCTTGATCTTGTCGGTGGCGGCACGCTTTTCGATCTCGTTGCGGGCCAGGAAAAGTTTGCGTTCGTACTCGTCGGGCGACATCCCCCAGGGCTTGCCGATGAGCGCCTGCTCGATGCGCGGCATGGTCAACTGCGCCTTGTCGCCGAGCACGTTGATGTTCGTGGGCACCTCCCGCCAGCCGAACAGAAACAACCCGCGCGCCTCGAGCACCTCCTCCGCGATGGCTTTGACGCGCGCCTGGGCGTAGGCGTTGTCGTGCGGCAAGAAAAAGAACCCGACGCCGAGGTCACCGTCCTGGTAGAGGTGGTGCCCCAACCGGCCGACCACCGGACGCAGGATGTTGTAAGGAAGCTGGGTCAGCAGCCCCGCGCCATCGCCGGTCTTGGCGTCGGCGTCGAGCGCGCCGCGGTGCACGAGGTTACACAGCGACTGGAGCCCGTGGCGCAGCACCCGGTTGGAGCGCACGCCACCGATGTCGGCGATGAACCCGGTGCCACAGGCGTCGTGTTCGTGTTCCGGACGGTAGAGCGATGCCCCCTGGCACGCGGCGGCCTGCATGGATTCGTTCATCGTGAAAGACGCGAAAAGGTGTCGGATGCCCTGCGGATAGATTCCCCGTTTTCCCTGCCTGCGGTACGACACAAGACGGTCCGCGGGCTGGAAACGTTGCCACGCGGAGCCATCCCGGTAAAGACCGGAATTGCTCCCCGGGCAGTTTTCCGGCTGCACGGACTCTGAAAACGTGTTAGTGCCGGGCCTCTTTGCGATGTTTCCCGCGCTTTTGCTCAAAGGTTTTCTCCTCGGCTGGTCGGTCGCATGGCCGCCCGGACCGATCAACGCCCAGATGATGCAGCGCGGCCTGGAACGCGGCTTCTGGCCGGCGTGGGCGCTCGGGCTCGGGGCGTGCACGGGCGATTTCGGCTGGGCGGTCGCGGTATCGCTCGGCGCGGGGGTTCTCGTCGGTGTGCCGGGAGTGAGGACGGCGCTGGGCGTGGTGAGCATCGGACTGCTGGCGTTCCTCGCGTGGACGTTCGCG
>CAXTMD010000136.1:0-974 GCA_964245035.1 uncultured Chthoniobacterales bacterium
TCCCTGCGTCTGCGCGGCCACCGGGAGGCGATCAACTCGGCCGAGTACAGCCCGGACGGCAGCAAGATCGTGACGGCTTCGGACGACGGCACCGCCCGCCTCTGGGACGCGCGCACCGGCCGGCAGCTCGGCCCGGCGCTCCCGCACCAAAAAGACGTGAAGACCGCCGTGTTCTCCGCGGACGGCACGCGGGTGGCCACGGCCTCCGAGGACTGCACGGCGCGGGTCTGGGACGTGGCCACCGGCGAGCCGGTCACGCCGCCGATCCCCGCTCCGCACGAGGTGATGTGCGTCCGCTTCAGCCCCGACGGCACGCTCCTGGCCGTCGGCGCGGACGAGGGCATCGCCCGGCTCTACGACGCGCACACCGGCGAGCCGAAAACCCCGCCGACGCGCTACCACGCGGCGATCTTTTACGCCAACTTCAGCCCGGACGGCACCCGTTGGATCACCGCCAACGGCGACGGCCGCTCCGACATCCTCGACCGCGTGACCGGCAAGTCGGCGGTCGGAGGCATCCAGGAAGGCAACAGCATCTTCACGACGGTCTTCAGCCCGGACGGCACCCGCGTGCTGACCGCCTCCGCCAACCGCACCGCGCAGATCTGGGACGCGCAGACTGGCCGGCGCGTCGGCCCACCGCTCGAACACGGCGCCTGGGTGTGGTCGGCGGCCTTCGACGCCGACGCCTCGCGGGTCGTGACCGCCTCGGCCGACCACACGGCGCGCGTCTGGAACGCCCGCACCGGTGAGCCGATCACGCCCCCCATGCAGCACGCCGGCGAGGTTTACAACGCCTTGTTCAGCCCGGACGGCCGGTGCGTGGCCACCGCCTCGCGCGACGGGACGGCCCGGCTCTGGGACGCCGCCACCGGCGCGCCGCTCTCGCTGGGGCTGCGGATCGGCGACGAGATAACCTCGGTCGCTTTCCCCCCGGGCGGCGCTTCCCTGCTGGTCACGGCGAAGAACGGAAC
>CAXTMD010000136.1:984-8932 GCA_964245035.1 uncultured Chthoniobacterales bacterium
GCCTGGACATCCTCACCCCCCTGCGCGCGAAGCTCCTGGCCTCGGCGTCCGCCGATCCGTGGGAGCGATTCGGCCGCTGGTATTTCCAGGAAGTGGACGCCCGCCCGATCTCACCTTGGAGCACGGTGAGCCTGCGGGAGTACGTGGACGGATTGGTTGCCCAGGGGGACAAGGAATCGCTCGACACGGCGGTGGCGCTCGCGGAGCCGATCCCCTCGTGGATGGTCAAGATCATGGCGCTCCGGTCCAAGTTGGAGGCCGAAGCGCCGGCCGCGACCCCGGCCGCCGGCCGCAAGGACGACGACGATTGAGGAGATCAGCGGTTGAAGAAGGCGGCGTTGGCCTGCAACTGCTTGTCATTGCGCGGGGTTTTGCGCATGACCTCGACCAGCCGGTAGTAATCCTCCTCGGAGCCGGTGAGAGCGTCGTTGCCCATCCTGATGAATTGCGTCAGCCAGTTGCGCTGTTCGCAGTCGCAGGGACCCTGCGCCAGCCTTTCCGCGACGGGCACGGCGCGGCTCCAACGTTCTTTGTCGATGTGCCTCTCGTCAGCGTTAGTCAAATCAACCATCACGGACAGCTTCAGCAAATCCGCGTCCGGCACGGCGGTGGCATCCGCGGGCAGGGGAGGGATGAAGTTGGCTTCCTCCGAAACGGTGAGCGCCACCGGCTGGTCCAGGGCGTCGGGCGACGGCGGGGCCGGCGACGCGGGCGCGCCTTGAACTTGCACGACCGGCGCGGTCTGGACCGACGCCGCGACCGGAGCACGGTGCCGCGAGGCGAGCACCGCGACCGAACAAAGCACGACGCCCGCCGCTCCCGCCAAATATTTTGCCGTCAAGCGCATGGTAGCCATGGAAAAAGGTCCGGGTGAGTGCCGATGTTGTAAAGGCACATATGCTGCTATCCTTCCGGGTGCCGGTCCATACGTCCATCGCCCCTTGTGGACGGAAAGAAAAAGCTGTCCTTTCCCTGTGTTGTGCACAAAAGTGCACTGCCAGCCTTCCTACCATCCCATGAGTTTCCCGAAGACCTTGCTTGCCGCCTGCGCCCTGCCGCTCGCCTTCATCTGGAGCGCCGCCGCGCAGGTCAGCATGACGACTTGGCAGGCGGACAACAGCCACAGCGGCAACAACCCAAACGAGACCACCCTGACGCCTGGTCTGGTTGGTTCACCCGGCAATTTCGGGCTGCTTTTCAACCAGACGCTCAACGGCCAAACTTACGGCCAGCCGCTGGTCGCCGCCGGGGTGAGCATCAACGGCACGATCCACAACGTCGTCTACGTGGCCACGCAGCGCTGCGAACTCTACGCCTTCGACGCCGACAACGCCACCGGCACCAACGCCAGCGCGTTGTGGCACGACACGCTCCTGCCGGCCGGTTGCGTGCCCGTGCCGCAGAGCGCGGTCGGCTCCGGTGACATCCTCGACACGCTCGGCCTGACGACCACCCCCGTCATCGATCTCAGCGGCTCCACGCTCTACGTCGTGTCCAAGTTCCAGAACAGCAGCGACAGCACGTACCACCAGTACCTGTACGCCGTCGATCTGGCGACCGGTGCGTACAAGCTCAACAGCCCCGTGGAGGTCAATCCCTCGTTCCCCGGGGCGAGCGCCGACGCGGTGAAAAACGTCATCCCCTTCAACCCGCTGCGCGAGCACCTGCGCTGCTCCATGGCGTTGAACAACGGCCTGCTCTACCTCGCGTACGCCTCGCACAGCGACACGCCGCCGTACCACGGCGACATCGTCGTCTACAACGCCAGCAACCTGCAATACGCCAAGGGATTCATCTCCTCGCCGCTCGCTTACACCTCCGGGATCTGGATGTCGGGCGCGTCCCCGGCCATCGACACCGCCGGCAACCTCTACGTGGCCACCGGCAACGGCGACCTGGGCGACCCGAAGAACTCCAAGCTCACGTCGTTCCCGGACGCTTCCTACTCTTACGGCACCGATTGGGGGCAGTCCGTCCTCAAGCTGCCGCCGGACACGTTCACGGTGAAGTACGCCCAGACGACCAATTGGTTCGCGCCCTATTCGCTGTCCAACGTCGGCGGCGACTCGGACCTGGGTTGCGGCGGCCTCACGCTGCTGCCCGACCAGAGCGGACCGCACACGCACCTGATGCTCGTGTGCGGCAAGGGCGGCATCATGTACGTCGTCGACCGCGACAACATGAGCGGCCTCAACAACCCGGACAAGGTCGTCCAGGAAATCCCGGAGGTGAACGGGTTATCGTACTTCTGCACGCCGGCGTATTTCAACGGCGCTATCTACTATTCGCCAGCGGGTGGACCGCTGACCCAGCGCACGGTGGGTTACAACGCCGTCGACGGGTCCTACGTCCAGGCCAGCAGCCCGAGCATTTCGTCGGAAGTCTACGGCAACAAGGGCAACGGCTGCTTCATCTCATCCAACGGCACGCAGAACGGCATCGTTTGGATTCTCTCCAACAACGGCTTCAACGGGCTGCGGGCCTACGACGCCAAGAACGTTTCGGCGACTCCGCTGATCGCCATCGCCTCGCAGGTGCCCGGCAGCACCACCGGCTCCAGCCAGCCCGCCAAGTTCACGACGCCGACCGTGGTCAACGGCAAGGTGTACTTCACGGCCTTCGACAGCAACAACACCGGCCACCTGTTCGTCTACGGCATCCTGCCCACGCCCACCGGCTCGCCGACCGCCGCGACGAACGCCTCGGCCGTCGCCTACGGAGCGAACACTGTCACCCTCAACTGGTCCGATAATTCCGACAACGAGTCCGGCTTCAAGATCCTGCGCTCGACCAGCGCCACGACCGGTTTCACGCAGGTCGGCTCGGCGAACGCTAACGTCACCAACTACGCCGACACGGGGCTGGCCGCGGCGACGACCTACTATTACCAGATCGTGGCGACCAACTCCGTCAGCGACGCCCGGGCGTCCAACGTGGCAAGCGCCACGACGTTCCCGACGTACGCGGAGAGCGGCCTGGTGGCTTACTGGAGCCTCGACCAGCCCAGCGCCTCCACCTTCGCCGATCTCACCGGCAACGGGCACACCGGCACCCTGCATGGCGAGATCACGACGGGCTCGCCGGGCTACGTCAACTCCTCCGTGGATTTCCATGGCACCGGCCAGTCCGCGTCGGACATGGTCGTCGCCAACGCGGCGGACTTGCGCTACACGGCCGCGCAGAGCTTCACCTGGGCGGCCTGGGTGCAGGACGACGCCCTGCGCGGCGACCCCGAGAAGGGGGCCGGGCTCGGCGTGGAGGAAACGATCTTCTCTAAGTCGCGCGAGACCGGCAACTACTACGGGGTCTGGATCAACACGGCCGACAAGCTGGTGTTCCGCGGTCCGTCGGGCGACATCGTCGGGCCGGCGTTCTCCCAGGGCGTCTGGACGCACGTGGCGGTCGTGCAGGACGGCCCGAACAACAAACGCTACCTCTACGTCAACGGCGCGCTGGCGGCCAGCGGCACCGCCCAGGCCGCCGACGGCACGGGGGATCTCTACCTGGCCAGGCAGAACGTTTCGGGCAACATCGAGGGTTTCCCCGGCTCGCTCGACGAGGTGCGCTTCTACAACCGCGCCCTGGCGCAGAGCGAACTGGGCAACCTGCTCGGCGCGCCGGTGGTGGGCGGCCAGTCCGTGCAGACGCACGGCGCGTCAGGCTCCTTCGCCAAGACGATTTGGCCGGTCACTGCCACCAAGGCCATCGAGAGCCGCAAGGGCACGACGGCGGGCAGCTACAACGTCGCCCTGACCTTCGCCGCGCCGGTGGCCAGCGGCATCAAGGCCACTTTGGGCGCACAGGGTGGTGGAGCGGCGACCGGCAGCGTCAAGGGCGTGAGCTACGACTCGACGGGCAAGATCGTGACGGTCGCGCTTACTGGCGTGGGCAACGTGCAGGCGCTCAACATCCACCTGGCAGGCGTCACGCCGCTGAACTCGACCCCGGCCGTCAACGGCACGGTGGACATCCCCTTCAACGTGCTCTGGGGCGACGTGAACGACGACAACATCGGCAACAACCTGGATTATTCCATCGTGTCGAACAGCCACGCGTCGGCCATCACCGCCGCCAACTACGTCTACGACCTCAACTGCGACGGCAAGATCGACGCATCGGACGACACGATTGCCTCCGCGGCGAACGGCACCGCCCTCGGCGCGCAGACGGACACGAACTTGGCGATCTTCCAGCAGGCAACCGCTTCCTCGACCAACGGCACCCCCGTCGGCACCACCCCCACCACCGGTAACCTGCCCAACTACGCCTTCGACAACTCCGTTGGCTCCCAGGGCAGCCGGTGGGAGAGCATCCAGGGCAATTCGGCCGATCCGTCGTGGATCTACGTCGATCTTGGGTCGGTGTGCACCGTCCACCAAGTTTTGCTCTACTGGGAAAACGCCGGCGGCAAGAACTACACCATCGAGGCGAGCACGAGCACCACGAACCCGCCTCCGGCCAGTTCGTTCAACGCGTTCGTGACGGTGACCGGCAACACGACCACCGGGCAGTACCTCACCTACTCCGGCCTCAACGCGCAGGCCCGCTGGGTGCGCATCAACGGAACCGTCCGGACCGGTCCGTACGGCTATTCGATCATCGACTGCCAAGTCATCGGCCAATCGGGAACGGCCGCGCCGACCTCCGCGCCGGTCATCAACAGCGCGACCAGCGCGACCGTGGCGGTCAACACCGCGTTCAGCTACCCGATCACCGCATCCAACTCGCCGACGACCTACAGCGCCACCGGCCTGCCGACCGGACTGAGCGTGAACGCGAGCACGGGCGTCATTTCGGGCACGCCGACGCAGGCAGGCTCGTACACGGTGACACTCGGCGCGACCAACGGCATCGGCACGGGTAACGCGTCGCTGGCCCTGACGGTGCAGACGCCGTTCGCGGCCTGGCAGAGCCAGTACTTTACCACGGCCGAACTGTCGAACCCGGCCGTGAGCGGTTCGAACGCGTCACCGGCCGGTGACGGGATCAGCAACCTGATGAAGTACGCGCTCAACCTCAACCCGAAGACGAGCGGCATGGCCGGGCTGCCGACCGTGTCCACGACGACGGTCAACGGATCGAAGTATCTGACGCTGACCTACACCAAGGTCATCGCGGCCACCGATATCACGTATGTGCCGGAGGTCTCCGGCAACCTGGGAACGTGGGCTTCCGGCACGGGCAGCCTGACGACCATGTCCGCGACGAACAACGCGGACGGGGTCACGCAAACCGTGGTGGTGCGGGACAACACGGCGGAGACCGGAACGGCACGGCGGTTTGTCCACCTGAAGGTGACCTCGCCTTGATGAACGGTGCACACGCCCGTCACCGGACCACCAGGGGCGGGGTACGCGTTTCAGGACGTTTCTCGGCTGTTTGCACGAGCTTCTTACGCTCCCGCCGGAGGCTGCGGAGCAGAACGTGCAAACGGAACCGTTTTGGAGAGTGGCCGCTCTGCCGCTTGCTCAGCGCCACTCGACCGTCGGCTCGACAACGATGTCTGACCGCAGACTGTTGGCGATGAAGCACTCCTTGTGCGCCAACTCGACGAGTTGGCGCACCCGCGCCTCGGTGGCCTGCGCGCCGGACGAACCCACGGCCACCACGATCCGGGGCCGCAGCCGAACCGTCTTGATCCGCACGGGAAGATCGCTCTCGGGCATTTCGGCCTCGGCGTGGTCCTCGTAGGCCACCACGTCGACCCGCGCCCGTGCGGCCACGGCCAAAAACGAGAGCAGTTGACACGACGACGCTGCCACCACGAGAAGCTGCTCCGGGTTCAGCAGCGTCGCGTTGCCCAGGAACGCCGGGTCGGACGACAGCGCCAGCGCCGCGGCAGCGGGCGGTGCGTGGACCACGTGCCCGCGCTCGTAGACTTCGTACCCGGCTCCCGTTGAGCCTGTCCAGGCACAACGGACGTTGTACCGGTGGACGCGTTCGGGACAGACCGGACTGGCCGCGGCGTCGGACATCGCGGGGAAATTACCAGGGGATCGACTTGCGGTCGCGCAGGAACTCGCCCGTCAACTCCGCCGACGCCTCCGTAACCAGCCACACCGGCGTGTCCGCGCCCTGCGCGACCGTGCGCGGCGCGGCGTCGCCGCCCATGTCGGTCTTCACCCAACCGGGACAAACCGTGTTCACGGCGACCTTTTGCTTCTTGAGCGCGGAGGCGAGTTGGCGGGTCACGGCGTTGAGCGCCGTTTTGGAAATGCTGTAGGCCGGGTAGCTGTCTTCCATCTCGCTCAGCTGCCCGAGGCCGCTGGAGAGGTTGACGACGCGCCCGCCATCGGCGGCTTTGGCCAGGAGCGGCGCGAGCTTTTGTGTGAGATAGAGCGGGCCGAAGGTGTTCGTTTCGAGCGTTTGGCGAAGCCGGCCGAGGTCGGTGTCGAGGACCGACTTGCCGTCGCGATCGTCGTTGATGGCGGCGTTGTTGATGAGGCCGTCGAGCGTCTCCACCTGCGAGGAGAGCGTCTCGACCGCCCGGTCAATGCTCGCGGCGTCGGAGGTGTCCAGTTGGAGGAACTCCGCCTTCAGTTCGTCGGCGGCTTTCCGGCCCCGGCCGGCGTCCCGCGCGCCGACAAAGACACGTGCGCCTTTCTCGGCGAGTTGGCGGGCGATTTCGTAGCCGATGCCTTTGTTGGCACCGGTGACAAGGATGGTCTTGGGGTTTGCCATGCGCTACGGTACGCGCAAAAACCGCGGTCCGCACGCGTTCCATGCTCCCACCTCTTACCTCCGAAACCCTCGCCGCCGACGGGCTGCGCTGGACGTTCACCGTGCCGGCGGACCACCCGCTTTTCGAGGGGCACTTTCCCGGTCACCCGATCCTGCCCGGCGTCGTCACACTCGGCTGGATGCTGGCGGCGGCCGAACGCTTCCTCGGGCGAACGGTGGACAGCGCCGAACTGCTCAACGTGAAGTTCCAGGTCGTTGTCCTGCCGGGCGCTACACTGGAGTTGACGGTTGCACCAAAGCCCGGCGGCCGGCTGCAAGGAATCGTGCGTTCGGGGGCGGGCGTGCACGCTTCGGCCTTGATTCCCGCCCAGGAAGGGTAGATTCGTCTGCCACTCGACCGCCCGCCAGGTGTGCGTCGGAAACCCTTGTCTCGCCGCATGAAAAAATTTGTCTTCGCCGCGTCGCTGCTGCTCGCCGGCGCTCTCGCCGGGACGCCGGCCACCCTCCGTGCGGACCCGCCACCACCGGCCGCGGGGGGAGCTGCGGTGTTCGCGCCCGCCAACCAACTCGCACCGGGCAGGCCACTGCCGTTCACCCTGCGGCAGGTGTTTCACCGGCTCGAACACGACCGGTCGGAGCAGATCGCGTTCACGGAGGAGCGGACCTTCGCCATTTCCAAAAACCCGCTGCGCCAGACCGGCACCCTGCGCAGCGCCAAGGAACTCGGTCTGAGCCTCGCCTACGAGGGAAGCGCCAAACCGCACACGATCATCGTGGACGACAAGGGCCTCATCGACCGCCAGCCCGGTGGCCATGAGCGGCAGGTGACGATTGCCGATCACCCCGAACTCGCCGCGCTGACCGATCTTTACCTCAACCTGCTGCGCGGCAACGCGGAGAAGCTCTTCGACTACGCCGACGTGTACTTCAGCGGCACGGCGCAGGCCTGGGAGATGGGGCTCGTACCACACGACGCCAACGTGGCCAAGCGTGCAGGCCGGGTGGTGGTCAGCGGCGGGGCGCACTTCATCACGCGGCTGGAAAACCTGCTGCCCAACGGGGAATCACGCGTGCTTGAACTCGGCAAGGTCGAACGCAACCCGAAGTTCACCCCCGAGGTGGTCCAAACCTACTTCCGCGGGCAGAGCTGAAGGGGTGGACCTAGATTTGCGGGTGACTCACCAAAGCTCTGTCATCCTGAGGCGGGGTTTTTTAGCCCCCCGACCCCCCCCGGGGGGGGCCCCCCGCCGGGCGGGGGGGGGGGCCC
>CAXTMD010000136.1:8942-10852 GCA_964245035.1 uncultured Chthoniobacterales bacterium
CCGAAGGACCTCGCCGGGAGGTACCCGCGTCCTTCGCTGCTCGTCGCCAGAGCAGAGGATTCGCGCATGGTCCGGTCAAAGGTGAAGGGTGGACGAGTACCCTACGGCGAGGTCCTCCGGCTCGTAAAACTCGCCTCAGGAGGACAGAGCTTCTTGGGGACGCGAGCGAGGTGGCCCGCCGGCGTCCTGCCCTCCATCCGTAAGCCCGTCATGCCAGCCATCCATTCTCCGGTCCCCGCGCGCTTCGCCCATCCGCTCGCGCCATGGCGTGCCACGGCGGTCCTGCTGCTCTTGCTTGCGGCGGGCGCGGCGATCCTGTTTTGGGGGCAGCACGCTTCGCAGCGGATCAGCGTGGACGTGCTCGAACTCCTCCCGCGCGACGAGCAGGACCCGACGATCCGCCTCGCGCGCCAGACCGTGTCGGGGCGCTTCGGCCGCACCCTGTACATCGCGCTGCACGACACGGCGCACCCGGACAAACCGCCGGTCGAGGCCGCCGCGCTGGTGGCGGGCGAGTTGCGCGGCGACCCGGCGTTCGGCGACGTGTTCACCGGCCTGGACGATGCGGCCAAGGATCGGCTCCAACGGTGGTTCGTCGACCGCCGGCTCGCGCTGCGCCTGCCCGTCTGGCTCGACGAACTGACGGCGCGCTGGCGCAAGGAAAAAGGTCCGGGCGCGCCGCCGCAGCCCGATCCTGCCTGGCTGGCCGCGACGGCGGCGGCGGATCTCGGCGAATTCCAGAACTCACCCGACGCGCTCGCCTACCAGGAGCGGCTGCCGGCCGACCCGCTGCTCCTGATCCCGTCGCTGCTGGCGGTCTTTGGCGACCAGGACAAGGCTGCGGCAGGCAGCGTGGCCGGCGGTGCGCTGGCGAAACGCGGGCCCGACGGCATCACCTACGCGTTGATCCAGGCCGAGACGCGCGCTTCGCAGATGGACGAGGCGGGGCAGACGCCGGTGTTCGCCGCGCTGGACCGCGCCCTGAAGGACGTCCAGGCCAAGTACGGCGGCAGCGTGCAGCTGCGGTTCACGGGCGTGAACAAGTTCGCCGCCGAGACCCGCGAGCACGGGTTGAAGGAAGTGTCGCTGCTCACGTGGATTTCGCTCGGGCTCTCGTTCGTGCTGCTGCTGTGGGCCTTCCGACAGGTGACCGTCTTCGCGTACCTGCTGCTGCCCATCGTCACGGCGACGCTGTGGTCGATGGTGGTTTGCTTCGCGTGCTTCGACCGGGTCAACGTCGTGGCGGTCACCTTCATTACGGTGTTGGTCGGTGTGGCGCTGGACTACGGGGTTTACACGCTCGTCCACGCGCGGCAGACAGCCGGCGGCATCGCGCAGGCGTTGCGCGAAATCCGCCTGCCGCTGGGCGCCGGCTGCCTGACGAGCGTGGGCGGGTTCGTCTTCATGACGCTGACCAACCTGCCGATGCTCCAGCAGATGGGTCTCGCGGTCGCGCTCGGGCTGGTGTTCTCGCTCGGTATCGACTTCCTCTACTTGCCATGGGTGCCGGCTCTGCGGCCCATCGCGAGCGAGGAGGGCACCGGCGAGGCGTCGGGCCGGCGGCTCGAACTCGGCGGCGCACGTTTCCCGCTGCTGGCGCTGGCGGCGCTGCTGGCGGCGGCGGGGCTGGTGTTCGCCGCGCGCCTGCAATGGAGCGACGACATCCGCACGCTGAGCGTCATGTCCCCGCAGTTGCAGGACGAGCAGACGTATCTGCGTGGGTTGTTCGGGGTGGAGAACAAGCAGCACCCGGTTCTGACCTTCGGAGCGGACCTGGACGCCGCGTTCGCCAACCTCGACAAATTCAACGCGACGCTGGCAGCCACGGCGACTGCTCCCGGAGACCGCTACTTCAATCTTGGCCGACTGTTCCCCACCGCAGCGCAGACCGGCCGCTGCCGCGACTACTT
>CAXTMD010000137.1:0-555 GCA_964245035.1 uncultured Chthoniobacterales bacterium
TGGCGGTCATCGGCGACCTGGCCGAGTCCATCCTCAAGCGCAGCACGGGCGTGAAGGACTCAGGCCGGCTGCTGCCGGGCATCGGCGGGATGCTCGACCTCATCGACAGCCTGCTTTTCACGGCCCCCGTGCTGTATTTCTACCTGTGCTTCCTGCTGCGCCGGGCCTGACATGAACAAACGCCGCCTCATCGTGCTCGGGGCCACCGGCTCCATCGGCCAGAGCGCCGCGAAAGTGGCCGCCGACCTGCCCGACCGCGTGGAACTCGCCGGCCTCGCCGCGCACCGCAACGCCGCCGGCCTCGCCGCGCAGGCCAACCGGTTCCGCCCCGAGGCGCTCTGTCTGGTCGACGAGTCCAAGGCCGGCGAACTGCGCGCCGCCCTCGCGCCCGGCTACGCGCCACGGTTGCTCTTCGGCGAGGAGGGCTTGGTCGAACTCGCCGTCACCGGCCGCGCCGACATGGTGCTCGTCGCCATCGTCGGGGCGGGCGGCCCGCGGCCCCCGCCGGCCCCCCACCCCGCCCGGGGCGCCCGCCCCCGGGGGGGGACGGCGGTC
>CAXTMD010000137.1:565-6102 GCA_964245035.1 uncultured Chthoniobacterales bacterium
GCGCCGACATGGTGCTAGTGGCTATCGTCGGCACGGGCGGGTTGCGCCCCGCGCTGGCGGCCATCGAGGCCGGGCGTGACCTCGCCGTGGCGAGCAAGGAGATCCTCGTCATGGCCGGCGAGACGGTCATGCGCGCCGCCGCGGCCAAGGGCGTGCGCGTCCTGCCGGTGGACAGCGAGCACAACGCCATTTTCCAATGCCTCGAAGGCCGCGACCCGGCAACCGTGCGGCGGCTGATCCTCACCGCCTCCGGCGGCCCCTTCCGGCAGGCGAACAACGAAACCATCGCCGCCGCCACCCCTGCGCAGGCGCTCAAGCACCCGACCTGGGACATGGGCCGCAAGATTTCGGTCGACTCGGCGACGCTCTTCAACAAGGGCTTGGAGATGATCGAAGCGCGCTGGCTCTTCGACGTGCCGATGGCGCGCGTGGACGTGGTGGTCCACCCGCAGAGTATCGTGCACTCCATGGTGGAGTTCATCGACAGCTCGGTGCTCGCGCAGTTGAGCCACTCGGACATGTGTTTTCCGATCCAGTACGCCGTGACCTGGCCCGAGCGCGTCGCCAACACCCTGCCGCCGCTGGACTTCACCCGGCTGCGCGCGCTGGAGTTCGAGGCTCCGCGCCGGGCTGATTTCCCGGCGCTGGACCTCGCGCGCGAGGCCGGCGAGACCGGCGGCACGCTGCCCGCCGTGCTCAACGCCGCCAACGAGGTCGCCGTCGCCGCTTTCCTGGAAAATCGCTTGTCGTTCCCCGGCATCTGGGACCTCGTGGCCAAGGTCATGGATGCGCATCGCTCCGTTGCGGAACCCGATCTCAATGCTATACTTCAGGCCGACGCCGACGCCCGCTTTGAGGCGACCGCGCTGATCCCTTGAATCTCTCCTCTCCGCCGCGCCCCTTCCGCGCCCGCGTTCCCTTTCTTTGATGAACTACGTCACGGCCGCCTTGTACTTCCTGTTCATCCTGCTGGAAGTGATCCTGATCTTCAACCTGCTCATCGTCGTCCACGAGTTGGGCCACTTCCTGGCCGCGCGCTGGCGGGGCTTGGTGGTCGAGCAGTTCGCGGTGTGGTTCGGCAAGCCGCTGTGGAAACGCACCTACAACGGCGTGGTCTACAGCCTCGGGTCCATCCCGTTCGGCGGCTTTGTAAAGCTGCCGCAGATGGCCCCGATGGAATCCATCGAGGGCGAGAGCGAAACCCCGCGCGAGCAACTGCCTGCTGTCTCGCCGCTGGACAAGATCATCGTGGCGTTCGCGGGACCGCTGTTTTCGATGGGGCTGGCGTGCGTGTTCGCGGTGGTCGTCTGGGCCGTGGGCCGGCCGCTGAGCGAGGCGGAGACGAGCACGACGGTCGGCTACGTTTTCCCCGACGGCCCGGCGGCGAAAGCCCGGTCGGACGCGGGGCCCGAGGTCGTCGGCCTCCAACCCGGCGACCAGATCCTGAAGGTGGACGGCCACCCGGTGTCGCGCTTCGGCGGCATGAACGGCAGCGTCGTCTGGTACGTGGCCCGCAGCGAGGGGGACAACATTCCTTTCGAGGTGCGGCGCGACGGCCGCGACATCACGTTTTATCCCGTGCCGGACAGCGGCGCGGCGGAGAAGACGGGCTGGTTCCACCGGCGACCGCTGCGCGAGGTGCTGATCGAGCCCGCCTACAGTTGCATCGTCGGCAAGATCGCCCCCAAGAGTCCGGCCGAAGCCGCCGGCCTGGAGAAGGGGGACGTGATCGTGGCCGTCAACGGGCAGAAGGTCTACAACCCGACCGCCATCGACTTCGCGGAACTGGAAGCCTTTGACAAACCGCTGGCGTTGACGGTCGAGCACGCCGGGCAGACCTTGCAGAAAACGCTGCCGCCGATGCCATTCAAAG
Source organism: uncultured Chthoniobacterales bacterium (assembly GCA_964245035.1). Lineage (GTDB taxonomy): Bacteria > Verrucomicrobiota > Verrucomicrobiia > Chthoniobacterales > SZAS-18 > CAHJWO01. Next base: position 2,439 of record CAXTMD010000137.1, read on the forward strand.
TCGGTTCGGTGGAAGAGGGTGGACCGGCGGAAAGGCAGGGTGGTCTGAGGCCGGGCGACGTGATCCTGGCGGTGAACGACATGCCACCGGCCAGCTTGGCGGACTTCCGCGCGACGATGGCGGCAAATGCCGACAAGCCAGTGGTGCTGAAAGTTTCCCGCGCGGGCGGCGAGCCGCAGACGGTCAAGGTCACGCCGAGCGTGCCCGAAGGGCAGCATCAGGCTTTGATCGGGATCGGGCCGGACTTCGAGGCGGATGGCATCGGTTGGATGGAGGGCGGCAGACTCCACGCCGAGTCCGAATTGCCGAGCCAGCAAATCTCCGGCAGCGTGATGAGCATCGTCAACACGGTGGGTGCCGTGATCGCCCCGAAGTCTGGCATCAAGCTCCAGCACCTCGGCGGGCCGGTGTTGATCGCCAAGACCTATTTCCAATTGCTCACGAGCGAGCACGGCTGGCAGTTGGCGCTGTGGTTCAGCGTGGTGCTCAACGTCAACCTCGCGCTGCTCAACCTGCTGCCGGTGCCGCTGTTCGACGGCGGGCACATCCTGATGGGCATCATCGAGATCATCCGGCGTAAACCGATCAGCATCCGGGTGCTGGAAACCATTCAGGTGACGTGCTTCGTCGTGGTCGTCGGCTACATGCTCTACATCACGTCCTTCGATCTGGTGGACCTTGTGTCGGGCGGACACAACCGGCGCAACCTGGAGTTTCGCACTCCCGCCGCGACTCCGGCGGCATCGACCCCGGCGAAGTGATTGTAGGGCAGGCGCCCCGCCTGCCCTACAACCGAAGCGTTGCGTCAAGGCTTCGGCGGCACGTACGTTGTACCGCTCTCGTCCGCCCGCGCCGGTTCGCGCACGTAGCGTCCACCCTCCGGCACGGCGATCTGCACGAAGTGTTCTGCCAGGCCGTGCAGCGCCCGCCGCACTTCCGCGCCCTGCATCGCCGGACCGTGGCCGGTCACGACCAACTCCGGCTCTAGCCGGGCGAGAAGCTCGACCGAACGTTGCGCGGCGGTCCAATCCTGGGTGTAATACTTGGGTGGCCCGTGCAGTTCCGGCTTCTGGACGGCGACGGCGTAAGCAGATTCTTGCGCCGTGGTGATGAACGCATCGGCGGCGATCAGCGTCCGATCCGCCTCGCGCCAGAACGCCACCTGACCCGGCGTGTGCCCGGGGACAAGCAGCCACCGCCAGCCGGGCAGGTGGGGCACGCGGCCATCCTCCGGCAGGGGCCGCAGCCAGCGGCCGACGTTGACTGGGCCTCTGGGGTAAAGCGGCGAAAGCAGCGCCATCAACCCGCCGCCCACCGAGGGGTCGGGTGGCGGGTAGGAAGAACGGCCGTCGAGGTAGGGGAGTTCGAGCGGGTGAGCGTAGATCGGCACGTCCCAGTGTTCCGCGAGCGTTTCCAGCGCGCCGACGTGGTCGAAGTGTCCATGAGTCAGCAGGATCGCCGTCGGTCGGGCGTCCTTGCCGAAGCGGGCTTCCGCCGCGTTGACGATGGCCGACGCCGTGCCCGGAATGCCGGCGTCGATCAGCACCCAGCCGTCGGCCGTGCCGGGCGTGCCGCCGAAGAGCACGTTGACGATGGCCAAGCGTTTGTAGGCCAGGTCGGGCGCAACCTCCTGGGTTTTGCCGTCGTCTTCGGCGTGGCCGGCGATGTTGGCGGGATCAAGGGGAATCTGCTGGGCCATGATCGTCCAAAACGCCCGCTGCCCGGTGACTGGCCGGATGTTTCCGCGTCGCCGTGCAACCCGGGTGACAAGCGAGGCGATTTGACCTAGATTCGCGCGAATCTAAACTCCCGCGCCATGCACCCCTTCCTTCGTCTGCAAACTTCCGGTCCCGTCCGTCGCCGCCGTACCCGGGTCGTGCGCGTGGGCGGCGTCGCCATCGGCGGGGACAACCCGGTGCGCGTGCAGTCGATGATCACCTGCGACACGATGGACACGGCGGCCAGCGTCCAGCAGACCATGGACCTCGCAAACGTCGGCTGCGAGATCGTGCGCATCACCGCCCCGACGGTCAAGGACGCGCGCAACCTGGAGTTTATCAAAGCCGGTCTGCGCGAACGTGGTTCCACCGTGCCCATCGTCGCCGACATTCACTTCAAGCCCGACGCCGCCCTGGAAGCGGCCAAGTGGGTCGAGAAGGTGCGCGTCAACCCGGGCAACTTCGCGGACTCCAAGAAGTTTGCCGTCAAGGAGTACACCGATGAGCAGTACGCCGCCGAACTGGAGCGCATCCGCGAACGCTTCACGCCGCTCGTGCTCCTGTGCAAGGAACGCGGCATTTCGATCCGCATCGGCACGAACCACGGCTCCTTGAGCGACCGCATCATGAACCGCTACGGCGACACGCCGCTGGGCATGGTCGAGAGCGCGCTGGAGTTTGCCCGCATCGCACGCAGCCTGGATTTCCACGACTTCCTCTTTTCCATGAAGTCGAGCAACCCGAAGGTGATGATCAATGCTTACCGGTTGCTGGCCGACCGGCTGGAGCGCGAGGGGCCGGATTGGAACTACCCGCTGCACCTCGGTGTCACGGAAGCCGGCGACGGCGAGGACGGCCGCATCAAGAGCGCCATCGGCATCGGCTCGCTGCTGCGTGATGGGATCGGCGACACCATCCGCGTGTCGCTGACCGAGGACAGCGTGCACGAGATTCCCGTGGCGCGTGCGCTGGTCGAGTTGTGCGTGGCCCCGGTGGACGGCCCAGAAGGCGAGCCGCAGCCGCTCTCGTTTGACCCGTTCGCGTACAAGCGCCGCGCGTCCGCCCGGATGATGGTCGGCAACGTGGCCGTCGGGTTGGGGGAGGTGCCGCGCGTCGTGGTGCACCAGGCCACGGTCGACAAGATCGCGCACAAGCTCACGCAGATGGGCGACTTCCAGCCGGAAATCGTCTACGAGCAGGCGGAAGTCCGTGAGATCGACCCGCGCGACGACGCGGCCGTGGAGGCCCTCAACGCCGACGCGGCGAACCATCTCGTGACGGTGCGCGACGGGGTCGACCTGCCGGTGGTCGCTGCCTACCGGCTCCTGGCCGCGCGGGTGGATGAGCGGCATCCCGTCCTGCTGAAGGACACGCTGAAGCCTTCGACGGACCCGCAGAAGGATTTCACGCGCACGCTGCTCGTCGCGGCGGTGAACATCGGTGCGCTGCTCTGCGACGGCATCGGCGACGCCGTGCTGGTCCAGGGCGAGGAAGCACCCGGCCAGAGTTTGCGGTTGGCGTACAACATTCTCCAGGCGGCGGGATCGCGGGTGTTCAAGACCGACTACGTTGCGTGTCCGTCGTGCGGGCGGACGCTGTTCAATCTCCAAGACACCACGGCGAAGATCCGTGCGTCCACCGGGCACCTGAAGGGGGTCAAAATCGCGATCATGGGCTGCATCGTCAACGGTCCCGGCGAGATGGCGGACGCCGATTTCGGCTACGTCGGCGGCGCGCCGGGCAAGGTGAACCTGTACGTGGGCAAGCAGGCGGTGAAGTTCAACATCCCCGAAGGGGAAGCGGTCGCGCGGCTGACGGACCTCATCCGCGAACACGGCCGCTGGGTGGACGCGCCGGTGCAGGAAGACGTGCCGTCGGGTTCCGTGCAGGTCGCGTAGCGACCATCGTCACCGACAGGTAGGGACGGCTCTCCGAGCCGTCCGTAG
>CAXTMD010000137.1:6112-10838 GCA_964245035.1 uncultured Chthoniobacterales bacterium
GTCCCTACCTGTCGGTTTTGGATGCCGCTGGCGCGGCGGGTGACGCGACCACCAATGCCGCCGGCGTTTTCGGCGCCGGAGGCGCGGGCACGCTCGTCCCCGGCGCGAGCAGCGGGCCGGCGGCCTCCGTCAGCGGCCGGTCTTCGATGAACACGTGCGCGCCCTTGCCGACGGTGTCGTACAACGCGATCACGTCGCGCGAGCGCATCCGCACGCACCCGTAGCTCGCCGGCACGCCGATGTGGCGCTCCTCCGGCGTGCCGTGGATGTAGATGTAGCGGTCGTAGGCCCGGGCGTTGCGCGCTTCCAGGCCGCGCAGCCACAGAATCCGCGTCACGACCGGATCCCGCCCAGGTGCGTCCACCGGCAGCACCTCGCCCGTGGGTTGCCGGTTCTTCAGGACGGCCCCCGCCGGCAGCCCGCCGCCGAACTTGTCGGCGATTTCGAGTTCGCCCTGTGGCGTGCCGTAGGTACCGGGCTGGTCGCTCAGACAGAAGCGCGAGGTCGAAACCGGGTAGAGGGCCTGCGGCGTGCCGTGGTACAGAACCACCATTCGTTGCTCGGGTACGCTGATCACGATCTGGTGGTCGTGGTCCGCGCAGCCCGCGAGCAACAGCGCGCCTCCTAGGATGGACAACCAGCGGCGGAAAGGGAAGGATCGGGGCATCGTCGGCCGTGCTCAGCTTCCCATCCGGCGTTCCCAATCGTACCGGCGGTCGGTCACGATGGTTTCCATCCGCTGGATGCGCCGGTTGAGGCCGTCGAGCTGCCGGTCGATCTGCGCGAAGTCTGGCCGCAGCCCGCCCATTGGAACCGCGCCACCGGGGCCGGGAACGGGACGAACCGGCGGCGGCAGGGAGCCGTTCCCCGCCGTGCGCGGCGACTGCATGAGCAGGGCGGCCAGCAGGTAGAAGAATCCGCAGACGAGCGCGATGGTCTTGATGCCGTGCGCGTCGACCACAAACATCGACAGGAACAGCAGGATGGCCATACCCATCCAGCGCACCTTTCTGACGCACAGGCCGCGGCTCTCGGCGATGCCGCTGAAAACGCCCAGCACCTTGCCGTTGGATGACCGGTAAAACTGGCGGCGGAAGGCGTGGAAGCCGCGGCTGCCGGGCACGTCGTCGAAACGCTGGCGGAAGCGGTCAAAGTTTGGGTCCATAATTTTTCTCGGTGCGGGCTTGTTCGATCAGGATGGTTTCAAGAGCCTCGACGCGGCTCTCCATCTGGGAGAGCGTGCGCTGGAGCTTCTGGAGCACGGCGACCTCTTCCTGGGTCAGGCCGCCGCCCGAGTTCTTCTGGCCGGCGATCTGGTTCTTGTTGTGGAAGGGAGCCATGATGGCTTTGACGATCAGGTAGAGGAACGTGAAGACGATTGCCGCGAGTGGCACGGCGAGAAAATCGTTGTCGCCGTCGTCGGCGTGGTGCTTTCCGGAGGACGGAGGCGGTTCCTCGCTGTGGGATTGCGTATCAGAAGCATCCGCTGGTTGTGCGCCGTGGCTGCCCGACCGTGACGATTGAGCCAGCACGTTGAACACGCGGACACCTTCAAGGAAGTTTGACATAGAGGCGTTGGGATGATTCTAACCTTTGGGCAGGGATAAACTCACGACAATTTGCGCGAGGACTGCGGGTTGGAACCGGTGGAGCCTCTGGTTCAGGACGGCTGGCCGGGTTGTTGGGGTTTGCCGGCGTTTTTGAGGGCTTCGAGTTCCTTCTCGATCTCCTCGTCGCGTTCGAGCTGGGCGAACTGCTCCTCCAGCGTGGGCTTGCGGCCGTAGTTGACGAGGCTGGCCTCGGCTTCCATGCGCTCGATGCGCGCCTCGAACTGCTCGTAGCGCAGCAGCGCGTCGCTCGTGTCGGCGCGGCGGATCTGGTTTTGCGCGGTGATCTTGTGCTGCGCCTGGATGTGGCGCTGGACGAGCACGCGCTGCTTCTCACGCGCGCCGGTCAGCTTTTCCTCCAATTGGGAGATGTCGGTCTGGTAGTTGCGGATGACCTCGTCGAGGCCGGTGGTCTCCTTCTCCAGGGAAGCGACGCCCTCGGTGGCGCGGCGCTTTTCCAGCAGGGCCTCGCGGGCGAGTTCCTCGCGGCCCTTCTCGATGGCGAGCTTGGCCTTGGCCTCCCAGTTGGCGGCGCGGCCGGTCAGTTCGTCGAAGGAGCGGCCGACCTTCTTGCGGGCGGCGATGGCCCCGGCGCACGACGCCTTGAGGTCGATGAGGGTGTCCTCCATCTCCTGGATCATCAGGCGGACCAGTTTTTCTGGGTCCTCGGCCTGGTCGAGCATGGAGTTGATGTTGGAATTTACGATGTCGCGGAAGCGGCTGAAAATGCTCATGGGATCGGGTGTTCGGTGCGGTTGGAAGGTGGTGAAGGAATCAGGAAACGGCGAGCTGCCAGAGGCACAGCAACACGGTTGAAACCGAGCTGAGCGCCAGGATGGCCCCGCAGATGACTTCCTGCTTGTGCGCGAGTTCGTCGCCGGACTCCGGTGTGGGGGCGGGTTGCTCCCGGCGTGTGGTGGCTTGCCAGCGCACGGGACGGCGGTGGTTTGCGCCGAGGTAAAAGAATGACGGGTTGGAGAAGGTCGAAGTCAGTTTCATTTGGTTTTGCCCGGAGGCGTCGGTGGTTGCTTGTGATTTCAGACGAGCGATCCTTTAGCAACGGCAATGCCAACCGAAAAAATCACAACGCAAAACGCTTGTTTTGAGTAACTTGCAATTTAAGAAGATGAAAAGGTGAGTCTGATTGCCTTGTGGTGAATTGGTCGAGTCTACCAAGGAATGGTGAAATTCGCCTTGTGGGCCGTTGGTGGTTCCAATTAGCCTTCGTTCGTGGCCGCGCCATCCAAAGAAATTCGCCCGCTGACCTCCCTGCGTTTTTTCGCCGCGGCGATGGTGCTGTGCGAACACGTCCAGATGATCCCCGGCACGGAATGGTTCCACACCGAAACCGCTTGGCCGGGTCGGATCGGCGTCAGCTTGTTCTTCGTGTTGAGCGGTTTCATCCTCAACTACTCCTACGGCGAGTCGGATTGGAGCGGCGCGTTCGGCAGAACGTCGCGGGACTACTACGTCGGCCGGTTCGCGCGCATCTATCCGCTGCATTGGTTGATGTTCCTCCTCGCCCTGCCGCTGGGGCTTAACAGCAACACCGCACGGGTGAACCCGGCGGACCTGCCGTGGCTGTTTCTGCTGACCGACAAACTGTGGCCGGGCTACTCGCCGGGTCCGCCACCGGTCAAGGTCGCCTGGACGCTGAGCTGCGAGGCCATCTTCTACCTGTTGCTGCCCTTGATCCTGCTCTTTCTGCTGCGCCGACGCCGCCCGCTGCTGGCCAGCGTCGGTCTGCTGGCCGCCGCCTCGGCCGTGATCTACCCGGTCGCCGCCCGCTGGCCCGCGCTGAACTGGTGGGGGTACATCCACGTGCCCGAGTTCCTGCTCGGCATCGTCGGCTTCCAGTGGTACCGACTGGGCAAGCTGACCGACCGCGGCAACGAAATGCTGCTCGGCGGCGTGCTGTGGCTCGCGGCTTGGGCCGTGATCGAGCCGCGGCTGCCGATCCCGTTCTCGATCTATTCGGACACCTTCCTCGGGTTCGCGCCGGGCTCGCTGCTGGTGATCCTCGGCGGCGCAAACCTGCGCGGTGGCCTGCGGCGCTTTCTCTCCCTGCCCGTGCTCGTGTTGCTAGGGAACGCGAGCTACGCGCTGTACCTGCTGCACGACCCTTTCCTGCGGTACTGCAAGGTGCTCTTCAACCGGCGGGGGATTGTCCTGCCGTTGGCGGTGGACGTACCGGTGGCCTGCCTGCTGTTCGCCGTGTGCGTCGGTCTTTCCATCGCTCTCTTCTGGCTGTTCGAGACGCCTCTGCGCCTGAGGATCCGGGCGGCGTTCAACAACCGCCGCAAACCCGTCGAGGTGGAAGCTTCCCCGCTGCCTTCCTGAGAGCCGGGCGGGAAACCTGATGGCGCGATGGCAACGGACACGATAGACAAAAAACGCTCCGAGGGGCTGGGGAAGTCCGACCGCTTCCTCGACTTCCAGCAGCAGCTCGCCCGTGTCGCCAGGGTCCAGCGGCCGGTCCTGCTCATCGGCGAACGCGGCACTGGGAAGGAACTCGCCGCCGAGCGCGTCCACTTCCTGTCGCCGCGCTGGGGCGGGCCGTTCGTCAAACTCAACTGCGCGGCCCTCGCGCCCTCCGTGCTGGAAAGCGAGCTGTTTGGCCACGAGGCCGGGGCGTTCACCGGCGCGGCGCGGCGGCGGGTGGGCCGGTTCGAGGCGGCGCACGGCGGCACGCTCTTTCTCGACGAGATCGGCCAGATGCCCATGGCCGTGCAGGAGAAAATCCTGCGGGTGGTCGAGTACGGTTCCTTCGAGCGGGTGGGAGCCAGCGAAACCGTTGGCGTGGACGTGCGCCTGGTCGCCGCGACCAACGCCGACCTGCGCGCGATGGCCGAGGCCGGGCAGTTCAAACCCGATCTGCTTGACCGGCTGAGCTTCGAGGTGCTCTTCGTGCCCGCGCTGCGCGAACGCGGCGCGGAGGACATCATCCTGCTCGCTCACCACTACGCGGCCCGCATGGCGCTGGAGTTGGGCCTAGCCGCGGTGCCGGAGTTCAGCGAAGCGGCCGAGCGGACCCTGCGCACCTACCCGTGGCCGGGTAACGTGCGGCAACTCAAGAACGTGGTGGAACGCGCCATCTGCCGCGCGGAGGGCGGCGTGGT
>CAXTMD010000138.1:0-8515 GCA_964245035.1 uncultured Chthoniobacterales bacterium
AACCCGGAACCGACGTGGCCGTCTGGCCGGGCAGCAGTTCGACGATCGCCATGGCGGCGGGGGTGGCAGACGACGTGGCATCGTGCCGGTGGGCGGCGGCGATGAGGCGCTCGGAGCGCGACGAGTCCCAGTTCAGGGAGCGAAACGACTCGGCAAACACCTCCTCATTGGCCGGCGTGTAGTGCGCGCCGGCCTGCGCCAGCCAGGCCTCGGCCTGCTTGGCGTGCCCGCGGCGGTGCTCGCGCGCGGCGTTCAGATAATAGTACGCCAGCGGCGGGGTGCAGTCGTTGCGGTGCTCGTCGAGGTACGATCCGGCCGGCTTTTCGTCCCCGGCGAGGAGTTGGGTGAGCAGCAGCTTGTACTGCAGGAAGCCGTGTTCGTCGGAGTGCGTCCAGCGGCTCGTGCGGCCCAGCAAACTTTCGAATTGCTTGCTGCTCTCGGCGTACCTGCCCTGGCGAAAGCTGATCTCGGCGAGATTGAAGCGCGCCGCCCACAATCCGGAATCCTTTTCCAGCGCCTTGGTGAAGGCCGCCTGGGCCTTGTCGTAGCGGTGCTGGTGCAGGTAGATCGCGCCGCGCAGGTTCCAGACGTCGGCCTGTTCGCCGGGTTTGCCCGCCGCGGGAGCGGGGCCCAGCAGACTGCGCGCAAGGTCAAACTCTCCCCGGTTCAAACGCGCGCCCGCCGGCCGGAAAACCGCGGTGGCCACCGCGGCGGGGTCAGTCCCCGGTGCGGCGGCGCGGGAAAGGCCGGCCGCCGCCCAGAAGCAAAGGCAAGCCACCGCCCCGACCCGGACTTTGCCCAGCGAGAAACACGGCTTCGGCAGCACCGGGGGATGGAAAGCTTTGCCCATGGGGAGAGATCGCGTAATGGCAGGAGGTCGGTCCGTGGCGGGGAGACTACCGGAAGGGTTCTCCCTTGACAATCAACAAAAAAGTCCCCGTCCCGGACGAGGCTTATACCGGGACGGCTTCCGCACCGTCAAGCGTCGACGGCCGGAATTTTATTCCTCCGTCCCACCCTCGCCAGCTTCCTCGCTCTCGGGCGCTTCACCGTCGGCAGGCAAGGGCGGCGGGGTGGCGGCGGGTTCCTCTTCGCCACCGGTCTGGCTGACGACGCGGGCGATGTCCTGGAGCTTTTCGCGGCCGTCGAGGTCGATGAGCTTGACGCCGGTCGTGATGCGCCCGGTCTCACGAATCTCGCTGACCCGGGTGCGCACGGTCTTGCCGCGGTTGGTGGTCAGCACGAGTTCGTCGGTGTCCATGACGGTCAGAGCCCCCACGACACCGCCGGTCTTGTCGCCTGTCCGCATCGCGATGATGCCTTTGCCGCCGCGCGTCTGCTCGCGGTATTCCTCGAAGCTGGTGCGCTTGCCGACGCCGTTCGCGCCAGCGACCAGCAGCGTCGCCTCGGGTTTGACGACCACCATGGCCACCAGATAATCGCCTTCCTCCGGCCGGATGCCCCACACCCCCGTCGCCGTGCGGCCCATGGCGCGCACGTCCTCCTCGTGGAAGCGCAGGCTCATGCCGTCGTGGGTGATCAGCACGAGACTGTCGTTGCCGTTGGTCAGTTCGGCCTCGATGAGTTCGTCGCCCTCCTCGATGTTGATGGCGTTGAGGCCGCCCCGGCGCACGTTGGCGTAGTCGGAGAGTTCCGACTTCTTCACGACGCCCGCACGGGTGGCAAACATGATGTGGAGCGTCGGATCGTTCCACGTCATGTCCTCGGGCCCCTCGTCGGTCGGCACGATGCGCCGTTGCACGCGGATGGTCGCGGCGATCTTCTCGTCGGGGCGCAGTTCCAGGAAGTTGACGATGGAGCGGCCCTTGGAAGTCCGGGTGCCCTCGGGCAGTTCGTAGACTTTGGTCACGTAGCAGCGCCCGGTCTTGGTGAAGAACAGCAGGAAGTCGTGCGTGCTCGCAGTGAAGAGGTGCTCGACGAAGTCGCCGTCGTCCTCCCCGCCGCCCGCGCCCTCGCGCGTGCCCATGCCGATGACACCCTTGCCGCCGCGGCGCTGAGCGCGGTACTCGCTGGCGGGTGTGCGCTTGATGAAGCCGCCGTGCGTGATCGTGATGAACTCGCCCTCGTTGGCGAGCAGGTCCTCCATGTTGATCTCGCCCGCGTCGGGCACGATCTGGGTCAACCGCGGTGTGGCGTACTTGGTCTTGATGGCCAGCACCTCCTCCTTGATGATCGCCAGCACGCGGGCCTCGCGTGCCAGGATGTCCATGAGGTCACGGATGGTGCCGAGGAGTTCGGTGTACTCGTTGATCGTTTTGTCGCGCTCCAGACCGGTGAGCTGGTACAGCCGCAGGTCGAGGATGGCGTTGGCCTGCCGCTCGCTGAGTTCATAGCGGCCTTCGGTCAAACGCTTGGGGTCGCGCACCTCGATGCCGAAGCTGGCGATCTGGCGCTCGTTCCACTCCAGGGCAAGCAGCTTGACGCGCGCCTCGTCGCGGTTGGCCGACTCGCGGATGATGCGGATGAAATCGTCCATGTTCGCCAGGGCGACCAGGAAGCCGTCGAGCACCTCGGCGCGTTCCTCAGCGGCGCGCAAGAGGTAGCGGGTGCGGCGCAGGACCACCTCGCGGCGGTGCTCGATGAAGGCGCCCAATGCGTCCTTGATCGACAGCAGCTTCGGGCGGCCGTGGTCGATGGCGAGCATGTTCACCGAGAACGTCGTCTCCAGCGCGGTGTGCTGGTAGAGGTTGTTGACGACGATCTGCGGGATGGCCTCGCGCTTAAGTTCGATGACCACGCGCGTGTTCTCGTCCGACTCGTCGCGCACGGCGGTGATGTCGGTGATGACCTTCGTGTTCACCAGTTCGGCGATGCGCTCGACGAGCACGGCGCGGTTCACCGCGTAGGGGATGGCGGTGATGATGATTTGCTCCTTGCCGCCGCGGGTCTCCTCGATAGTCGTCGTGCCGCGGATCTTGAGCGAGCCGCGCCCGGTCGCCGCGTAGGAGCGGATGCCGGAAAGCCCGAGCAGATTGCAGCCGGTCGGGAAGTCAGGCCCCTTGATGTGGGTGAGGATTTCCTCGACCGTGATGTCCGGGTTGTCCACCTGCGCGCACACGGCGTCGATGACCTCGCCGAGGTTGTGCGTGGGGATGTTGGTGGCCATGCCCACGGCGATGCCCGTGCCGCCGTTGATGAGCAGGTTCGGGAACCCCGCCGGCAGGACGGTCGGCTCCGTCGTAGATTCGTCGTAGTTCGGGACGAACTCGACGGTGTCCATTTCCAGGTCGTCCATGAGCGTCGCGCCGAGGTGGCGCAGCCGGGCCTCGGTGTAGCGCATGGAAGCGGGCGGGTCGCCCTCGACGCTGCCGAAGTTGCCCTGGCCCTCGATGAGCATGTCGCGCATGGCCCAGGGTTGGGCCATGTGCACGAGCGTCGGGTAGATCGCCATGTCGCCGTGCGGATGAAAGTTGCCCATCGTCTCGCCGACGATCTTCGCGCACTTGACGTGCTTGCGGCCGGGCAGGACGCCGAGCTGGCGCATCGCGTAGAGGATGCGGCGCTGGGAGGGCTTGAGGCCGTCGCGCGCGTCGGGCAGCGCGCGGGAAATGATGACGGACATCGAGTAGTCGAGGAAGGACTGACGCATCTCCTCGGCCACGTCGATGGGCTCAATTTTTTCGTTCGGATTGGGCATGGCGAAAACGGCGGCGGATTCCTCTCCGACCCCGTACAGAAAATACCATTTCTAGCGGTCCGCGGCAACGGAAAACGCTAGGGGTTGCAGAAAGTCCAGCATGGACGTAACTCGGTTCACCGTGCAGCTTTGCCTGAGGTATGAGGGGCTAGCATGGTGCCACCACGCAGGCGGGCAATCCCCAGGAGGCTAACCACCCTGCCCCGTCGCCTGCTGCCACAAGCCGTAGACGTTGAGCGCGGCGATGAGCCCGGCCACGGTCCATGCCGCCGCTTTCAGCCACGGGCCGTTGGCAAACCGGCCCATCAACTGCCGGTCGCTCGTGAACATCACCAGCGGCACCACCGCGAAACTCAGTTGCACGCTCAGGACCACCTGGCTGAGGACGATCAGCTTGCCCGTGGCGTTCTCGCCGCCCCACACCGCCGCCAGCGCCGCCGGCACGATGGCCAGCCCGCGCGTGACGAGCCGCCGCACCCACGGACGCAGTCGCAAGTGCAAAAAACCTTCCATGACAATCTGCCCGGCCAGCGTGCCGGTCAGGGTCGAGTTTTGCCCGCTGGCGAGCAGCGCCACCGCGAACAGACCACCTGCCAGCGACGCCCCAAGCGTGGGCGAGAGCAAGCGGTAGGCATCCTGGATTTCGGCGACCTCGTGCATCCCGCGCCGGTGAAAGGCTGCCGCGCTCAGGATCAGGATGGCGGCGTTGATGAAGGTCGCGCAGACGAGCGCAAGATGGGAGTCAAGCGTCGCGTACCGGATGGCCTCCGCACGCCCGGCGTCGTCGCGCCGGAAGTCGCGCGTCTGCACGATGGAAGAGTGCAGGTACAGGTTGTGCGGCATGACCGTCGCGCCCAGGATGCCCAGCGCCAGGTAGAGAGCCTGCGGATTGGCGACGACCTGCCGTCGCGGCACGAGCCCACCGAGGACGCCGAGCCATTCCGGCCGCGAAGCGATGACCTCGTAGAGGAAGCAGCCCGCGATCAGCACGATCAATCCGCCGACGAAAGCCTCCAGGTAACGGACCCCGCGGTGCTGCAACAACAGGATCACCAACACGTCCGCCGCCGTCAGCAGCACGCCCACGACCAGCGGCAGGCCAAAAAGCAGGTTGAGCGCGATGGCCGAGCCGATGACCTCCGCGAGATCGCACGCCACGATGGCGACCTCGCACATCAGCCACAGCACGAAGTTCACCCCGGGCGCATAGCGCGCCCGGCAGGCTTGCGCGAGGTCGTGGCCGGTGACGATGCCCAGCTTCAGCGCGAGGTGCTGCAAGAGCATGGCCAAGAGGTTGGACAGCACGACGACCGACAGCAGCAGGTAGCCGAACTGCGAGCCGCCCGCGAGGTCGGTCGCCCAGTTGCCCGGGTCCATGTAGCCGACCGCCACGAGCAAACCCGGCCCGACAAACGCCAGGAAACGCCGCCAACCCGGCGCGCGGTCGTCCGGCAACCGCACGGAAGCGAACACCTCGGGCAAGGACGGTTTGGCGGGAGCGGCGTTCATGGCACAAACAAAGTTAGTCTCACCTAACTTTGTTTGTCAAACCGCAGGTGTCAGGGTCAAGTTCGGATTGATGTCGTGGGTCACTGATGTGGTCGCGCGGGCTTCCTGGGCCCGCGCGCCGACGGCAGCGATCATCGCGGCGTTGTCGGTGCAGAGCGCGGGCGAGGACATGAGGAGTTCGAGACCCTCCCGGGCGCACACGCGGGCGAACTCGGCGCGCAGGAGCGTGTTCATGCTTACTCCGCCGCTGACGGCCACACGTTCCCGGCCGGCGGCGCGGGCGGCGAGGATCGTCTTGCGCACGAGCACATCCACGACCGCACGCTGGAACGACGCGCACAGGTCGGCGAGCAGTTGGGCATCCGCCTGCCCCGCCCCGCCCGGTTCCAGACCAACGCGCGGCAACAGGTAACGCACGGCCGTCTTCAACCCGCTGAAGCTGAAAGCAAAGTCCCCGCTGCCGAGCATGGAGCGCGGCAGGTCGAAGCGTGCCGGGTCGCCGTCGCGCGCCAGCCAATCAATTTGCGGGCCGCCGGGGTACGGCAAGCCGAGCAGCTTGGCCACTTTGTCGAACGCCTCACCCGCCGCGTCGTCGAGCGTGCCGCCCAGCCGGCGGTACTGCCGGAACCCGGCGATGTCCACGAGCAGCGTGTGCCCGCCGCTGACCACCAGACCGACGGCCGGAGCGATTTCCCCCGCCCGTCCGAAGAACGGTGAGAGCAGGTGGCCTTCGAGGTGGTTGATGCCAAGGTACGGTTTGCCAGTCCCGAGCGCGAGGCCCTTAGCCGCCGCCGCGCCGATCATCAACGAACTCGCCAGCCCCGGACCCGCCGTGGCGGCAAAGGCGTCCACCTCGGCCACGGTCACCCCGGCCCGGTCCAGCGTGTGCGGCAGCAGCAGCGGCAGTTCGACGAGGTGTTGACGCGACGCGGCCTCGGGCACAACGCCGCCGTAGGCGCGGTGGAGGTCGATCTGCGAGGCGATTTCGCTGGCGAGCAGTTCGTCGTACCCGCGCAGAATGGCCACCGCCGTCTCGTCGCAGGACGTTTCGATGGCGAGGATCAGCGGAGCGGCATCAGACATGCAGTGCAGGCTGACGGCACCATGCTTGGATCACCCGTCGGTAAAACTCGCCTCTCTCCTCGCCGCAGAGCGACCGGGGACGTTCCTTTTCGGCTTGCCGGAGCGCCCGTTGAGTTTCTGCGTCGAGAGAATCAAGGAGAGACTCTACGTCCCCGAAAAGCCTTTTTTGGGTGAAGAGGTCGGTCAGCACGTTCCAAAGCTCAGCGTGGCAGATAATCTTCCGCCGGTGGTGATTTGCCACCGCTTGCCTTACACAAGCGAGGATTGCCGGGTCGGGTGGCGACATCAAGGATTCAAGACCGCTTCTCGCCGTCCTTGCGTGCGGCGACCTGCTGCTTGTAGATCATCATGCCTTTGAGCGCGTCGAGGGCGCGCTCGAGTTGCGGGTCGCCCCCGTCGCCGTAGTCGCGCTTGTTGGCGTCGTCGCCGGCGGGCTGCTGCTCGGCGTTGTTGCGCTTGGCGTTGAGCGCGCGCTCCTGCTCGGCGGTCAGGGTGGCGCGGATCGTCGGCGTGACGCCGTGCTGGTGAATGACCTGCTTGCTCGGGGTAAAATACTTCGCCGTCGTCAGCCGCACCGCCGAGCCGTCCGGCAGCGAGATGACGCTCTGCACGCTACCCTTGCCGAAAGTCGTCTCGCCCACCAGGATCGCGCGGTTGAGGTCCTTCAGCGCTCCCGCGACGATCTCCGCGCCGCTGGCGCTGCCGCCGTTGACGAGCACCGCCACCGGGAAGTCTCCGCGCGGCTTGGCAGTCGGCGGCGTCGTGTATTCGCGCCGTTGCGAGGGCGTGCGGCCCTCGGTGTAGACAACCATCGTGCGCGGTGGCAGGAACTGCCCGCATACGTCCACGGCGCTGTTGAGCAAGCCGCCGGGGTTGTTGCGCAGGTCGAGCACGAGCGCCTCCATGCCGCCCTTCTGGAGTTCGTCCAAGCGCTTGTTGAGTTCGTCGGCCGTCGGTTCGTTGAACTGGATGACGCGCACGTAGCCGACCTTGTAGTCGCCTGTCAGCGTGGGGTCGATGAGGTGGGTGTCCTTGACGCTCTCGACCTTGATCTCGGTGCGCACGAGCTGGAAGTCGCGCACCTCCTTGCTCGACGGCCGCAGGATCTGGAGCGTAATCGGATCGCCCGGCCGGCCCTTGAGCGCGGCCATCGCATCGGAGAGTTGCATCTTCTCGGTGGTCGCGCCGTTGATCTTGAGGATCTGGTCGCCGGCGACGAACCCCGCCTTGGCCGCCGGGGTGTCCTCCATCGCGGAGACGACGATGAGCACGCCGTCCTTGGCCGAGACGACCAACCCGAGTCCGTCGTAGCGGCTGCGGGTGTCGTCCTGCATGTCCTTGAAGCTGTCTGGCTCCATGAACTGACTGTGCGGATCGAGCCCCGAGAGCATCCCGCGCAGGGCGTTGTAGGTGAGCGTGCGGAAGTCGACTTTGTCCTCGTCCACGTAGTCCTGGCGGACGAGTTGGAGCACGCGGGTGAAGATCGTCAGGCAGCCGTAGACGCTCGTGTCCTTGGCCGGGTCCACGCCGAGGCTGGCCGGCGGCAGTTCGGAGGTGTTGAGCCCGGTGGCTGCCGCCGGTGCCGGGGTGTCGGACGGCGAGGGCTGCTGCGCGGAGGCGGAGACCAGCGGCGCAAGGCCGAGAAGCGTCAGCCCGAGCGCCGCGCGCAGACGCAGAAGGAGGTTCATGCTGGGCGCGAGCCTAGCACGGTGGCGCGGGGAAGACAATCACGCGGGCTTTTGGCTTCGTAGGCAATGGCGCGGGAGCCTTCGCCGCTTTGAAACAGCGTGAAAACTCGACCAACGCCGCCACACGTCGCAACTTTTCCTCGTAGGGCAGACGGGCGAGGGTCCTACGCGTTTCGTTGGTCATGGCTCCTTGGAGTCGCAGCGTAGCTGATGGAAATTTGATCAACTACCCGCCGATGAAATTTCCATCACTTTGACGTGCTGGTCGGCAGAATCAATCCAGTAGTGAATACAGTAACCGGCGTAGACGCCAACTTCTACCCGCCGGCCAACGCGATCATATTCGTTGTAGTCGCTAAATTGCTCGGGAGCATTGCGCAACCTGCTGGTTTGCGCTCGGAGATTTTTACGCCTGCTTCGTGGTAGTCCCTCCAAAATTTCGATCACTTCCAAGTCGACTAGCAGACGGTACTCCATAACCGAGAATCAGTCGGGGTAGCGTCTTTCCATTTCCTCGAAAGTCATCCAATTTGCCGGATTATTGTCGTCGATCTTCCGAGCCAACTTCTCTTTGAAT
>CAXTMD010000138.1:8525-10788 GCA_964245035.1 uncultured Chthoniobacterales bacterium
TCTTTGAATTCCTCGTCTTCTGCCGTCTGACGCGCGACGAGAAAGGCGATCAGCTCCCGCTGTTCGGCGCGCCGGAGTTGCGCAGCTTGATCTTTCAACTGCTCCAGTGACACGTCGGCAGCTTATCTCCAAGGCGCCATCCAAGTCAATCCATCGCCAGTCACAGAAGCTACAATCGTCATCCGGGGCTTGCACAAACGCGGACCACTTTCCACCATGGACCATCCATCTCTTCTCATGACCACCATCCAGCAAACCCTCCGGGACGTTTTCGGGTTCACGGCCTTCCGTGGCGGACAGCAGCGTGTGGTTGAAACGATCCTCGCCGGCCGCTCCGCGCTCGCCGTCTTTCCGACCGGCAGCGGCAAGTCGCTCTGCTACCAGCTACCCGCGTTGCACCTCGACGGGCTCACGCTGGTGGTCTCGCCGCTCATCGCGCTGATGAAAGACCAGATCGACTTCCTGCGCGCCCGCGGCGTCCCGGCCGCCCGGCTGGACTCGAGCGTGCCGGCCGACGAGTACCAGCGGATCGACGCCGACCTGCGTGCGGGCAGCCTGAAGCTCCTCTACGTCGCCCCCGAACGGCTCTCCAACGAACGCTTCACCCACAAGCTGCGCCGGCTGCGGATCGCGCTGCTCGTCATCGACGAGGTCCATTGCATCTCCGAGTGGGGCCACAACTTCCGCCCCGACTATCTCAAGCTCGCCCGGCTCTCGCGCGAACTCCGCGTCGAGCGCGTGCTCGGGCTGACGGCCACGGCCACCCCGAGCGTCGCCGCGGACATCTGCCGCGAATTCGACATCGGCGCGGACGCGTTCGTGCACACCGGTTTTTACCGACCCAACCTCGAACTGCGCATCACCGCCTGCCATGAGGCCGAACGCCCCGGCCGACTGCTCGACCGGCTGCGCCGCCGCCCACGCGGGGCCGCGGTGGTCTACGTCACGCTCCAGCGCACCGCCGAGGAGGTTGCCGCCACGCTCGCCGCGGAGGGGGTCCCAGCGCGCGCCTACCACGCCGGACTGCCGGACGAGGAACGCGCCGGGGTGCAGGATTGGTTCATGGCGTCGCCGGACGCCGTCGTGGTGGCGACGATTGCCTTCGGCATGGGCATCGACAAGGCGGACATCCGCTACGTCTACCACTTCAACCTGCCCAAAAGCCTGGAGAACTATTCGCAGGAAATCGGCCGGGCCGGGCGCGACGGCCAACCGTCGGTTTGTGAAATGCTCGCTTGCGGCGCGGACGTGACCGTCTTGGAGAATTTCACCTACGGCGACACCCCCGACCCTGCGGCGGTCGGCTCGTTGGTGGACGAGGTCCTGCGGCACGACGGCGAGTTCGACGTTTCCAACTACGAACTGTCGCGGGCGCACGACATGCGTCCGCTGGTGGTCACGACGCTGTTCGCCTACCTCGAACTGGCGGATGTGCTCACGACGACCGCCGCGTTTTACACGGAGTACCAGTTCCGCAACCGGCGGCCGGCCGAGGAGATCCTCGCCCGGTTCGACGGCGAGCGCGCCGGGTTCTTGCGCGGGCTTTTCGGCCACGCGAAACAGGGTTCGATCTGGTCACACTTGGACGTGGCGAGCGCCGTCGCGGAACTGGGCGCCACGCGTGAGCGGGTCGTCAAGGCGCTGGGTTACCTGGAGGAGCAGGGCGACCTCATGCTGAAGGTCGCGGGCCTGCGGCAGGGTTACCGCGTCAAGAACCATCCGGCCGACGCCGCCGCGCTGAAGCAAACGCTGGTCGAGCGTTTCCAGACGCGCGAGGCGAACGACTTGCAGCGCATCGAACAGGTCGTGACGCTGGCGGAGGGGGACGGCTGCATCGTGCGCCGGCTGCTGGCGCACTTCGGCGAAGAGCGGGAAGAGGACTGCGGGCATTGCTCCGTGTGCCTGGGACAGAAGCCGCGGCCCATCTCTGACGACGCACCGCCCGTCGTCGCCTTCGATACTGACGCCGTGAGCGCGCTCCGGCGCAAACACCCGCAGGCGCTCCGCTCCCCGCGGCAGGTGGCGCGCTTTTTGTGCGGGTTGACCTCTCCGCAGCTCACCGCCTCAAAGCTGGGCAAGCATCCACTCTTCGGCTCGGCGGCCGGGATGCGGTTCCGTGAAGTGACGCGCGCAGCGGCAAAATCTGCGTAGACAGTTACAAATTTATCCTCCATGCGCTTGTATCTGGATGCTTGCTGCTTGAACCGACCGTTCGACGATCAATCACAGCTACGCGTCCATTTAGAATCTGAAGCTGTGCTAG
>CAXTMD010000139.1:0-10744 GCA_964245035.1 uncultured Chthoniobacterales bacterium
ACCCCGGCGCGGGGGGCGGCGGCGACGGTCAGGTCGCGCGCCACCTCGTCGAACGAAGCCGGGATTGTGACGACCACATCCTGCGCTTCCAGCGGCGCGTCCGGATGCGCCGCGTTCCAGGCCGCGCGCAGGTGGCCGAGGTAACGCGCGCTGACCTCCGCGGGCGGCAGTTTTTTGGCGTCCGGGGCACCCTGCCACGGCAACAGGTCCGCCGTGCGGTCCACCCCGCCGTGGCTCAGCCAGGACTTCGCCGACACCACCAGCCGCCCTGGCACGTCCGCGCCGCGCTCGCGCGCCAGCGTGCCGACGACGTGGTCCGCCGGCCCGCCCCAGGGTAAGCGCAGCGCGCCTTCCTCGAACTGCCCCGCAAACGGCTCGTAGTGAAACGACGGCAGCGTGTCGCGCGCTTCGGTCTCCCCGGCCGCGACGAGTTGCGGCACGGGAAAAATCCGCACGTCCCGCGCCGCGTCGCCCCGCGCCGCCGTGTCCACGCACGCCACGGCCGAGTTCGTCGTGCCCAGGTCGATGCCGACGACGAAGCGGGCGGGCGCGACGGGTTCCATGACGGGTCGCTCAGCCATCGGAGAGCGCGTCCCAGGCGCGCAGCGCCCGGTTCTTGGCGTTGCGCAGGCGGGGGCGCAGCCCCTGCCGCACCGACGCGCGGGCGTTGAGGTCCGCGTGCCACTCGTCGAGTTCGGCGGGCGTCAGGTAACTGTAGAACAAGTCGTGGATCGGCCGCGCTGATTGCATCGGCACGCCCGCCCAGTGGATCAGGTACGGCCGGCGCACTTCGTCGTGCCAAAAGCGCTCGAAGCCGGCGTCCGCGTAATCGCCCGCCCAGGTCGATTCCATGCCCAGCGGCGGCAGCGTGAGGTTGCACAGTTCCACGCCCGAGACCAGGCGCAGCAGGTTGACGCCGGGCTGGTCACCGATGGGATAGAGACAGGTCTCGCGGTGCTCCGGCGCGTGCGCCGCGTCGTGCAGCGCGGCGAAGTCGGCGAACAGCGGCCGGTCGCACGCGAACTGCCCGGCGTTGAAAACCTCCCGCTGCCAGTTGGTCGAACGCCGCCGGAAGATCGCCTCCGAGGACGGGATCGTCGTGTGGGTCGGGTCGCGCCAGTGGCCGCACGACGCGACAAACCCTGCGTGGGGTAACAGCACGGCTTCCGGGTTGCGCAGAAAGATGATGTCGGAGTCCGCGTACTGGTAGCCGCCGGTCAGGAAGCACGAGTACTTGCGCGTCATGGGGTGCGCGCCCAGGCGCGTGACCCACTCGGTGACCTCCGGCACGTGCCACCATTCGCAGCCCTCGGGCAGGGTGAAGTCGCCGGCCTCGCCGCCGTAGGGGATGACCCACACGGGCAGCTCGCAGCCGACCGCGCGCAGCGAACGCACCATCGCCAGCAGCCGCAGCCGCACGGGCGCGCTCGCCATGGTGATGATCTTTTCGAGTTTCATCGCACCGCTGACGTCCTAGCGTAGCGCGGAGCGGGGCTGGCGTCCAGAACCGGCAATCTTTCCAAATTGTTACCGAATTAATCCATCTTTGAACCTTTACCTTTTCGGGTGCGATAAAGGTTGCGCGAACGCCGTCCGCCCGACAGGATGCGTCCAAACTTCCCACCCTCAAACCTCCCATGATCCGCCCCCTCGCTCTTTTAACGGCCGGCGCGTGGCTCGCCGCCGCGTCCGCGTCCGCGCAGACCACCCCCGTGCTGACCACGCTGCGCTCCTTCAACGGGGTCAACGGCCAGGTCCCCGAATACGCGCTCACCCTGGGCACGGACGGCAATTTTTATGGCACCACCTTCGAAGGGGGCGCGAACAACTACGGCACCTTCTTCCGCGTGGCTCCCGACGGCACGCTGACGCTCCTGCACAGCTTTGACTACAGCACCGACGGGGGTGCCCCTTACTGCACCCTCCTCCAAGGCAGCGACGGCAACTTCTACGGCACGGCCCTGTACGGCGGCCCCAACTATGGCAACGGCACCGTGTTCCAGGCCACCCCGGACGGCACGGTCACCGTGCTGCACGCGTTTTCCGCCAACGACACCATCGCCGGCTACTCGCCGGAGAGCGGTCTCGTCCAAGGCAGCGACGGTTTCCTGTACGGGACGACCTCGGCCGGCGGCACCAACAACGACGGCACGCTGTTCCGGGTGTCGCCCGACGGGACCTTCACCTCGCTGCACGTGTTCAATTTCCACCAGACCGGCGCGGGTCCGTCCAGCCCGAAGTCTCCGCTGGTGCTGGGCAGCGACGGCAACTTCTACGGCGTGGCCGGCGGCGGCGACAACGCCGACGGCGCGATCTACCAGGTGACCCCGGCCGGAGCGGTCACCACCATCCACAGCTTCAGCAAGGCGGACGGGGCGTCGCCGGTCGGCCCGCTGGTGGAGGGCAGCCCCGGCGTCTTCTACGGCCTGACCTCCAGCGGCGGGGGCACCTCCGGCAACGGCAGCGGCACGGTCTTCAAGGTCACCAGCGCCGGCCAATTGACCACCCTGCACGTGTTCTCGACCACCGACGGCTCCTCGCCGGAGGCCGGCCTGGCCCGCAGCGCGGACGGCAACTTCTACGGCACGACCCGGTACGGAGGAACCCATTACGAAGGGACGATTTTTCAATGCACCCCCGCGGGGGTCGTGACCACCATCTACAACTTTGCCGATGGCACCACCACCAGCGGCTATTCCCCCGTCGCGCAGGTGACGCCGGCCGCCGACGGTAGTTTCTACGGGGTAGCCTCCAGTGGCGGCGCGAGTGATTACGGCACCGTCTACCATCTGACCTTCGACGCGCACCCGCCGTTTTTTGACGGGGCGACGAGCCTGAGCAACGGCGTGGAGTACCTCCAGTTCGCGAGCGGCAATCCCTTCGGGTACTTCAGTTTCCTTTCGGACCCGCACTACCTCTACCACCAGGACCTCGGCTACGAGTACGTCTTTGACGCCGCCGACGGCAACAGCGGCGTGTACCTGTATGATTTCAGGAGCGAGGGCCTCTTCTACACGTCGCCGGTCTTCCCGTTCCCGTACCTGTACGATTTTGGGTTGGAAACCGTGCTTTACTACTACCCCGACCCGAAGAACCCGGGCCGCTACAACACAAACGGTGTGCGCTACTTCTACGACTTCACCACGGGCAAGATCATCACGAAGTAAGCCGCTCCCGGCGCGGCACCAATGCTGCTGTTTCGGTGGGGTCACCGCCGCGCATCCGCGTTGGATTGCGCGCGGCCGACACTTCCTCTAAACTCCCGCCATGCGCCCCCGCCACACGACGTTGCTCCTCGCTCTCCTGCTCGCCGCCCTCGGCCTGTACGCCGCGCCGTTGCGGGCGCAATCGGTCTCGCCGGGGCCGTTCTTCGACGACGAGACCTTCCTCGGCTTCGACGCCAACGGCTACGAGGTTTACTACCTGGAATATTTCCGGGAGTTCACCTACTACCCCGCCAACGCGACCTACGTCTACAAGTACGGCTTCGGCTGGCTCTGCTACCTGGGCAATTCGAGTCCCACCTCGCACGACGCCTACTTCTACGACAGCACGAACGGCGACTACTATTGGACGGATTCCGCCGATTACCCGTACTTTTACAGCTTCAACCTCGGCACGTTCCTGTACTACTACGAGAACAGCGTGCCGCGCCAGTTCTACGACTTCGCCGCCGGCGAGATCGTCATCTACTAAAGACGGGCCAGCGCGGGCGCAAATAACGCTTTCCATTTGCCGCGCTTTGGCGATGGTTTCCCGCGTCCGAAGCCATGCGCCGCCGTCTTTTTTTCTCCCTCTTGGCCGGGGTCTGCGCGTTGTCCGCCGCCCCCGCGCTCGCCCAGGATTCGCCGGCGGTCATCACCGTCACCAAGAACGCCAGCCAGATCGGTCTGACGCTCAACCCGCTCTCCGGCGGTGAAGGACCGGCCGCCACCAAGATCCTCGCCGACGACCTGAACAACGCCGGGGCGTTTGCGCTGAGCGTCGGCCAGAACCCGGCCACGTACACCGCGCGCGGCCCGGCCGGCGGCGGCAGCCTCCAGGGAAGCGTCGTCAACCGCGACGGCACGGCGCTGCTCAACAAAATGTACCCCGGCCCGACGCGCGCGGCGGCGCACCAGTTCGCCGACGACATCGTGCTGTTGTTGACCAAGGCCAGGGGGATCGCCGGCGGCAAGGTGGCCTTCATCGGCACGCGCACCGGCCACAAGGAGGTGTACGTGTGCGACACCGACGGCGGCAACCTCCAGCAGCTCACCAACGACGCCAACATTTCCGTCGGCCCGGCGCTGAGCCCCGATGGCCGGCGGCTCGCCTACACCGGCTACAAAAGCGGCTACGCGGATGTTTACGTGATCAACCTCGCCAACGGCGCGCGGGATCGCGTGGTGAAGTTCCCCGGCACGAACACGGGCGCGGCGTTCTCGCCCGACGGGCGCGAACTGGCGATGAGTTGCAGCAAGGACGGCAACCCGGAACTGTACGTGACCGACGCGGGCGGCGGCAACGCGCGGCGGCTCACGCACACCCCCGGCGTGGAGAGTTCGCCGACGTGGTCGCCGGACGGGGGCGAGTTGATCTACGTCTCCGACGCGGGCGGCCCGCCGCAGCTCTACCGCATCGGCCGCGGCGGCGGCACGGGGCGGCACGTCGGCACGGGGTACGGCTACTGCACGGAGCCGGACTGGTCGCCGGACGGCAAGAGGGTGGCGTTTTGCGTGCGCGAGGGCGGGTTTTCCGTGGCGGTGCTCGACCTGGACGGCGGCTCGGCGAAGATCGTGGCCTCCGACGCGCAGGACCCGGCGTGGGGGGCGGATTCGCGCCACCTCATCTACAGCAGCGGCGAGGCGATCATGATGGTCGACACCGTCACCGGCAAGAAGACGCGCGTGATCGGCGGCCTGGGCAAGGTTTCCGAGCCGACGTGGAGCCATTGATGTTTTTCTTTCCTGCCATGAAAACTCGTTTCTTCCTCCTTGCCCTCCTGCTGCTCGCGTCGCTGTCCGCCTGCAAGAGCAACAAAAACCAGAACGGCGCGTACAACGGCGCGGCCAACGTGCCCGACAGCGATTACGTCAACGGCACGCCGCTGCCTCAGCGCGACGAGGGCGTGTCGTTCCTGGGTCCGAACGTGGACCGCAACCGCTTCCAGCCCGTGCACTTCGCCTTTGACAGCTACACGGTCGATCCCGAGGAGCAAGGCCGCGTGCGCGAGGTGGCGTCGTTCCTTCAGCAGAGCAACCGGCGGGTGATCGTCGCCGGGTTTTGCGACGAGCGCGGCACGGCCGAGTACAACCGCGCCCTCGGCGAAAAACGCGCCGAGGCGGTCCGCGACGCGCTGCTCGCCGACGGCGTCGCGCCCGAGCGGGTGCAGACGGTGAGCTTCGGCTCGGAGATGCCTGTCGACCCGTCGTCCAACGACGCGGCGTGGGCGCGCAACCGCCGGGCGGAGTTCGGGCTCACACGGTAGGGTTCCCGGTGCGGTTCTTGCGCGCCCGCGTGTCCTGCCGCATCTTCCGACCATGACCGTGAAAGCCATCGTTCATCCGGCAGAGGAAGGCGGCTTCTGGGCCGAGGTGCCCGCCATGCCCGGTTGCGTCACGGAAGGCGAGACCATCGACGAGGTACGCGCCAACTTGAGAGAAGCGATTGAAGGATGGCTCGAAGCGGGTGAGCCAAGCGCGGAAATCACCGAAGAAGATCAGGTTTTGGAACTGGCGCTGTGAAGCAAGTTTCAGGAAAGCAACTGGCTGGCATCATCTCTCGTCGCGGCTGGGTCTTGGACCGGATCAAAGGCAGCCACCATATCTTCACCATGACCGGGCGGGGCGAGCGAATCGTCATCCCGATTCACGGCAGCCGGCCACTCAAAATCGGAACGCTCCTCGCGTTGATGAAGGTCATCGGTCTGGAAGAAAAAGACCTGTAAGTTTCTCCCTCTCCACCATGCACTCCTTCCACTACCACGACGGCCAACTGCGCTGCGAGGGCGTTGACCTCGCCGACCTCGCCGCCGAGCACGGCACGCCGCTCTACGTCTACAGCGCGGGAACGATCCGCGACCACTTCCGCCGGCTCGACGCCGCGCTCGCCGGCGTGGACCACCTGGTCTGCTACGCCGTCAAAGCCAACAGCAACCTCGCCGTCCTCGACCTCCTCGCCCGCGAACGCGCCGGGTTCGACATCGTGTCGGCGGGCGAACTTTTCCGCGTCGTCAAGGCCGGCGGCAACCCCGAACGCTGTACGTTTGCCGGGGTTGGCAAGACGCGCGCCGAGATCGAGTACGCCCTGCGCCAGGGCATCTTGTCCTTCAACGTCGAAAGCGAGGCGGAACTGGAGTTGATCAACGCCGTCGCCGCCGACCTCGGGCGGCGCGCGCCGGTGGCGTTGCGGGTCAACCCCGATGTGGCCGCGGGCGGGCACCATTACATCTCCACGGGCAAGAGCGAGAACAAGTTCGGCGTCGGCCTGGAGCGGGCGTTCGCGGTCTACAAGGCCGCCTCGCAGATGGCGCACATCCGCGTGCGCGGCTTGCAGATGCACATCGGCTCGCAGATCACGGAGGCCGGGCCGTTCGCGGCGGCGGTGCAGAAGGTCGCGCCCGTGGCGGCCGAGTTGAAGCGCGAGTACGGCATCGAGTTTTTCAGCGTCGGCGGGGGGTTGGGGATCGTCTACAAATCCTCGCTCCAGAGCGGCCAGGAGGCGTGGTGGCATCAGGAGGGCGAGGCCGCGCCCTCGCTGACGGTCGAGCAATACGCCGAGGCCATCGTGCCGACGCTCGCGCCGTTGGGGTTGCGCATCCTCCTGGAGCCGGGCCGCTTCATGGTCGGCAACGCGGGGGTGTTGCTGAGCACCGTGCAATACCTCAAGCAAAGCGACGGCGGCAAACGCTTCGTGATCGTGGACGCGGGCATGAACGACCTCATCCGTCCGGCGCTCTACGAGGGTTACCACGAGGTGGTGCCCGTACGCGAACCTGCCCCGGCCGACCGCCGCGAGGCCGCCGACGTGGTCGGCCCGGTGTGCGAGAGCGGGGATTTCTTCGCGCAGGCGCGGGACCTGCCGCCGTTACGCCAGGGCGAACTCGTCGCGCTGATGAGCGCGGGCGCGTACGGCTTCACGATGGCGTCGAACTACAATTCCCGCCCGCTGGCCGCCGAGGTGATGGTCCAGGGTGACCAGGCGCAGGTCGTCCGCACGCGGCAAAGTTTGGGCGACCTGATCCAAGGCGAGCGCGTGCCCGCGTTTGCCTGAAGGTCGTTGTGCCGCTCAAGGTCCACGCGCTCGAGCTAGTCATGGTAGTAGCGGTAGCTACGCTGTTTGAACCGAAGGTCAAAAGTACCGCGTCTTCCCAGCTGTTTGTCTAGCTGATCTTGCTTTCTGGAACACCGGAGTACGGTCTGCGTGATGCCAGGGTTCGTTTCCTCTCGTCGTTGCCGGCTCAAGCGGCCGTAAGCATCCCACAGGCGGATCGTCGGGTTGCCTGGGCAATTTTGCAGCGCGGTCTTGATCCACTCGATCTGGAACGCAACCATGTCTCCCATTTCACCGGGAGGGCCGACGAAATGCAGCAGAGCGAGGTTCCAGGCGTCGGCGTTGTGCGGGTGTTCCCGCAGGAACTGCGCCAGCAGTTCGCGCCCTTCGAGGAGGAACTTCGACCGATACCGCCGCTCGACGTACCCCGCCGCGCTGAGCATGGTTGTGACCTCATCCTCGTCTTCCGACCAATCATCGGCCTTGCTCGACTCAAAGCGGCCGTCCGGTGTCCAGACGAACAACTCCTGGAACCGCGTGCGCTCCGCGTCCGACCGGAGCGTCGCCAGAATTTCCTGCTCCGCGTCATACGTCAACCTTTCGGAAGGATAAGGGTAGTCAAACCGCGCGTCGCACAGGCCGAGCAGGTGCCGGATGAGGTTCAGCCTTTTCCGGAGGTCGTGCGGGGCCTCGGCCGACTGCCGGCGCAAACCGTCGAGGATCGGCAACACGCACGGGTGCAGGAACTGCAGGAAGATGTCGTGGTCACCTCCCTCCGGCTCGAAATCCTCGAACCGCCAGCGCACTTTATCTCTTTTGATGAGGCGGCCTGCGGGTTCTATTCGTTCGATGTCGTCGGGCCGCAGCTGGCGGGGAAAGTGGATGGCAACCTCCTCCGAGCCGATGCGGCCTTTCCAGCCCGCCCCGGTCTGGATGCAGTAGAACAAATTTTCCCGGTACGGGATGCGGTAAGCCGCGGTGGCGGGCAGCTTCGTGTCCACCTTCACCGTGGTGACACCCGGAGCGAAGCGATGCCGGCAGTGAAACCAGCGCGTGGAATCGAACGTGTGGTACGTCTCCTTCGCCTCGGGGTCCTCCCGGACGCTCGCGCGGTCGAGCGGCACGCCGTCAAACGTCATCGTGAAGTCCAGCCCATCCTTGGTGCGGAACTTCTCGGGCAGGGAAACCGGGAAGCCGAGCTGCACGTCGGCGGCCTCGGTGCTCTCGTTGTCCATCACGAACACAGCGGCAAGCCTGCCCGGTTCGCCCCAGGTGATGTCCACCTTGGCGCTGACCATGCGGACCGTGGGCGCGTCGATGGCGATGATGCCGTGGCCGGTGTGTTGCACGGCCGAGATGTCGGCGCGGACGGCGGCGATGGACCCGGCGGCCAACGCGGCGGCGAGGAAGAGGCTTCTCATCATGGAAATCGCGCCCGCGATCATGCCAGAAGGGGCCACGACCGTCCACGTTGACGGCGGCATGGTTTCCGCTGTAAAGTCCGGCCGCCGTCCTGCTCCGATGAAGACCTTCCTGCCCACCCTCTTCGCCGCCCTGCTGCCCGCCGCCGCGTTCGCGCAGGGCACGCCCAACTCCGCCAACCCGCGGATCCAGGCCGTCTCCAATCCCTCCACCCAGCCGGCCGCCAACCAGCCCGCGCCGCCCGTGGTCAACCCCGGCCCGCCGCGCGAGTACATCCTGCTCACCGGCGGTCCGTCCCTGACGATCTGGGAAAAGTACAAGGCCAACCCGCACGACGCGTTCTGGGGCAGCTTCACACGTGCCACGCGCACCCGCTTCCAGCAGCTCCAGCAGCAGATCGGCAACGATCCCAACGCGCTCTACACCTGGCTGGTCTTCGAGGACGGCTACCGGTCGCGCGGCGCGCAGGACCACGAGGACTACGTCAGCGACCTCAACAGCGTGCGCGACAAGTACCACCTCCACATGGTGCCCGTGAAGGACGGCTTGCAGGTCATCAACTACCTCAACAACGGCCAGGACCGCTCCCGCATCAAGATCGCCGATTTCGAGTATTTCGGCCACTCCAACCGCTGCTGCTTCATGTTCGACTACAGCTCCAACATCGACAGCGCCTCCAAGAACTTCCTGCACGAGGACCAGCTCCAGTTGATCCACCGCAACTTGTTCATGCGCAGCGCGTTTGTGAAGAGCTGGGGCTGCCACACCGGCGAGGAGATGAGCGACAAGTGGAAGGCTGCCACCGGCACGCCGATGATCGGGGCCATCGGACGCACGGACTATTCCTCGCGCGACGAGGCGCTCAACGGGATCATCCCCGTGCTGAGTTCGGCCGACGGCAAGTGGGTGCAGTAGGGCACCGGAGGTGCCGTTGCGGTGTGCGCTGCGTGCCCGTTGCGGGTTGCGGTGCTCCCTGCGGGCACGTTTGGGGCAGAACGAGCTTCTGTTCGTCTGGCAACGCTCCGCTTTGCTCTTGCCCGGCGTCTTTTTGACAGGCAAACTTCCGCCACTCACCCGCGACGTCGCCGCTGGCACGCCGCAACGTGGTCTCTGGCCACACCGCAACCTTTCCCATGACTTTTGAGCAGCTTTCGGCCCTCTACCGCCAGCCGTTTTTCGACCTGCTCCAACAGGCCCGCCGCGTCCACGAATCCCACTGGCCCGCGCAGAAGGACGAGATGCAGCTCTGCACGCTGCTGAGCATCAAGACGGGCGGTTGCAGCGAGGACTGCGGCTACTGCGCGCAGAGCGCCCACTACTCGACGGGCGTTGCCTCCGAGCGCCTGATGGCCACCGACGACGTGCTCGCCGCCGCCCGGCGCGCCAAGGCCAACGGCTCGACGCGCTTTTGCATGGGCGCGGCCTGGCGCGGGGTGCGCGCGGGCGAAAAGAAGTTCGCGCAGGTGCTCGACATCGTCCGGGAGGTTTCCCAACTCGGGATGGAGGTCTGCGTCACTCTCGGCCAGCTTTCGGCGACCGAGGCCGCGCTGCTCAAGGAGGCGGGCGTCACTGCCTACAACCACAACATCGACACCTCACCCGAGCACTACCCGCAGATCGTCACCACCCACACCTTCCAGGATCGGCTCGACACGATCCGCGCCGTCCAGGGCAGCGGCATGGCGCTGTGCTGCGGCGGCATCGTCGGTCTCGGTGAAACGCCCGAGGACCGACTGAAGATGCTCGCTGTTCTCGCCAGCCTCGACCCCGCTCCGGAGAGCGTGCCCATCAACTGCCTGATGGCCATGCCCGGCACGCCGCTGGAGGACGCGCCGCCGGTGGACGTTTTCGACCTCGTGCGCCTGATCGCCACTGCCCGCATCGCCCTGCCGCGCGCCCGCGTGCGGCTGTCCGCCGGCCGCACCCGCCTGAGCCCCGAGGGGCAGGCGCTCTGCTTCTTCGCCGGGGCCAACTCCGTGTTCTACGGCGACAAGCTGCTCACCGCCGCCAACCCCGCCGCCCGCGCCGATCTCGCGCTCTTGCGCGCGCTGGACCTGCGCCCGAGCAC
>CAXTMD010000140.1:0-361 GCA_964245035.1 uncultured Chthoniobacterales bacterium
GGCGCAGGCCACGGTCGCGCAGACCGACGCCCAGGTGCTCCAGGCGCAGGCCCAGGTGCAGCGCGCCCAGGCGCAGACCGAGACCGCTGGCGTGGATTTCAACCGCAGCAGCCGGCTTTACAACAACGACAAACAGGCCATCGCCCGCTCGCAGGTGGACACGGACAAAGGCGCGCTCGACGCCGCCCAGGCTGCGCTCGCCGCCGCCAAGGCCAACCTCGTCGGCGTGCAGTCGAACGTCACCGCCAACAAAGCTCAGGTGGAAAGTGCGCAGGCCTCGCTGGCCGCCGCGCAGGCCAACGTCCGCGACGCCGAGCTGAACCTGGGCTACTGCCGGATGGTCGCCCCGATCGACGGGCGA
>CAXTMD010000140.1:371-4438 GCA_964245035.1 uncultured Chthoniobacterales bacterium
GTGAACGACGCCGAACGCGAGCTTTCCTACACCGCGCTGACTGCGCCCACCGATGGCCGCATCGGCAACAAGAACGTTGAAAGCGGCAACCGGGTGCAGGCCGGACAGGCGCTCGTGGCGCTGGTCGAGCCGGACCTGTGGGTGGTCGCCAACTTCAAAGAGACGCAGCTTGCCGCCATGCGCGACGGACAACCGGTGGAAGTCGCGATTGATGCGATCCCGGGTCACACGTTCCCGGGCAAAATCGACAGCGTGTCGCCTGCGACCGGCGCGCAGTTCGCGCTGCTGCCGCCGGACAACGCCACGGGCAATTTCACCAAGGTCGTGCAGCGCGTGCCGGTCAAGGTCGTGCTCGACCGCGCGGGCGTGCGCGGCTACGAGGACCGCATCCGGCCGGGTTTGTCGTCGGTGGTGAACGTGCGGGTGCGCTGAAGATGAAGCGCCGTTTTCTCCTGGCCGGGTGGCTGTTCGCCTGGGCAAGTTCGGCTGCCGCCGCGCCGAAGCCGACGCCTCCGCCGGTCGAAGCGCCCGCGCGCTTCAAGAACGCGCCCGCCGCGCACCCGATCCCGACCGATCCCGCCGCGCCGGGCGATGCCCTGTCCACCGCGCCGTGGTGGAACCTCTTCCACGACGCGACGCTCGACAACCTGGAGCGCCAAGCCGCCGCTTCTAACCAAGACCTGGCCCGCACCGTGACGCGCATCGACGAGGCGCGGCAGAACACCCGCACGGCCGCCGCCGGATTTCTCCCGACGGTCGAGTCCAACCTCCTCGTCACCCGTCAGCGCACGACCAACACGGGGCCGATCCTGCGCGCAGAACTCGTCGGCAACGCGGGGGCGTTCGGTGCAGTGCTAGGCGAAAACACCGGAAAAATCCCGGCGTTCGCCAGCCGTGCGCTTTCCACGACGTACAACGACTTCCAGGCGCCGCTCACCGTCTCCTACGAACTGGACGTGTTCGGCCGGATCCGTCACGCCTATGCCAGCGCAAAGGCCAGCGCGCAAGCCGCCGAGGCCGACCGGCGCGCGGTGACCCTGAGCCTGAGCGCGGACGTGGCTACGGAATACTTCGCGTTGCGGGCGTTGGACTCGGAGGTCGGCGTGCTGCGGCGCAACCTCGACCTGCGGCGCGACGCCGTGCGCCTGAGCCAAGAGCGGCTCAACGCGGGCGTCGCCGGTCCGGCAGACCTCGCCCGCGCCAGGGTGGAACTCGACAACACCCAGGCCGACGCCGACGAGGTTATCCGCCAGCGCGCCGAATTGGAGAACAACCTCGCCGCGCTCTGCGGCCAGCCGGCGAGCACGTTCCGCGTGCCCGTGCGTCCGCTGGAGGACAGTCCGTTACCAGCGGTGCCGCCCGGCGTGCCGATGCAACTGCTCTCCCGCCGGCCCGACTTGGTGCAAGCCGAGCACCAGCTCGTGGCCGCCGACGAGAGCATCAACGTGGCGCGGGCGCAGTTTCTGCCGACATTCAACATTGAGGGCAACGCCGGGTTCGAGAGCGCGCAGGACGACCAACTCTTTGAGGCGCAAAGCCGGGCGCTGTCCGTGCTCGGGCGCATCCACATCCCGATCTTTGAGGGCGGACGCAACGAGGCCGACCTGCGCGCAGCCAAGGCCCGGCGCGAGGGGGCGCTGGACGCCTACCGAGCGACGGCGATCACCGCTTACAAGGAAGTGGAAACCTCGCTTTCCGACCTGCGTCAGCGCGCCGCGCAGGCCGAGGCGCGCCAGCACGCGGCTGACGACGCCGGGCAGGTGCTCGGCCTCTCGCAGAAGCGCTACATCGAAGGGGCGACGAACTACTTCGACGTGGTGGACGCGCAACGCTCGCTGCTCGGCGCGGAACTCAACCGCGTGCAGACGCTCAACGCGCGTTTCGCGGCGACAATCGCCCTTGTCCGGGCCATCGGTGGCGGGTGGCCTGCAAGCCAAGGGACGGGAAAGTAGTGGCTGGCCGCCAAGCCGCGGTGGGGTGTTTCCATCCGCGTTCTCCATGAAAAAACGGGCAGGCTCGTGAAACCTGCCCGCTCCCAACATCAAACTCAGGAAAGTATTTTACACCGTACTGTTGTCGTCGCCGGAATTGTCGTTGCCAACGAAGTCTCCACCACTGAAATCACTGCTCCCCGAAGAGTCTGTGTTTTCGAGGTCATAGTTATTGTCGAGCGAACCGTTGTCCGATCCAGCGCCGAGGAAACTGTTGTCGTTTGCCGGCTGGTCAAACGGGTTGCTCTTGTCAAAGTTACTGTCGTCAAACCTCGCGTCCTCGTAGCCCGGATGAGCGGGCTGGTCCGCTGCCCCAGCGGGGATGTCGCCGCCGCCCGCACCACCACCGCTGTGCTCGTGTTCGCCGGTGGGAGCGTCGTTGTAGTAGTTGTTGACGACCTCGCGCGGGCCGCCGGTTTCAACGAACGTGCCACCGCCTCCGAAGCCGCCAAGTCCGCCGCCAAACGGACCCGCGTTGTGCCCGAGCAGGCTCTCGATGCCCTGGAAAAGCGCCGCGCCGCCCGCCACGCCGGCTGCGGTCGAGAGCGCACTGCGCAAGAACCCTCCGCCCGCGGAGGGAGCCATGCCCATTGTCGTGGGATATGGCATCGCCTGCGGCTGGACCGGCATGGGTGGCGGGGCTTGCTGCGGCGGTGGTGTGGCTGGAGCCGGCGTGGAAGAGTGGCCGAAAAGCCCAGAGAGAAATCCTCCACCCGATGATTGCGCCGGCTGTTGGGCCTGCGCTGCCTGGCGTTCGAGCGCCTGGATGCGTGCCTGCGCGTTGGCGAGCGCGTGCTCCTGAACGAGCAGCGTCTGGGTGAGCAGATAAGGGGCACTAGGTGCCTGCGAGGTCAGTTGACGGATGAGGTCCTCCGCTTCGCGGTCCTTGGCCGGCGCGCCGGCTTCGGCTTGGCGCAGGCGGTCGAACAAACCGGTGATGAGGTTGCGTTCTTCGGGAGTCATAAGGGAAAAAGGTGCCAGATAAGAAACGCGGTTCCGCCTGTTTCTGGCCGCCGCAGTCCGCTTCGCCCTCTCTGCCCCCATCCCACCTCAGGATTTGTCTGCGATCAGCTTGGCGACCTCCGCGTCGAGGTCGGCTTCCTCGTCGACAGCGTGCACAAACCCCTTCTTGTCCACCAGCCAGGCGGCCGGGATGGCCTGAACGCCGAAGCGCGTACCGACCTCGCTCTCCCAGCCCTTGCCGTCAAAGTACTCGGGCCAGTCCATGCCTTTCGCCTTCACCGTTTTGAGCAAGGCCGCCTTGTTCTGGTCCAGCGAGATGCCGACCAGTTGGAAGCCCTGCGCCTTGTACTTCTCGTTGAGCTTGATGATCTCCGGCAGCTTGGCCATGCAGGGACCGCACCAAGTGGCCCAGAAATCCAGCAGTACGACTTTGCCACGCAATTTGGAGAGGTCGACCGGCTTGCCGTCAGTCGCGCTGTCGAACTTCAAATCCAACGGCTCGGTGAGCAGCGCCAGGCGGTCGTGCGCCGCCTCCGCGGTGGATTTATTGGGGCTCTTGGCGAGCGTCTCCAGCGTGCCCTTGACCTTGTCGGGGGCGCTGGCCTCCAGCAAGTGGACCCGCAGTTCCACCAAATTCCTGCCCGACTCGTCGTCGGGAAAATCCTTTTCGTAAGCGGACAATTCCTGCTCGATTTCGGGCGTCAATCCCTTTTGCGGGTTCAGCTCCCGCAAGTCATCCTGGAGCAGCGTGGCGCGCGCGCGGTGACGGGCGGCATCCGTGGCGTCGGGCGCGGAAGCCGTGGCCTTGAGCGTCTTGGTGTATTCCTCATCGGAGATGTCCTCGGCGTCCTTGAGGAAGGAAACACGGTCGAGTTGCACCTCCCAGCGGCGCGGGTCCTGCGGATATTGTTTGAGGAAGGCATCGATGGCCGGCCGCAGCAGCGCGATCTTCTGGTCCACCTGCTTGCGCACCTGCGCCATCTGCTCCTCGCGGGGCAGCGCGTCGTCGGGTTGGATGTCGTCGGTGTTCGCGTTCTTGTCGATGTAGTTGTACAGCGCGTCGGCCGTCTTGAGTCCGTCCAAGGCAGTGGCAGGGTCCGGCGCGCTGGGAGA
>CAXTMD010000140.1:4448-7739 GCA_964245035.1 uncultured Chthoniobacterales bacterium
GCCGGGGACGCCGCGGGAGCGGGCGACGGAGCTGCGGGCGTGATGGTCGGCGCGCCGAAGCGCAGCACGGCCACGATGGCAACGCCGCACACGACGGGCATCTTCCAGGAAGAACGCGAGGATTTCATCTGCCGGGAGCATCCACCCGGAACGCACCGGGCGCAAACAGCGAAGGGCGTACGCGTGGGGGCCTACACCTTGCCCAAGATCAGGCAGGAGTTGATCCCGCCAAAGCCAAACGAATTGCTCAGAACCCGCCGCACGCTGACGTCGCGGCCCTCGTTGGGCACCACGTCGAGGTCGCACGCCGGGTCGGCCTCCTCGCGGTGCAAGGTCGGCGGCATCCAGCCGCGGTCCAGCGTCAGGGCGGCCACGGCCGTTTCGATGGCTCCCGTCGCGCCGAGCGGGTGCGCGTGGTACGCCTTTGTGCCGCTGACGGGAATGCGGCGCGCGTGCTCGCCGAGCACCGTCTTGATGCACATCGTCTCCGTGGAGTCGTTGACCTGCGTGCTGCTCGCGTGGGCGTTGATGGCGTCGATTTCCTCGGGCCGTAGGCGGGCGTCGGCCAGGGCGTCGCGCATCGCCGTGATAGCTCCCGCGCCGTCGGGCAGGGGGCTAGTCATGTGGTAGGCGTCGTTGTTGAGGCTGTAGCCGAGAACTTCCGCGTAGATGTGCGCGCCGCGGGCCTTGGCGTGTTCGTATTCCTCGATGATCAGCGACGCCGCGCCTTCGCCCATGACGAAGCCGTCGCGCGTGCGGTCGAACGGCCGGCAGGCGCGCGCGGCGGGTTCGCCTTCCCACTGGCTCATGGTCTTGATGAGGGCGAACGCGCTGAAGGTCAGCGGGCTGAGCGGAGCCTCCGCGCCGCCGGCGACCACCACGTCGGCCCAGCCGTCGCGGATGTAGCGCAGCGCCTCGCCGACGGCCACCGTGCCGCTGGCGCAGGAGTTCGAGTTTGTCGTGCCCACACCGCGCAGGCCGTACTCGATGGCGATGTTCGTGTGCGCCGACCCGCCGAAGACCTGGAGGGCGAGCGTCTGGTTGACCCCGCGCGTGCCCTTCTTCAAAAAGTGCGCGTGCTGGAACTCCGCCCCCGCGATGCCGCCGAGCGCCGTGCCGAAGCTGACCCCCGCGCGGGGCTGCGGGTTCTCGGGCGAGAACGTCAGCCCGGCGTCTTCCAGCGCGAGCTGGGCGCTGGCCACCGAGAACTGTGCGTAGCGGTCCAGCCGCTTCAGCCGGTGCGGCGGGAAAAACCGCGTGGGATCGAAGTCGCGCACCTCGCCGGCGTGGTGCGCGTTGTACTCGCTGGAGTCGAAGGCCGTCAGCCGCGCGATGCCGCTTTGCTGCGCGCGCAGGCCGTTCCAAAACGCTTCTTTGCCGACGCCGATGCAGGTGATGGGACCCAGGCCCGTGATGACGGCGCGTTTCATGGTTCGAGGTGGGCCTTCATGCAGCGGAGGGTTTTGTTGGCGACGTGGTCGATGAAAAACTTGCCGATGATGAGGTCGGCCAACGGGGCGAGCGCCCGCACGCGGAAGTTCAGGTCGTGGACGATCTCGACGTACACGCTGCCGTCGGGCCGGTCCGTGAACCGCCACACGACGTGCATGCCCTTGGTGAACGCCTTCAGGTGGGTGAAGCGCACCTCCAGCCGCTCGCGGTCGATGATCTGCTCGCTCGTCCAGGCCACCGGCAGGCCCGAGCGTCGGCAGGCCATCTTGACGACGTTGCGCACCGGTCCGCGTTCGTAATAGTGGATGTAGCGGTAGTGCGGCAGGATGCGCGGCCAGCCGGAGAGATCGGCGGCGGTCTCGAAGATGCGCTCCTTGGGCGCGCGCATGGTGATCGCAGTGGTCGTGTGCATCAAAAACGCCGGACCATCGCCGACGACCAATCAAAAGGCAAAAACGCCGTGCGTGCGCGGGTGGATGCCACGATTTCAGGCCGTCCGGGCCGCCCGCCGCCCGCGGCGCAACACGCGGTAACGCAGAACGCATTCGCCGTCGCGGGTTTCCATGCCGAGCAGCCGGCAGGCGAGCGAGCGGGAAAAAAATTCCGGCGTCGGCGGTCCACTGAGGGTGAGGGCGTCGCGGCGGCCGTCGACGCGGGGGTGGATCGTCAGGTGGATCTCGTCCACCTGCCCGCCGGTCAGCAGCGCACGGAGTTCGCCGGGGTCGAGCCGGTTGATCTGCGTACCACGCACCGTCTCCGGCGGCGAACTGTTGTCGAGCTTGCCGTCGAGCGTGATCGCCGCGCGTAGGAGCAGCGTCGGCT
The DNA here is from genome assembly GCA_964245035.1 of uncultured Chthoniobacterales bacterium. Taxonomy (GTDB): domain Bacteria; phylum Verrucomicrobiota; class Verrucomicrobiia; order Chthoniobacterales; family SZAS-18; genus CAHJWO01. The sequence continues at coordinate 6,723 of CAXTMD010000140.1, forward strand.
CAGGCATCGGTGGCCGGGCGGGGGTGGCGGGCTTCGGCCATCATCGTCGGCAGGGCGGCTTCCTCCTCGCGGGCTTCCAGTTCCTCGACGTGGGGAGGCACCGCTCCGGCCTGGCCCTTGAAGAACAGGTAAAACACCCCGCCAAGCAGCCCGTAGAACACCACCGAACACAGGAATCCCACCAGCGAGATCAGCACCGCCTTGTCCTGCGACAGGCCGCACAGGCCGCCGAGCAGCGTGGTGAACAGCGCCTCGCGCACGCCGACGCCCGAGAGGCTGATCGGCAGCGAGGCGTAGGTGTTGATGATGGGCATGACCACCGTCACATCCCAGAACGCCACCGCCGCGCGCAGCACCAGCGCGGCGAAGTAAAACACGATGAACATCGCCATGTGCCCGACAAACGAGATCGCCACGCAGGCCACCGTCGTGCGCCAAGCGCGGGTGTTGCTCTGGATGGCGGCGGCGACCTCCACGACTGCCTTGCGGCCGGGCATCTTGGCGGGGAAAAAGCGCACGAGGTCAAACTGCGCGACGATCAGCGTCACGATGATGCCAAACAGCGCCGAGCCGAGGATCAGCAGGAAGCCGTTGACCCACTTGGTCGCATCGGCGGTCTGGGTCAGCCAGTGGTAACGCGCCACCACGAAGCCAATGGACAGGATCGACAGCGCCACGAGTCCCAGGAGCCGGTCCATGACCACGGCCAGGAACGCCCCGGCGCGCTTGCTGGGTTCGCGATTCTCCCGCAGCAGGTAGAAAAGTTTCACCGCGTCGCCGCCCGTCGAACCGGGCAGGAACAGGTTGAAGAACATGCCGGTCATGTAGAGCTGGCTCGTCCGTGCGAGGGTCAGGCGGATGTCCTGCACGCGCAGCAGCAGCCACAGGCGCACCGTGGCGCAGACCGGCGCGAGTCCCGCCGCCAGCACGCAGGCTACCAGCCACCAGTAATCGTTGCCTCCTTGCAGCGCCGTGGCGATGCCCTGGCGCGTCTTGGGATCGCGGAACACCCAGTAG
>CAXTMD010000140.1:7749-10721 GCA_964245035.1 uncultured Chthoniobacterales bacterium
CCTTTGCTTCTATTCCCAACCGACGTCCCGAAACGCGGCAGGCGGGGCGCCTGCCCTACAGTCTTCCACATCCCATTTACCCGTCTCCTTTGCGGCTTGGCGGACTTTGCGCGAGGCACCTTCCGGCCTGCCGGCATCAGACAGGGCTGAACTTTTCCTTCCACCGTGCCAGCGCCGCGCGGATGTCGTCCGCCTTCATGCGCGGGTTCAGTTCCCACACGAACAGGCAGTTCGGCGGCAGCAGCGGGATCAGCCGGTCGTAGTCGATCCCGCCGGCAAACGGCACCCGGTGATCGGCCACGGGCCACTCCGTGTCATGCAGGTGGCAGCCGAAGAGCCGGTGCCGAATGGACCGCAGCCATTCGTAGTGATCGACGAAGCGCAGGTTGTTCTTCACCTGGAGATGCCCGAAATCGTGCCAGTAACCGACGTGCGGCGCGTTCAGGTCTTCCAGCAGCCCCGGCAGTTCGCGTTCGCTGGGCACTTCCTCGTAGCCGAAGCGGCCCTCGATGCCGAGGTTCACGTTCTTGTTGGCGGCGTGTTCGACGATGGGCTTGAGGCACTCCTTGACCCGCGCGAGGAACGCCGGCCCGCGCGCCTCCCGCTCCTTGACGGCGGCGATCTTCAGCCGCACGAACTCGCGGTCCAAAAACTTGCCCTCCTTCGCCAACTTGCCCAGCTTGCGGGTGACCGGCGTCATCGCCACGCGGCCCAGGTGCAGGACGACCACCCCCGCGCCGAGGCGGTTGGCAAAGTCGATGGTCTGGATTGTCAGCTTGACCGCCCGGCGCTGGTCGAAGGGCCGGTGCGAGGTGAATTCGTAGCAATCCGGCGAGGAGCCCTGCACCTCCATCGGCAGCGGGCAGAAGTTGTGCAGGCTGGAGATCCGCACCTTGCCCTGGTCGTACATCTGTTGGACGCCGCCCATCAGGGAGATGCGAACTCCGTGCGACAACTCGACGTTTTCAAAGCCGAGGTCGAGGATTTCCTGGATCATCGGCGCGCCCTCGGTGTGGCGGGCGGAGTTCCAGCAGGTCGAGAAGGAGAGCATCGGGGAAAAACGGAAACTGGCGCGGCGGCCCGTGTCCCTCTTGATCTAGCGCAGGTCTCGGATTAGACAAGCGGCCATGCGCTTGCCCCGTCCTTCCCTGAGCCGCCTCGTTCACCTCGGTCTGACGGCGGTGGCCGCGCTGGTTGTCACCGTCGGTGCGCCGCGCCCCGCCGCTGCCCAAGGAGAAATGCCCGAGGGCGACCGCAAGGAACTCCAGGGCTACAAGCTGACGCTCGAGAAGCTCGACAAGCTCGAAGCCGTCACCAAGAAGCTCGTCGCCGCGGCCAAGGCCGACCCGCAGATCAAGAAGGAGATGCAGGCCATCGACGCAGACAAAGGCGGCACCATCGCGTCGATCAACGCCACCTTCGACAAGGTCGCCCCACACGTCGCCGCGCTGCTCAAAGCCGAGGGCACCGATCCGCACGACTACCTGCTGGGCCTGATGTCCACGATGTCCGCCAGCATGGGCGCCGCGGCGAAGGCGGCGGGCGGCGGCGACCAGATCCCGGACTTCATCCCGGCGGCGAACATCGAGCTGGCCGAGAAAAACGGGCCGCGCTTCGAGCAGGCGACCCAGACGCTGTCCGAGTTGGACGAAGTGGGCAAAGCGGAGTAAGTTCTTCCTCCCCGCGACGCCGCGCGGGACGAAGGATTTTCTCTCATGGGCACCGCCGCGAACAACCTGCCACCCGCCTACCGTTCGGTGGACGCCGTGCGCGCGGCGTTGGCGGAAGTGCGCGCCGTCTACGCCGAACTCGACCGCCGTCCGGTCGAACGCGCCTGCACGCGGCTGACGGAGTGCTGCCAGTTCAAGCGCACCGGCCAGACCCCGTCGGTCACACGCGGCGAGGCGCTGCTGGCGACCCGGGCGTTCAAGGCCACGGGGCGCAAAGAGGTGCCGGCCGCGACGGCGGACGGTGACTGTCCGATGTTCGACGCCCGCGCGGGCAAATGCCTGATCTACGCCGACCGGCCGTTTGGCTGCCGCACGCACTTCTGCGGGGCGGCGGGCGGGCCGTACGCGCGCAAGGAAGTGCTCGACCTGATCCGGCGGCTGGAGGAGATTGACGCCAAGCTCGGCCACCGCGATGGGCCGCGGCCGTTCCCGGCGGCGCTGGCGGCGGAGAAGGGACGCTAGAGTGAGTTGAGAGATCGGGCGGGCTTAGCCGTGCGGCGGGCGCTCACCCAAGCAGCTGCTCCAAAGCGTCGTCAAACCCTTAGCCATGGCTCACGGGCGGAGGTGTGCGAGGATTTCCGCGGCAGCGCGCTGGCCGCTGGAGATCGCGCCGTGCACGGTGCCGTTCTCGCCTTCCCAGTGGGTCGCTTCGCCGGCGAAGAACAGACGGCCGGCAAGCCCCTCGGCCAGCTGGCGGCTGGCGTCCTCGTGGCCAACGGTCAGATAACTGTACGCGCCGCGCGAGAACGGATCGCGGCTCCAGTCGTGGAAGTGCCAGCCGGAGAGCGTCCGCTCGACCAGCGCCGGCTCCACGCCGAACACCCGCGCGCATGCCCGGACCGTCTCGCGCACCACGGCGCCCTCGTCCGCACCGGCGGACGCCAGCAGCCGCTGCGCCCGCGGCCCGCCGGCCCAGGCGGTCAGCAGCCCGGTTTGCACCGGACGCGCCGTCCACCATGCCGGGAACACCGGGTCCTCCGACCGCACAAACTCCAGGCTTGCGCCGGCCGGGCCGTGGCGGCTAGCCAACTCCCGCCAGAATTCCGGCCGCAGTTCCAGGGTCACTCGCGCCACCTCGCCCATGGCCAGGTTTTCGATGGCCGCACGCTTGGCTGGCGGCAGCGCCGGCCGGAAACGCAGCGCGCCTTCGTCGCCGTCTGGCGCCTGGAGCACGCCCACCGGGAGCGTCACCAGCACCCGAGCGGCGGGTGGACGTTGCCCGAGTTCATCGCCGCTCGGGTG
>CAXTMD010000141.1:0-7509 GCA_964245035.1 uncultured Chthoniobacterales bacterium
ACGCTTCTACCTGCCCCAGCACGGCCGCTGGCTGCAGCCCGACCCCATCGGGCAGGCGGGTGGACTGAACATCTACACCTACTGCGGCAACGACCCGGTGAACAAGAGCGATCCGAGTGGACTGGCCGTTCAAGGTGCTGAGGTGAACCTGCCATTGGACATGGCTTGGAAGATGAACGAGACCGGCTCGATCTCGGGCGACTACTCTTCCAACGGGTTGTTTGCTACCGCGACTCCAACGAGCATGGCGGCGGCAGGCGCGTATTCGAACGCTAATGGCGGTTTGGCATCTGCAGCTCCAACGGTGCGGATGAACGAAGTTGATGTGGAAGAGCCTTCGGAAGAAGGAACAGAGGAAAGTGATCCTCTGCGCGGTTCGTCACATAATCCCGAGGGAGAAAGAGCAAAAGAGAAAGGCGAGGATTTAGCTCAGGCACTGCGTAATGTTCTCGATGTTTTAAAAAGATTGTTCGAAAACAAGAGTGCCGAAGCCGCTGCTGCGGCAGAAGCCGCAAAAGCCGCTCAAGCCGACGCGAATGCAGAGATAGGAAAAGAATTGCGGGAATCCGACCCTCGAAATGTCTTGCAGTCAAGCCAAGAGGCCAACCAAGTCACCGTGCTTAGCAGGAGGGAAGCGGAAAGAGTTACGAAAAGCATGGGCTACAAAGGCGCAGAAGACGCAAAAAAACAAAATCAAGCGGTTCCTACATCAAGGTTTGATCTATTTCGTGTAAAAGGCGGAGGTATAGAAATCAGGTATAAGGATGGATCAGGACCTGGGGAACCTCTACACCCATTATGGTAGTGATTGACTGTTGTGCAGTGAGAGTGCTTGAGCTAGTTTCGGCGATGTTTTCTAACCGTTGTACTTACCCAGACCTCACAGCAGCAAAGGTTTGTGTGGAAACATCCGCACGGACATCATTGTGCAAAGACCCGAGCGAGTGGATAACGGTGTAATCGCCATCACATACATCAGCTATGAGCACAAAGAAGGAAGGAACCATTACGGCGGAATTATGGATAGAAAGTGACGAACTCAATCCAAACGCAGTGTCCGAACACCTCGGAGTAAAGCCCACCACCTTCCAGATAAAAGGTTCTCTAACTGCGAGCGGAGCATCTCGATTCAAAAGGAATTCTTGGAGCTTGTCTTTTGGCGAGCATGCGCCAGAGTTTTTCCACAATGCCGTACGACCTAAAATCTTCGACTTCATTACAGCGAAGGAGGCCAGCCTTGCTGAATTGCACGACATGCATCGATGCACTACCTGGCTTAACATCGCCGTTCGAATTTCTGCACATCATATCGGCCTCCTAATCGACAGTAAAGAAATGCTAGCTGCTAGCCAAGCGCGTATAGGTTTAGATATCAGCATTTACTGAGACGAAGACAGGATAAAGAAAAAAGGAATAAAAGGGGACAGGCATCTTTTCGCTGGCCCCTGAGCGGTGGTTTGCGGTAGCACATCGTCATGCCAAGGATCGCACACGGCGCGTTGCAGGGCGGCCTCTTCCACGTCCTCAACCGCCAGACGCTCTTTCGTTGCGACGAAGCGGAAGCGAGGTCAGTTCCACCTTTTTACACAATCCGCAAACAGTCCCATCCAGCCTTCAGTGTAGAAAATAGGAACTAACTTTTTTCCGAACGGCTACTTGCCCAAAGAAAATTCGAGTTTGCGGAAGCCGAACGCCAGCGGGCGGATGTCCCGCGAGACGCCGAGCGCCCGCGCCGAAACCGCGTCCGGAAACCTCCACTGGAGCACGGCGGCCTGCGGCCGGGCGTTCCACAACGCCGCTGGGATCCGCACGCGCACCGGGGCGTCGCGGTCGAGGGTCCAGTCGTCCAGGAGCTGGCCGTTGAAGAGCACCTGCAAACGCCGCCGGTCGCGCACGCCGGGGAAGCAAAGGGGAAAGAGGTCGATGGCCAGTTCGACCGTCGCGCCGCCGGCCACGGGCGCGGCCCGGAAGCACAGCACGGCCTCGGTGTGATCGTTGAGGCTGTACGGCGCCGCCGCGTCGGGCGGGGTGAGCCCGTCGCAGACGCAGGCGCTGGCGTCGGCCTTTTCGTCGTACTCCGCCGTCCGCTCGGCCGGGTGGTGCGCGCCGTCGGAGAACAGCGCCGCCCCCGCGCCGGGATCGACCGTCGGCACCCACCAGTCCAGACCGTAGCGGTCATCCAACGGCATCTGCCGCGATCCGGGTCCGGTGGTCCGCGGGTTCACGCGCCAACCCGCCGGGCTCGCGCTGGCGAGCAGCACGGCGGCCGGGCTTTCCACGGCGCGCGCGGCGCCGAACAGGTAAGCCTGGTCCGACCGTACCCGGAAAACCCCGCCGCCCCGCTCCAGCAGCAGCGCCACCGTCAGGGCCTGGTCCCAGGCGTTGGGCGTGAACCACAGGTACCGGGCGGCTCCGGGCGCGGCACCGTCGTCGCGTACTGCCGTGCGCACGGTGGTGGCAAAGCCGCGCGCCTGCGCCGTGTCGAAGTAATGTTCCCGGAAACGCTCCGGCCGCAGCAGAAACAACCCGGCCGCGAGGCCGTACAGCGCGACCACTCCCCACCGCTGCCCGGCGGGAGTGCGGACCCGGCGGTCCAACGCGCCGGCGACGACTCCCGCCGCCAGCATGGCGAGCCCGAAGTAGATCGCGTAGTTGAAGAGCGCGTTGAAGAAAAACAGCTTGCCATCCTGGATGTGCGCCCAGATCAGGGTCAGGACCACGCAGAGCGCGAGACAGGCTCCCAGCCAGCGCAGGTAACGCCAGCGGACGGCGGCCGCGCTTTCGTCCGATCCCGCCTGGACCACGGGGCGGCGGTGCCGCAGCCAGCCGCCCAGGAAAACCGCCAGCGCCGCCGCCCACAGCAGCGTCGTCTCGGGATGCTTGGCCAGCAGCAGACCGACCCTTCCCAGGGTGGCCCCGGGAGGAGCCTCGTAGTGGTCCGACCGGTACGGACGGTAGGCGCTGAAATCCAGGAAGTAACTCAGCGCGTCCAGCCAGGGGTGGCGTTCACCGCGGTGCGTCCGCAGGTGCTCCAGGACGAGAGCAAAATTGCTGTGGCTGCCGCGGCAAAGGTCGATGGCAACGGGCAAAACGAACAGCGCCACGATCCCCACCGTGAGCGCGTGCGCGCGGGGAAACTCGCGCCACGGAGGCCGACCCTGGGCGCTCCAAGCCAGGCCGCCGTAGGCCAAGGCGAAGAGCGGCAGGGTGAACAGAGGTTGGGCGACGTGGCTGTGCACCAGGAACCCGCAGGCCAAGGCCAGCAGGGGCAGGTCATTCCCCCGGCCCGCGCCGACCGAGGCGGCGGTGACCAGCAGGCACAGAAAAGGCATGATCACCACGCAAGCCGGCCAGATGAGCAGCAAGGCGTACGAACCGAGGATGGGGCTGGCGAGCGCGCCGAAGTGCGCGACGGCCAGCAGCAGGGTCAGCGGCGCAAACCAGCGGCTGCCCACCCAGCACGAAGCCGTCCCGAGCGCCGCGGCGAAGAACCCCGCCGCCAGGATCAATCCCACGATGGCTTGAGCGTTGAAGGGGGTCGGCACGAGCTTCAGCCAGTCGTAGAACAGCGCTTCGCCCGCGGCGTAACAGTAGAAGAAAGCGGGTCCCGGATGATGGAAGCCCCACCGCGAGTAGGCGCCGTACAACGCCTGGAACTTCTTGGCCTGGAGCACGGTCAGGGAGTCGGCGGCGAAGTCTCCCTGCTCGTAGAGTTGCGCCCGGAAGAAATAGGGAGCGTTGCAAACCAGTAACGCCGCTACGATGACGGCGGCGAGCGCGGCACTTTTCACCCACGGAGATCCGGGCGCAAGCGGCGGCGGCGGCTGGGGTCTGAAGCGCATCGGGTCCAGCTTCGGCGAGGGCTCCGCGCCGTCAACCTTGTCCGCGGCGTGCGTTGCCAGCGGATTGGCTTTCCGGCCCAGGTGCGCGGCAGCCGGTCGTCCAAGAAAGCTCCGGATGACTTTCCGAGCTGGTCCCTAGATTTTCCGGAGAGGCGTGTCGTGTGCACAAAGCGCATCAAGTCAAAACAGGGACTGGCTCGGAGAGCCATCCCTACCATCGTTGGACGATGCCGCGGACGCGGCAGGGTCCGCCCACGGGCAACGCGCTCCAGCGCAGACAACGCTCGCATCCTTGCTGCTCACGCTGGCCATCAGCAATAATTCTCGCCAACACCACACCATGCCCAGGATTGCGTGCGGCGCGTTGCAGGACAGCCTCTTCCACGTCTTCATGGCCACCGGCAGCGGAAAAGATGCCCGTCTCCTTTTTCCCGCGTGGCAAGCAGACGGAGCAAGCCGCGGTGCGACGCGAGACGGACGAACGCTTGGCTGAGCGGACGGTACGGGCGAGCCGCGCCGCGCAGGGTTGGGACGAATCGCGGCTGCGACGGAGCACCAGAGCAGACCCGGTCAAGGTCCGGATCGCCTGCCAGGTGCGGGTCAAAACAGCGGGGCCGCTCGCCCGGATCGCCGGATGTTTGCAAACAGGCAGCGCCAGCTACCTGGCCGAGTTGCCGGCCAGGCAGATGAAAAGCAAGTCCATTCGGACACCGGTGTAAACGGTTGGAACCGACCCCTTTTGTTGTAGGGTCGTCTTCGGATGGAGACCTCCCGTCTTACCACTTGGATCGTCGGCCTCCTCGGATGGATCATCGCCCTCGTGGTCTTCTTTCCGATCCTGGTGATGACGGTCACGGCCTTCAAGACCGAGGGGGATGCCTACCAGTTCGCCTCGCTCTTCACGCCGACTTTGCAGTCGTTCCGGGACGTGTTCGCCCGCGACGACTACCGGCTGTTCCTGCTCAACTCGATCTACGTGTCCTTTGGCTCCACGTTGTGCTGCTTCCTTCTCGCCGTGCCCTGCGCGTACCGCATGGCTTTTTTCCCGACGTTGCGGACGGCTTCGACGCTCCTGTGGATGATCTCCACCAAGATGATGCCGGCCGTGGGCGCGCTCGTGCCGGTGTACTTGATTTTCCGCACCCTGCACGGGCTCGACACACGCACAGGGCTCATCGCCATCTACACGCTGATGAATTTGCCGCTCGCGGTGTGGATGACCTTCAACTACTTCTGCGAGGTGCCCGCGAGCATCCTGGAGGCGGCGCGGATCGACGGGGCGGGCTTCCGGCAGGAAGTCTGGGACGTGCTCGCGCCGATGGCGTTGCCCGGCCTGTTTTCGACGGCCCTGCTGCTGATCATCCTGGCATGGAACGAGGCGTTCTGGAGCTTGCAACTCACCAGCTTCCACGCGGCGCCGCTGACCAATTACATCGCGTCTTTTACCAGCGGCCGAGGTTTGTTCTGGGCCAAGATTTCCGCCGCTTCCTTGCTTTCGGTGGCGCCGATCATGGTGCTGGGCTGGGCCTCGCAGAAGAGCTTTATCCGCGGCTTCACGTCGGCGGGAAAGTAACGTCGGCTCCCAGAAAATGGCCTGGATGCCGGAAGCTACCGATGAGGACGCCACCGATATCTCGCCTCACTTCGTGATGATCTGGCCGGTGGCGAAGTCGTAGAAGTAGCGGACGCCGTTTGTGTTGTAGTGCCCGGCGTTCTTCGGGTCCGGGTAGTAGTACAACACGGCGTTCGACCCGAAGTCGTACAGGTACGGGAACGGAAAGGCGGGCGACGTGTAGAAGAAGTCGTTGCTGGCGAAATCGTACAGGTACACTCCGCTCTTGCCGTCCCCGGCGTCGAAGACGTACTCGTACCCGAGATCGAAGTGGTAGATGTACCGGGAATCGCTCAGGAACGAGTAGTAGCCGAAGTAGTTGCCGTTGGCGAACGCCAGGTAGTACACGCCGTTGCCCAGGGCCGCTTGCCCGGCGAAGAACGTGGAGGGCGGCGTCGGCCCCGTCGTCGGCGTGCCTTGCAGCGTGAAGGCACAGTCCGAGGGTCGCACCTGGTTGCCTTGGAAGACTTGGATGCACCGGCCGTCGCCGTTGTCACCCGAGTACCAACTCCAGAACGGCTGGTCCGCCGTGCACACGCCGACGACGCTGATCCAATAGGGCTGCCCGGCCGCGGCGGTGAAGGCTGTGGGCAGCGTGGCGGAGTACGCGTAGATCGGAATCTGGTAGTTCGGCGTGGTCGGCGAGTCCGAGAAGCCGACGGTACTGAGCAGGGTCGGGTTGCACTCGGCCAACGTCAGCGTGGCCGAGGACAGGAGCTGGCCGGGAAAGCCGCCGTTGTCCGCGTAGAAGTTGACCTGGAAGGTGGGCGTGTCGGGTGTGGCGGGGTTATCGGCGACGTTGCTGGTGTCGATGTAGTTGCCCGTCCACTGCACGGCCGTGATGCTGGTGGTGGTCCCCAGCGAGAAGTTGTCGTAGGTCGGCACCAGACCGTTGCTGGGCGTGTCGCACGACGCCCAAGTGTAGTAGCCCTCCACGTTGGGGTCGGCGGCCGGTTGGTTGTACACGGTGGGGTCGGCCCGGAGTTGGCCGCAGGCCAGTGCGTCGGACAGCAGCAGGGCAAGGCAGAGGTTGGTTTTCATGGGTGCTGGCGTGGGTGCGGACGGTGGTGATGGGTTCTGATCGCGGCCGCTTACTTCACGATGATCTTGCCGGTGGCGAAATCGTAGAAGAAGCGGTAGCCATTGGTGTTGTATCTGCCCGGGTTCTTGGGGTCCGGGTAGTAGTACAGGACGCTGTTCAGGCTGAAGTCATACAGGTATGGAAACGGGAACACCGGGCTGGTGTAGAAGAACCCGTTGCTCTTGAAATCGTACAGATAGACGCCATCGTTGCCGTCCTTGGCGTCGAAGACGTACTCGTAGCCGAGGTCGAAGTGGTAGACGTAGTGCGGATCGGAGAGAAAGCTGTAGTAGCCGAAGACGTTGCCGTTGCGGAACGCCAGGTAGTACGCGCCGCTGCCCAAGCTCGCCTCGCCCGTGAAGAAGGACGGGATGATGTTCGCGGTGCCGGTCGGCTCGAAGTTGCTCAGGACCAAGGTGCCCGGCGCGTAGGCGCTGCCCGGCCCGTAGTTGACCTGGAAGGTGCCGCTGCCGTCGGTGGTCGCCACGCGCTCCCCGTTGACCACGTTGGCGAACGCGCCGCCGAACGCCGCGGCCGAGGCGACGGCGATCTGGCTCGTCGCGGCGACCTGCACGCCGGGTGCCAGCGTGACCACCAGGTTGCCGCCGAGACTCGCCGCGCCGCTGACCTGCAACACACCCGCGCTCTGCGCGCCCTGGCTCTGCGTGCCGCCGACCGTCACGGCCAGCGTCGAACCGGCCGCGCCGGTGAACGCGCCCGCCACGTGCAGCGTGCTGCCCGCGTCCAGGTTGATCGCGCCTTCGTTGGAGAGATCGCCCGAGGTGCTGAACTGCTTGAGGCCGGACACGGTGAAGTTCCCCCGGTTGTCCTTCAGGCCATTGATGGCGCTGAAGTTGGCGTTCGGTCCGCTGACCGCCACCGAGGCCGCGTTGACCAGGACGCTGCGGCCGCCGAAGTCGAGCGTCGCGCCGTTGCCCAGATCCGTGACGCGGTAGTTGCCGCCGGTCAGCGTG
>CAXTMD010000141.1:7519-8359 GCA_964245035.1 uncultured Chthoniobacterales bacterium
GCGTGCCGCTGGCGGCGTCGAAGTTCGTAAAATTCGTGCTGCCGGCCACGCTCAGGGTGGAGTTGTTGTTGGCGGACAGGAAGCGGTTGTTGGTGAACGTCGGCCCGCTGACCGTCAGCGTGTTGTAGGTGCTGACCACCGTGCCGTTGTTCACCAGACCGGCGCTGATCGTGCCCGCGCCTTCAATCGTGCCGTTGGCGCTCTCGACCGCGCCGCCCGTGCCGAAGGTGACCGTGGCGTTGTTGGTGGACTGGATCGTGGTCAGGTTGATGATGCCCGTGCCGTTGATCGTCACGTCGGCGGCGGCCTGGAGGTAGCCGTACTGGCGCGAGTTGAAGTTGAAGGTGCCCAGGTTGATGTAGCCGTTGTTGGTCAGTGTGCCCGCGAGGTCGACGTAATTAGTCACCGCGAAGACGTTGCCCGGCGCGAGGGTGACATCCTGCAACGAGACCTCACTGTCGTTGTAGACGATGCCGGTCCCCAGGTCGGTGCCCGTGTCGTTGGCGCTGGCCAGCGTGCCGCCCTTGAGCGTGAGGTTGCCCGCCAGGTCGATGCGGCCGGTGGGGTCGGTGGTGATGAGGCCGCCGGTGTTGTCGAGCGTGCCGCCGTTGAGGACCAGGGTGCTACCGTTGGTCGCCGCCAGGACGCCGGTGTTGCGCTTGAGCGGGCCGCTGAGCGTCATCTGGTTGTTGTTGACGTTGGCGTTGATGCCGCCCTGGTTGTTGAGGTTGACCGCGAAGCTGCCCCCGCCCGTGATGGTGTGCCCAGCGGAGTTGATGAGCGTCGGCAGCGGGCTGGCGTTGGGGTTGGCCGCGACGGTCTGGCTGCCGGTGCCGTGGT
>CAXTMD010000141.1:8369-9842 GCA_964245035.1 uncultured Chthoniobacterales bacterium
CTGGACGACGAAGTACCCGTTGTTGGCCAAGGTGCCGACCAGCGAGACGGGATCGGCCACGACGAACACGCTGCCGGGCGCGAGGGTGACGTTGGCCAAAGTCATGTCGCCGCCGAGGAACAGGCCGCCGCCGTCGATGTCGGTGCCCGTGTCGTTGGCGCTGCTGAGCACGCCGCCGGTGACGACCGTGCCGCCGACCAGGTCGATGCGGCTGGTCGCGTCCGCCACGCGCAGCGTGCCGCTGGCGTTGTTGATCTGCGCGCCGCTGAGGGTCAGCGTGCCGCCGCCCGCGGCGGAGATCAGCCCGCCGTTGAGGATCGCCGGGCTGCTGATGTTGGCGGCGTTGACGGCGACCGTGCCGAGGTTGTACAGCGGCGCGCTGACCGTCGCGTTGTTCTGGACGGTGAGCGCGTGGCCGGCGGCGTTGACGAGCGTGCCGGGCCCTTGGATGAAGGCCGTGCCGTTCGTCACGGTCAGCGGGCCGGTGCCGGCGAGGGTCAGGTTGTTGGCCAGCACGACGGTCGTGTATTGGTCGGTGCCGGCGATGGTGAGCGTGCCGTCGTTGCGCAGCGTGCCCGCGCCGCCCGCGGCCATGGTGACCGTGATGGCGTGGTCGCCCGCGCCGCCGGAGTTGCTGCTGTCGATGGCGAGGGCACCGGCTGTCCCGACAGTTAGATTCTGGAACGAGATGCCCTCGTCGAGATGGCACGGGGCGTTGACGGTGGCGCTGACGCCCGCGCCGTTGGGGTAGGTGGTCAGGGTGTTCCAGTTGGTGTAGGCGGCAGCGTAGACGTTGCCGTGGCTGTCGGTGTAAGTCTGGTAGGGCTGGGTCCAGAGGTCGTTGTTGGGCAGGGTGTGTCCGTTGCCGTCGGAGTCCTGGAAGAACTGGCCGTTGTCGTTTTGCTGGAAGACGAACTGCGCGGCGAGCGGACCACTCGCCGGCAGGAGCGCGGCGGCACAGAGGAACAGGGAGGTGCGGAGCATGGATGGGTTGGGCTTTTTGGACGCGGTTGGGTTGGACGGACCGGCGGAGGTGCGGAGAGGCCGCTCGGCGCGGTGCCTCCACCAAGCAGAAGCGCGGGCTGGCGCGGGCGGGGACCATGCTTTTTGCAAAAAACTCTTCAGCCCGGCACATTTACCGCTATGCTGGCGGGCGCATCGCCGTTGCCCAACCCCGATGAGCCAAGATTCCACCCACGAGGTCACCCGCCTGCTCCAGGCGTGGAGCGCCGGCCAGCCGCAGGCCAGCGAGCAGCTTCTGCCCGTCATCTACGAGCACCTGCGCCGCGTGGCCCGCGAATACCTCTCCCACGAGCGGCCCGGCCACACGCTGCAGCCCACCGCGCTCGTGCACGAGGCCTACCTGCGGCTGACCGACGGCGCGCCCGTCCAGTGGCAGGGCCGCGCGCATTTCTTCAGCCTCGCCGCGCGCGCCATGCGGCGCATCCTGGTCGACCACGCGCGCTCCCGGGC
>CAXTMD010000141.1:9852-10718 GCA_964245035.1 uncultured Chthoniobacterales bacterium
CCGCCTGCCCGCCGTGGAGGAGACCGACCTCATCTCCCTGGACGCCGCCCTGACCAAGCTGGCGGCGGCTTACCCCCGGCAGGGCCGGGTGGTGGAGATGCGTTTTTTCGGCGGCGTGGAGGCGGCCGAGATCGCCGAGGTCTTGCAGGTGAGCGAAACCACCGTCAAACGCGATTGGCAATTCGCTAAACTTTGGCTACACAGGGAATTGGGCCATGCCAATTCCTCCCTCCCCTCCGCCTGATCCCGCCGACCGGCTGCCCGACCTCGTCGCGCAGGCGCTGGACCTGCCCGCAGACGAACGTGCCGCGTTTCTGGAAGGCGCCTGCGCAGGCGACGCCGCGCTGCTGGCCGAAGCCCGCTCCCTGCTCGGCCAGGACGACACGGACGCAGACGGCTTCCTGGAAATCCCCGCCTTCGCGCTGAACCGCGCCGCGCTGGGGCTGCACGACGGCGGCGAACTCGCACCGGGCTCGCGCCTGGGCGACTGCGAAGTCGTCCGCTTCCTGGGTCAGGGCGGCATGGGCGAGGTGTACTTGGCCGAAGACACGCGCCTGGAGCGCCGGGTGGCCGTCAAGCTGCTCAAGCGCCACCTGGACGAAGGCGCGCAACTGCGCCGCTTCCGGCACGAGCGAAAAGTGCTCGCCGGGTTGACCCATCCCAACATCGCTCGGCTCTACGGCGGGGGCACCAGCCCGGAAGGCCGCTCCTACCTGGTCATGGAGCACGTCGAGGGCGAGGGATTGGACCGCTTCTGCGAGCACCAACAACTGGGGATTCCCGAGCGCCTGGCCCTCTTCCGCAAGGTGAGCGCGGCCGTGACCTACGCGCACCAGAACCTGGTCGTGCACCGCGACCTGAAACCC
>CAXTMD010000142.1:0-9280 GCA_964245035.1 uncultured Chthoniobacterales bacterium
ACACCTGCACCTCCTCCGCGCCGATGGCGCGGCGGTAGCGCAGCAGCTTGGCAGCGTTGGATTCCATGATGCCCTCGTCGGCGATGTGTGCGAACGCGAAACACTCCGTCCGGATGAAGTCCAACCCGGCGGCGTGCGCCACGGCCAGGGCTTCGAGATCGGCGGCGGCGAGGATTTGCAGGCCGATGGGCAAGTCCGTCTCGGCGCGGACCGCCTGCGCGGCCATCGTCATCGCGGCGACGATCTCGGGGCCGACCCGGCCGCGGGTATACGGCACGTCGTGCATGTTTTCGATCATCAGGCAATTGACACCCGCGTCCCGGTAGAGCCGCGCCTCCGTCCGCACGTTCTCGATGATCTCGGGTAGCGTTTGCCGGTGGCGCGGCGTGCCCGGCAGCGCGCCGATGTGGATCATGCCGACGACCGGTTTGACGCCGTCGGCTGCGGAAGGTTGGTCGATCATGGCTGTTCGTAGCGCGCGAGGAAGTCCAGGATCCGGCCCTCGTACTCGTGCCCGGCCGTGTGCCACAAGCCTTCGTGTCCGGCACCGGGCACGGGGTACCATTCACAGCCGGGTGCGTGGAGACCTTGGTAGATGCGCTGGCCGTCGGTCAAAGGGATGCGCTCGTCGGCGGTGCCGTGGATCACCAGGACCGGGCATTGGACCGCTCCGGCCGCGTGTTCCGGGCTGATGTCCGTCGCCGGGAAATGCGCGATCTCGCCGGCGCGGCGCAGCACGCGGTCCACCTGTGACGGCAGCGAGACGTGCAGCCAGCGGCGCGCGTCCGACTGCACGACGCCACGGAGGGTCGCGAAGGTGCTTTCCACGACGCCGCAACGAAGCCGGTGATCCGCCGCCAGCGTTTGCAAAGCGACCGCGCCGCCGAAAGACTGGCCCATGATGGCCAACGGTCCCAACGGGCCAAACTGCCGCTGCGCCTCATCCACGTACTTCGAGCAGTCGTGGTGTTCGTAGTACCCGTACGTGCAATACTGCCCACCGCTCTCGCCATGTCCCCGCGAGTCGTAGGCGAGCGAGTTGTAGCCGTGCTCGGACAGCAGCTTGGCCAGCGGGTACATCGACTCCTTGCAACTGCCGTGGCCGTGCAGCAGCACCACAGTGCCATGCGCCGGGCCTTTTGCGTGGAGGAAATAGCCACGCAGGTAGAACTCGGGCTCGACCTCCACGTCCAAGTGGTCGGCGGTGAGACCGAAGCTGGCGGGAAACTGGTCGTGGTACTTGGCGGTGCGTTCCGCTCGACTAGGCACGATGACGGCGTACGGCGATAATCGGTCCAGCGTCACGCCCACCGCGAGGACGAGTACCGCCGCCAGCAACGCGATGCCTAGCAGCACCCGCCGCCGCGTCCAACGGCGTGCGGGACGCGGCTGTGTGGCGGTTTCGGGGCGACGCACCCAGGCTGCGCCAAGTCGTTCCCGCCGGGCCTGCCAACCGGCGGGCAGGTCCGCCAGTTCGGCTAGGCTGGCGTCTCGCTCGATCATTTGGCCCAGGCCGACCACCCTGCCATCTGCGGGGACCACCAGCTCGTCCGTGAGGAACTGCCAAGCCCCGTCGTCAAGGTCGTGCGAGACGAGCAAGACCGGCAAACCCGCCAGGATGTGCCGCGTGGTCAGAACGGCAACGTTCGGGGGATCGGCGAACGGCCACGGTTCCATGCCGACGTTCAAACGTCGAGGTTGCGCACGTTGAGCGCATTGTCCTCGATGAACTGCCGCCGCGGCTCGACCACGTCGCCCATCAGCACCGTGAACATCTCGTCGGCCTTGATGGCGTTGTCCTCGTTTAGGTCGACACGCAGCAGCTTGCGCTTCTGCGGGTCCATCGTCGTTTCGTACAACTCCTTGGCGTTCATCTCGCCCAGCCCCTTGAACCGCTTGATCTGCACCCCGCGCCGGCCGTTTTCCTTGACCTTCTCCAGGATTTCGCTGACCGAGAAGACCGGCAGGGCGTGGCCCCGGTCGCCCTCGACGAGTTCAAAGAGCGGCTGATCCTGCGCGGCATAGTGCTCGATGTTCAAGCCCCGACCGGCCAGATCGTCGATCAACCGCTGGATGGAAGACGACTCGTAGAGTTCGACCAGCCGTGCGCGGCGACGCGTCCCGGTGCCGTTCGATGAACGCACCGGCCCTTCGCCATCGGTGTCGGGCATCGGTGCACCGAACAGGTGCAAGTCAGAGTTTTCCGCAGAGAACGCGCGCACCGCTTCTTCGTCGGCGAAGTACCGCACCGTTTCCTGGTTGCCCTCGCGCACCTTGACCAAGTACGCCGGCAGCTTGCCGCCGTTGTGGGTGCGCTCGGCGAGGTATCCTTCGAAGTCCCCGCCGTGCCGCCGGATCGCGGTGGCGAACTTGTCGAGTTTTTCGAGCAGGTCGAGGATATCCTTGAGCTGTTCGGTGGTAAACTCCCGGCCGTCGGCGAGGTGCCGCAAGCGCAGGTCCTCGGTGCCGAGCTGGATGAGGATGCGGTTGAGCTGCACGTCGTCGTCGACGTATTCCTCGCGCTTGCGGCGTTTGATCTGGTAGAGCGGCGGCTGGGCCACGTAGATGTGTCCGTTGCGCACGAGCGTCGCCATCTGGCGGTAGAAGAACGTCAGCAGCAGGGTGCGGATGTGCGAGCCGTCCACGTCGGCGTCGGTCATGATGATGATCCGGCCGTAACGCAGCTTCTCCAGGTTGAAGGAGCCCTCTTGTTCGCCGTCGCCGATGCCCGTGCCGATGGCGGTGATCATGGTGCGGATTTCGTTGTTGGCGAGCACCTTGTCCAGGCGCGCCTTCTCGACGTTGATCAGCTTGCCACGGATGGGCAAGATCGCCTGCGTGCGGCGGTCGCGTCCCTGCTTGGCGCTGCCGCCGGCGGAGTCGCCTTCGACGATGAACAGTTCGGTGGACTCCCGGTCGCGCTCGGAGCAATCCGCCAGCTTGCCGGGCAGGCCGCCGCCGCCGAGCGCGGTCTTGCGCACGGTTTCGCGCGCCCGCCGCGCGGCCTCTGCCGCTCGCGCGGCGTTCAGCCCCTTCTCCACGATCCGCTTGGCGACCGCCGGGTTCTGCTCGAAATGCAGCATCAACCCCTCGTAGACGATGGACGACACGATGCCTTCCACTTCCGGGGTGACCAGCCGGCTTTTCGTCTGCGCGTTGAAGCTCGGGTTGGGGTGCTTGATGGCCAGCACCGTCACCAGCCCTTCGCGTACCTCGTCGCCGGTGATCGCCGGGTCTTTTTCCTTCAGGAGGTTGTTGGCCTTGGCGTAAGCGTTGATCGCGCGGGTCAGCGCCGTGCGGAACCCGACCGAGTGCGTGCCGCCGTCGGGGTTGGGGATCGCGTTAGTGTAGTAGAGGAGGTTGTCGGTGTAGGAATCGTTGTACTGGAGGACGCAGTCCATGTGCATGTCGTCCTCGACCTCGACCTGATCCTTCGTCTTGAACTGCACCTTGCGGCGCCCGTACAGCACGATGGGATTCGGGAAGAGCGCCTGCTTTTTGTCGTTGAGTTGCCCGACAAAATCCCGCACGCCGTCCTTGTAAAAGTAAGTCTCCTGGCGTTCCGCCTCGCCCCGCTCGTCCGCGAGGGTGATGATCAGTCCAGGGTTCAGAAACGCGAGTTCGCGCAGCCGTCCGGCCAGCCGCTCGAACTTGAACTCGGTCGTGATCGTAAAAATCGTCGAGTCCGGCAGGAACGTGATCAGTGTGCCGGTCTGCTTCGCGTCGGGCAACTCGCCGACGATGGTCAGCTTCTGCGTGGTCACCCCACGCTCAAAGGCCATGTGGTAGACCTTCCCGTTGCGGTAAACCTCCGCCTTGAACCAGTCGGAGAGCGCGTTGACGCACTTCGCGCCGACGCCGTGCAACCCGCCGGAGTATTTGTACGCGCCCTGCCCGAACTTGCCGCCTGCGTGCAAGTTGGTCAGCACCAACTCGATGGCCGGGATGCCGAACTTCTCGCTGATGTCCACCGGGATGCCGCGGCCGTTGTCGCGGATCGAGCAAGAGCCGTCGACGTGGATCGTCACGTCGATCTTCGAGCAATGACCGGCGAGGTGCTCGTCGATGGAGTTGTCCAACACCTCGAAGACGCAGTGGTGCAAGCCACGCTCGTCCGTCGGCCCGATGTACATGCCCGGCCGCTGCCGCACGCCAGCTAGCCCTTCGAGTTTGTCGATTTGGGCGGCGTTGTATTCCTGGTTTGGGTCGAGGCGAAAATCTACGTCGGCGGAGGAATCAGTATCTTGCATGACAAAGACAGGACCCCGCCGCGCGCGCGGCGAAGTTTGTAGAAAAGAAACTAACATTTCCGGGGCTCGAAGACAACGGTTTTCTTTGAAGAGATTTATGCAAAAGGCCCAACATTTGGTGTTCCGTGCGGAGGAATCACCCATTTGTAGGGTTGATGTGACCCGTTGCGGGTGGCTTGCCCGACGGGGGTTCTCGCGGTAAGCTAGTGCTTGTCATGAGCACCACCGAACGTCCCCAATCTCCCGCCTCCGTGCCTGCCGCTCCGACCGGGGCGGAAATCATCGACCTCGCCGCGGGTTGCTTCTGGTGTACCGAAGCCGTCTTTCAGCAGATGCCGGGCGTTCTGAGTGTGACGAGCGGATACATGGGTGGCACGACCGTCGACCCGACCTATGAGCAAGTTTGCGAAGGCGACACTGGCCACGCAGAGATTACCCGCGTCGTTTTCGACCCGAAGAAAGTCACCCTCGAACAGATCCTGGAGACCTTCTGGAAGATGCACGATCCTACGACGTTGAACCGTCAGGGCAACGACGTGGGCACGCAGTACCGGTCAGCAATCTACTACGCAGACGATCAGCAGCGCACGATCGCCGAGATGAGCAAGCAGACGGCGGCCAGCAAGTTTCCGCGGCCCATTGTCACCGAGATCACCCCCGCGGCGACCTTCTACCCGGCGGAGAACTACCATCAGGACTACTACAACTCGAACAAGACACGGAACTCCTACTGCGCGTACGTGATCACGCCCAAGCTGGACAAACTCGGCTTGCAGTCCTGAACCTCTGACCATCGATGCCCACCAACGTCCTCGGCAAAGATTTGCGGTGCTGCTGCCGCGACCCGTTAACCGGGTTCTATCGCGATGGGTACTGCCGCACCGGTCCCGGCGACGTGGGTTTGCACACGGTCTGCGCGGTGATGACGGCAGAGTTCCTGGAGTTCTCCCGCGAGCGCGGCAATGATCTGATCACGCCGCACCCGGAGTGGGACTTCCCTGGACTCCAGCCGGGCGACAAGTGGTGCCTGTGCGTCACCCGCTGGCAGGAGGCGCTGGAAGACGGCAAGGCTCCGCAGGTCGACCTCGCCGCCACGCATTCCTCGGCACTGGAGTTCGTCACGCTGGAAGAACTCCGCGCCCACGCGCTCGAGGATTAGCCGGGCTCAGGCTGCTTCGACGGGCACGTAGACCTCCGCGCCCTCTTCGCGGAACTCCTGCGACTTCTCGGCCATACCGGCCTGCAGCGCGTCGGTCTCGCCAATTCCCTTCTCCGCGGCATACCGGCGCACGTCCTCGGTGATCTTCATCGAGCAGAAGTGCGGTCCGCACATCGAGCAAAAGTGCGCCGTCTTGGCCCCTTCCTGGGGCAGCGTCTCGTCGTGGAACTCCCGGGCGGTGTCGGGGTCGAGGCTCAGGTTGAACTGGTCCTCCCAGCGGAACTCGAACCGCGCCTTGCTCACGGCGTTGTCGCGGTGCTGGGCGCCGGGGTGTCCCTTGGCCAGGTCGGCGGCGTGCGCGGCGATCTTGTAGGTGATGACGCCGGTCTTCACGTCTTCACGGTCGGGCAGACCGAGGTGCTCCTTCGGCGTGACGTAGCAAAGCATCGCGCAGCCAAACCAGCCGATCATCGCCGCGCCGATGGCGCTGGTGATGTGGTCATAGCCCGGCGCGATGTCGGTGGTCAGCGGTCCGAGCGTGTAGAAGGGCGCTTCGTGGCACCACTCCAACTGCTTGTCCATGTTCTCCTTGATGAGGTGCATGGGCACGTGGCCCGGGCCTTCGTTCATCACCTGGACGCCGAGTTCCCACGCACGCCGGGTCAACTCGCCTTGCGTTTCCAACTCGCCGAACTGCGCGGCGTCGTTGGCGTCCGCGATGGAACCCGGACGCAGGCCGTCGCCGATGGAAAAGCTCACGTCGTACGCCGCCATGATCTCGCAGATCTCGTCCCAATGCGTGTACAAGAAGTTTTCTTGGTGGTGGGCGAGGCACCACTTCGCCAGGATCGAACCGCCGCGCGAGACGATGCCCGTGGCCCGGCGCGCGGTCAGCGGGATGTAGCGCAGCAGCACGCCGGCATGGATTGTGAAATAGTCGACTCCCTGCTCGGCCTGTTCGATGAGCGTGTCGCGGAACACCTCCCACGTCAGGTCCTCGGCGCGGCCGTTGACCTTTTCGAGTGCCTGGTAGATCGGCACCGTCCCGATGGGCACCGGGCTGTTGCGCAGGATCCACTCACGCGTCGCGTGGATGTTCTTGCCCGTGCTCAGGTCCATGACGGTGTCCGCGCCCCACTTGGTCGCCCAGCGCATCTTCTCGACTTCCTCTTCGATGGAGGAAGCAACGGCTGAGTTGCCGATGTTGGCGTTGATCTTCACCAGGAAATTGCGCCCGATGATCATCGGCTCCAATTCAGGGTGATTGACGTTGGCCGGGATGATGGCCCGGCCGCGTGCCACCTCGTCGCGCACGAACTCCGGCGTGATGAACCGGGGCACCGCCGCGCCGAACCCCTGGCCGGGATGCTGTTGGTGGAGCACATTGCGCGCGCCGTCCTTGTTTTCGGTGGCCTCGTAGGCCGCCTCGCGGCCAAGGTTCTCGCGGATGGCGATGAACTCCATCTCGGGGGTGACGATCCCCTGTCGCGCGTACCAGAGTTGGGTGACGGGATGTCCTGCGCTGGCGCGCACCGGCTGCCGGGCGAGTCCCGGGAACGCTTCCAACCGGCCGCGCCCGCCCGCGGTGCGGTTGGTCGCCAATTCTTCGTGGCCGCGGCTCAGATAACCATTGTCTTGCGGCAGCACCTCTCGTCCCGTGTAAGCCTGCACGTCGCCGCGCGCCATGATCCACGGCGCACGCAAGGGAAGCAGACCAGCGCGTACGTCGCAGTCCAACGCTGGATCACCCCACGGTCCGCTGGTGTCGTAGACGCGGACCGGTTCGTTGTGTTGCAGGCTGCTATCCGCGCCCCGCGTCGGCGCAAGGCTGATTTCCCGGTGGGGAACACGTAATTCGGGGTGGATTTTACCAGCCGAATAGGCCCTGCGGCTGTTGGGAAGCTGATCGGTGCTGCGCGGTCCGAGAGAATCTTTGGCGGCGATCATAAGAGCGGACGAAGGGCGTCGAGTGGACGCGCTTTGCTATACCGCATCCCACCAAGGGCGTCCAGACAGGTTCCACGCGCCGGCCTCAATTCACCGCCGGGAATCCGCCGCCGGAGCGCACGAGGGGTACACCGGGGCCAGCATGCCCCTGGTTTGCGATGGGCATGAGCGACATCATCCGTGCCGAGGGGCGGGCGGCGAGTGCCGCGGGGTTGACGATGGTGCCAAGGAGCGGCAACTGCTCACTGCGGTAATCTGCCAACAGCTTGGGCGGTTGACCGAAGTTCGCGGTGTCGTGGAAACTCTTGATCCCTTGGGCGACCGCCTCGGCCAGGCGTTCGCGCCAGACCGGGTCATTGATGCTGCGGCTGTCCTGATCGTTGGTGAGAAACCCACCTTCCACCAAGATGGCCGGGGCATGGGTGAGCCGGAGCACCGCAAAACGCGCCCGACGCACCCCGCGGTCCACCTGCGGGATATGTCCGAGGATCGAGTGCTGCACGCACGTTGCCATCGCGAGGCTGGCGTTATCGAATTCGTTGCCCGGTGCCTCCTCGAACTGGTCGAGCGAAGGGGAATGATCCGCCGTCGAAGCGGTTCCCTGCGGCGTCACGGAGTACACTTCAAAGCCGTTCGCTTGGCCGCCATCGCCGGCAGAGTTGAAGTGGACGCTGACGAAAACCGCGTCGTCGATGCCGTTGGCAAGATCCGCCCGGTCTTCCAGCGGCAGGAAATCGTCGTCGTCGCGGGTCGTCACCACACGCAAGCCCATCGCTTCGAGGTTTTGCTTCAAGTGGCGGCAAACGTCCAGGGTGTACTCCTTCTCGATCCCGAACCGGCTGCTGGCTCCACGGTCCTTGCCGCCGTGGCCAGGGTCAATCACAACGGTGTGAAACGGGTGCAGGTTGGCAATCATGCTCGGCCGCAGGCAAGGCTCAATGGTCTTGGCGAGATCGAGGCGCGAAACCAGAATGCTGTCGTTTTGCACCAGCGCAGGCAGGGAGAGCCATTGTTTGACGCCGTTGATGTAAACCTCACGAGGGTTGCCGCCAAACTCCAGACGCGTCCGGCCGTCGCCGAGCGAAACTCGGTGGTCGACGATTTGGGTGTTGCCTTGAAGCTGGTAAAAGCGGGCGATGTTTTCCAGCGGGATGTAGTCGCGGCCGTCCACTTTGATCAGTTGCCACGCCGGCTCACCCCCACGGGTCAGTGCAACGCTGGCCATCAACGCACAGAGGAGCCAAAAGTATCGTTTCGAAACGTCGGCGAGAGAGAAAATATTTAGCCGGTTGAACATACTTGGTGACCGGTTGAACGGTCGCAAATGGTTCGGGGGTGCAACCCGCAACGGCCGTATGCGGGCGGTCTGCCGGGGGGCGGGCGGCGCGTTCGAGCGCGTCGGCTGAAGAGAGGCGGAGGCGGGAATCGAACCCGCGGATAGAGGTTTTGCAGACCTCGGCCTTACCACTTGGCTACCCCGCCGGAAAAGGGTGCACGGAGACTCTCACGCTTTTTCGAGACGCTCAAGTCGATTTCTCGCCCGGGGCGGTTTGCTGCTGACGGCGGTGGTCGCCTTTGCTTCAATCGCAGAACCACCGCACGGTTGCCGTCTTCATGCCCCTCATCGATTTTCCCTTGCCCGAACTCCAGACGTACGCCGGTCGCAACCCGTGCCCGCCGGACCTCGACGCTTTCTGGGACGAGAGCCTCCGCGAAATGGAAGCGGCCGATCCGCAGGTCGAACTGCGCCCGGCGGCGTTCCAGCCGCCGCACGCCGAGTGCTTTGACTTGTTTTTCACCGGCGTGGGCGGTTCGCGCGTGTATGCCAAGTACCTCCGGCCGAAAGGCGCGGCGGCCGGCGGCCGACGGCCGGCGGTGCTCCAGTTCCACGGGTACAGCGGCAACGGCGGCGACTGGGCACCGA
>CAXTMD010000142.1:9290-10270 GCA_964245035.1 uncultured Chthoniobacterales bacterium
GGGCACCGAAGCTCGCGTACGTCAACGGCCTTGGCTGCGCGTACGCCGCGCTGGATTGTCGCGGCCAGGGCGGGCGGAGCGACGACCGCGGCAGCGTGGCGGGCACGACCCTGCGCGGCCACATCGTCCGGGGCCTCTCCGAGGCTGACCCGCGCAGGCTGGCCTTTCGCCAGATCTTCCTCGACGCCGCGATGCTCGCCAAGATCGTCGCCGGCTTCCCGGAAGTTGACGCCGACCGCATGGGCGCGTTCGGCGGCAGCCAGGGCGGCGCGCTCACCCTCGTCTGCGCGGCGCTCGCACCGCACCTCATCAAACGCGCGGCCCCGACGTTCCCCTTCCTGTGCGACTACCAACGGGTCTGGGAGATGGACCTCGCCGAAAATGCCTACGAGGATCTGAAATACTTTTTCCGGCAGTTCGATCCCCGGCACGAGCGCGAACGCGAAATCTTTACCCGCCTCGGCTACATCGACGTGCAGCACCTCGCCAAGCGCATCCGCGGCGAGGTGCTGATGGGCACGGGGCTCATGGACCGCATTTGCCCGCCCTCCAGCCAGTATGCCGCCTACAACAAGATCTCCGCCCAGAAGCGGGTCTTGATCTATCCCGACTTCGGACACGAGAATCTGCCGGGCTTCGACGACGCGGTGTTCGAGTTCATGGCTGGCCTGTGAGATGATCTCGCTGCGCGCCTACAACTTACTGGAAGACGCGTGGACCGACGGCGTGGCCGACTGGTGCCGGGCGGCGTCGGGGGTGGTGCTCGGCGGCGGCCAGGCATGGATGGTCACCACGGGCGACGGGCAGGCGAACTGGATCAAGCGACGCTTGCTCTGCGAGGGGATCAGTTTGTTCGGCGTGCAGTTTCTCGACGCGCGGGCGTTGCGGCGGGAGCTTTGCCTGCGGCACGGGCTCGCGCCCCCCACCGTTGGCCGGCACGCCCTCGAACTGCTCCTGCGCTTGTTCGCCCTCACCCACGA
>CAXTMD010000142.1:10280-10713 GCA_964245035.1 uncultured Chthoniobacterales bacterium
ACGACTTCGCCGCCGCGGGCTGGCTGGACGACGGGCCGGAGCTTTTTGCCGAAACCTTCCCGGCCTTCCTGGGCCGCTGGCTGCCTCTGGTGCAGGCGACCGGCTCCTGGGTGCCGCACGTCGACCGGCAGCTCGGCTCCACGCCCGTTGCCGCCGGGGCCGCGCCCCTGTCGCTGTGCGTGTTCGGCTGGGACGCGGTCTGTTGGCCGGATTTTGCACTGCTCGCCGCCGCCGTCCGCAGCGCCGCGCAGGCAGAAGTTTACGCGCCGCTCCCGCGGGGAACCTCCGAGACCATCCAGCAACATTGGCTCGACGCACTGGAAGCTTCTTTCGAGGCGACGTTCGACGTCTGCGAAGCGAGTGACTTCGTTTCGGCGCAAGGGGCGCTCGCCAGCCGCTTGGAAGGCACCGACCTCGCCGCCGGACCCGGTGC
>CAXTMD010000143.1:0-4638 GCA_964245035.1 uncultured Chthoniobacterales bacterium
GTTCGTTCACCAGTACAACCAACAGCCAGTCAGTTAACTCTTAGCCACTACCGTCTCGGCAACGCTGATCCAGCTGATGGGCGACGCGAGTGATCTTGGCCGCGTCCAACACCACGCGTCCCTTCGTCAAGGAAGCGACCGCCTTGCCGCTAACCACGATGACCTCGCCTCGGCCTTGTCGGTCTACGAACCAGCCCGGTAGCGCCAGCACCGGCTGTACCTGCACGGCTTCACCGACCGCTTTGGAGAGTAGGTCACTCAGTCGGCAGGCTTGCTGCTTGGCCTGATCCAGGCAGCCGTGTTCGGGCGGGCCACCGGCAAAGCGCAAGGCGTGGCCGTCAAAGACCGCCTTGTGCGTGTCCTTGCCCTCCTGCTTGCGGCGCGTCTTGGTCTCCACCGCGTACACCCCTGACGAGGCGACGAGCACGTGGTCGATGTTGCCGTAGGGATCGTTGGGCACGTCGTGATACACCCGGCAGCCGGCGAGCATCAGCTGGTTGAGTTCCTCGCCCACCGCTCGCTCGACCGAGAGCCCCAACCGGTACATGCGCCTTTGGTCGAGCAGGCGGACAAGGCGATGACAAAGGTAAACAAAGGTGGGAACACCGACTACGGCCCCGCCGACGATGGGAGGGGCGAGCAGGGTACGATGGGGCTGCAAGAGCACGGTGCTGGTCACCAAGAGCGGCAGCATGTAGGCAACAGCCAGCTTCTCTGAGATTTGTTCGTCCAGCGCCTCCAACTGCTTGCGTAGGCTCTCGCCCGGGGCACGCAGGAGCTTTTCTGCCACGGGTGTTCGCAACTTCTGTCGGCGGTAGTGCCAACCGCGCCAGTACCCCAATCCAATCAAGCAAGAAGAGGTGACCAGCCAAATGCCCAGCAAGATCAAGTAGTCAGCGTTCATCCTCTGCCGACCACAGCAGGATGTTTGCTAAAGGACGGTTCCAACCTCATCATCTCACCCAGCAATGTTCACCCGCCTTCTCACGCCCGCTCTCGCGCTGCTTCTCTGCTCCGTCCTCTCAAGTCAGGCCGCGCCACCTGCCACCGCCGTCGCACCCGAGGAGCTGCACGCCCCCGGTGGCGGGCGCGTGTGGGTGTACCTGCCTAAGAACACGCCTGCCGGTACCAAGCTGCCCTGCGTGCTGATTGCCCCCGCCGGTAGCCGCATGTTCCACGGCATGCTCTTGGGCGACGGCGACAAGCCCGAGCACTTGCCGTGGGTGGCCGCCGGTTTCGCCGTGGTCTCCTACGACATCAGCGGCCCCTATCCTGAGGAGCCAGCCGGCGACGACCAGA
The DNA here is from genome assembly GCA_964245035.1 of uncultured Chthoniobacterales bacterium. Classification (GTDB taxonomy): domain Bacteria; phylum Verrucomicrobiota; class Verrucomicrobiia; order Chthoniobacterales; family SZAS-18; genus CAHJWO01. The sequence goes on from CAXTMD010000143.1 coordinate 1,300, forward strand.
TCATCCAGGCGGTCACCGCGTTCATGCAAGCCAAGTTCGGTGTGAGCGACGGGCTGGCTGCCTTGGACACGGCACTAGCCAAGTACCCACAGATTGATCCCAGCCGCCTCTACGTGGTCGGCCACAGCTCTGCCGCCACACTCTCCCTGCAACTCGCCGCCTCGTCAGACCGCTTCAAGGCGTGCGTATCCTTTGCCCCGGTCCTCGACGTGGCAATGCACCTCAAGCCTGTCTTGCCGACCCTTGATCGTGCGGTGCCGGGGTTCGCCGAAGCGGTCCGGGCGGCGTCACCCGTCAGCCGTGTCGACGCCATTCGCTGCCCGGTGTTCCTGTTCCGCGCAGAAGATGACAGGGGCACGCCGGCCGCGACGACGGAGACGTACCGGGATGCTCTACGGGCGCACGGTACGACCGTGGAGTACGTGACGGTGCCAACCGGCGGGCACTATGACTCCATGATCAAGCAGGGGCAGCCCAAAGCCATTGCGTGGATCAAGGCGCTTGATCAGAAACCGCCAAAGCAGTGACCCTAGGATGAACTAGCCCGTCTTCAGTAATCCCCTGGCAGCAGCACGGTGGTCAGCGAGCGGTCCCACTCGGTGATGATCCAGAACCTGGTGCCGTCGGCCGTACGGTACACCGACAGCAGCCGCTCGCCCTGCTTAAGGGCGCGTTCGTTAGCCTGCCAGTCTTCCTTGCCCACGTCGCCCCAGTCACCCCGGCGGTGGCGATCCAGCGCTTCGGCCACACCCTGAGTTGGCAGCGTGGCCAGCGCCGTGCGGGTAGCCACCACCTGTCCCAGCGGGAACTTGCTGCCGCCACTTGCCGACCTGCTGTCGTTCGTGTCTTCTGACATACGCTTCCAGAAGGTGGGGAGAACGACCAAGGCATGAGCCGGGCAACGGGTCAGCCGTCGCAGCAGCGCGGGCTTGCCCCAGGCGCAGGGATTGGCTTGCCGAAGGATAGAAGAGAGTCCCATCCCAGGATGGAAAAGGGGTTGGTAAGAAAGTTGCTTCCTCTTGGCACCTCATGAACCACCGCCTTCGCTCCACGCTGATCTTGACTGGGGTCTGCTTTGCATTGCCTGTCACCGAGTTGCTCGCCCAAGCTCCTGCGGCCGCGCCCAGCGTGACCCCGAGCGTCTCGGTGCCTGCTGCCGCGCCCATTGGCCCGAGCGTTGCGGGCAACACGCCAGCGGGGCAAGGCCGCGAACGGATGCGCGAGGCTTTGGCCGCGCTGACTCCGCAGGAGCGCCAAGAACTCAAGGCCGCCCGTGAGAAGGCGCTGAGCGACTCAGCCGTCAAGGCGGCGGAGCCCCAACGCGCCAGCGATCCCCGAGCCTTTCGCCGTGCTATGGTCGAGGCGATGCTGCGAGCTGACCCCAACGTGGCTGGCATCCTCAAGAAGATGCGAGAAGCGAACCGGCCGTAACGAAAGTGTTGCCCCGGCAGCTCACCGCCACTTAGCCTTGGCAGAGCTTGCTGTCGTGCTCTGCCGCTAGCCTGCTGGCATTCGTCTTTTCTGGTATACTTTCCCGGAAGGTGTGTGGCGCGTGCAAGAGCGTCGCACTACCTCCCAACTCAGGGCTGACGCGCCAAGCGTAGCGAACGGCTCTTCTACTCCCGCCTTCATCGTCCGTGCCTCAAACCACCGTTTTTTGGCGATTCGCTGTGAGGTGCGGCCGTACCTGACCAATCTGCCTTGCCGTGCTGGCACGCTGGCCGCTACACACTCCTAGGCGCCGCCAAGACTTTGTCGAGCATCCGCCGCGTCCTGCCCTGATGTCCACCGCTCGACCCACCCTCACCCAGGCCGAACTTTTCGCCTTTTGGAACGCGCTCTTCGCCTACCCGGCGGGTGACACCGAGGCCATGCTCGCGCACTTCTATCGGGTGGCGCTACCGCTGCTCGGGGCCGACGACGGCTACTACCTCTTGATGGTGCGTCTGGCCGAGGGTGAGGAGGCCGCGCGCGACCTTTGCAAAGGCTGGCGCGCCCGCGCCATCGTCCCGGCCGTGCCCACCCCGCAGCGCCTCGCGCTCATCCGCGCCTTCCTGGCGGGCAGCGACAAGCTCGACCCCGTTCACGTCGGCCAAACCTCCATCAACATCTGCGCCACCGCCGGCCGCTTCCGCGTCGAGACCCTCCACGGCGGGCTGGTGGACTGGGAGGAGTTCCGCCAGACCGAACACCACCGCCTCTACTACCAAGCGCGCAACGTCGCCGACCGGATGTGGGCCGTCTGCCCGGTCAACGCCAACGTCGAGCTTTGCTACAACTTCGACCGCCACGGCCCGCCCGACCCCGACCGCTTCTTCACCGCGCGCGACCGCGAGCGCGCCGAGATCCTGCTGGGCGGGCTGGCGTGGTTCCACAAGCGGATCGTGCTCGGCCACGGCGTGCTGGCCGGGGAAAGCCCGCCCACGCCCGCCGAGGGCCGCGTCCTGCGCCTGCTCCTGACCGGCCAGAGCGAGAAGATGATCGCCGCCGCCCTGGACCTGAGCATCCGCACGACGCACCACCGCGTCACGGCGCTCTTCAAGAAGTTCGGCGTGCAGAGCCGCGCCGAGTTGATGGCGCTCTGGCTGTAAGGCCGCCCGGCCGCCGGCGCGCGGCCTTTCCCTCACGGCAGGGGCTATTTAGCCCGTAGCGGCGCGCACGGCAAACCCGCTAGTCTGCGCCCCTTCATGAAAACCACTTCGTTTATCCACCTGCTCGCCCTCACCGGGGCTGCCGCCCTCGCCTGCACTGTCACCGTCCCGTCGGTCCGCGCCGCCGTGACCTTGGTCAACGCCCCCGCGGCGCTCGCCGCCAACGACTACGTGGACTGGAGCGCGGCCGGTGCGAACGGTGCCACCGTGGCCAACCCCTTCACCGTCCCTTCCAACCTCGGCTTGAGCGTGACGGTCAGCCAGGCGCAAAACAGCTTCACGCGCCGGAACCAGTCCAACGGTTGGTCTGGCAACTTCACTCCTGGCGACGCGATCCTCTGGACCACGGACGCCAACGGCCCGGTCACCATCAATTTCGCCACGCCGGTCGCGGGCGCGGGCTTCCAGATCATGGCGGATTACTACGGTAGTTTCACCGCCACGCTCCAGGCGTTCAACTCCGCGGGCCAGGCCCTCAACACGGCTTTCACGTTCTCGGGCACCTCGAACGGTAACGCCGATGGCAGTGCGATCTTCGTCGGCTTGCAGGACACGACGGCGGACATCTCGCGCCTCGTAGTCGCGGTGCCCACCGCGAGCAACAACCCGAACGATTTCGCCGTGGATCGCCTCCTCGTCAGCGTCCCCGAGCCTTCGACCTGGGCCGCCGTGGCCGTCGGCGCGGGCC
>CAXTMD010000143.1:4648-10687 GCA_964245035.1 uncultured Chthoniobacterales bacterium
CCTGCTGGGCTTTGTCCTGCGCCGCCGCCGCGCCGTTCACGCGTAGGCGTCCGTTTTCCCAACCGCAGATTCACGTGCCGCCCTGCCAGGATTCTTCCCGGGCGGGGCGGAGGCGTTGCGGTGGCTCGTGGGTGGACACAGGCCTTCTTTCGACTGCCCCTCCGGTTCCAAGCCGGATGGAACGATGCCCATTTTGCAGGAAACAGGCTGTTTCTAAAACGCTCCTTTATCTGACCCGAGGTGGCCTGCTCTGGCAGAAAAGAGGGTTTAGAGGCGCGGAGGTGTGCCAAGAACTCGTCTCACCAATCAACGGGCCAAAACGGCAAAACGAGATGAGTTCGTGACACAGGATTGTGGGCTGGTGAATAGGGTTGCAGATGTGGGTCAACCCGGTAGTGGGTTGAGCCTACCACTGATGCCCCACTTGGGCGGGTACCACAGCGACAGCATCGCCGCTGAGGGCTGGAAGCGCTGCTTGATGCGACAGCGACCATCCACGCCAACAAACTGCGGGTAGGCCACGCGTGCGTACTTGTCCACCTCACAGAACAGGTTCTGCACGTCGATCAGCTGCAACGGGCGTCCCGGCAGCGAAGGGAAGGTGATACCCACCGCTGCAAAGCACTCCTGCTGCCGTTCCTGCACCAGCCGGATGATCTCGGCGTCCGTGAGCCTGCCGGTGTCAGCAAAGCACTTGCGCAGGCCCGACACCGCGCCGGGACCAGGCACCACGAACTCCGTCTCGCTGAAGCTCGTCAGGGTGCTGTAGTTCAGGTCCGTGACGTACTGGTAGGTCAGGAAGTCGCCGATGGTGGGGTACGCTCGTAGGGCGGCGAATGCTTCTGCCATCGTCTCCATGCCTGCCATGCGCTCCGGCAGTTCGTCGCGGAGCACGCGTGCCAACAACTCCAAGTGCATGCGGTGCTTGCGAGCACAGGGCGCACCTTTGCCGCCCGAGGGCATGATGTAGGCCGCCGAGTAGATGCGCTCGCCCCTGTTCATGGCAGCCGACAGCACTCGGTCATACCGCTCCAGGCAGAAGGCCTCCCCGTGCAGCGGCCCCGCCTCGCGCTGGAGCAGCTCCCACGTCTCGATGCGATTGAACAGCTTGAACAGGATCGTGCGAAAGAACAGCTCGCGCGGTTCCTGCGGCCCCTCGTATTGGACCCAGCGGATGAGGTACTGGCTGACCCGGTCCGATGCTCGGTAGGCGTTGGTGAACTTGTAGGCAGCCAGCACCGGGTCGTACGTCCACGGCGGTGGCAGTCCGGCTACCCGCCGCCAGAACACGCGCTGGCGCTCGGCCGCAAAGCGCCAGAAAGCGGTGAAGAGCAGCGTGGGTCGCAGCGGGCGCAGGAAGCAGAAGTCGGCCGACTCCTGAGTAAAGACGGGCAACGAGGCGAGCGGTGTCACTCTGGATCAACGAAGTCTGGCTCAACGTAGTCGTTGGGCAGGAGGGTCTCGTGGACGCACAAGCCGTCCTGCTCCTGATCCAGGCACTCAAAAGACAACTGGGTGCCGACCGAGCGGATGCGGCGGTGTACGCGCTGGTTGATCTTGTCGGTGTGACCGGCCGCTCCGCGCCGGTGGGTAGCGGCTAGCCACGCGGTGACCTCACCCTTGGTGGGCAGGGTGCCCTGCCACGATGCGCCGCAAAGCTTTTCTTCAACGAGCGCTTCCACCGCCGCTGCGTAGAGCAACTTGGGCCAGAGCTGGCGGAACAGGGTAGGGGTGGCGTACAACTCCGCGCTGTTGAACTTGCCGCCCAGCACGAACACTGCGCCGGTGGCTTCCTGATGGGTCTCGGCCAGCGGCAGCAGCGGGTGCACGTAGGGCGTCAACCAGCCCAGCGCTTCCAGGCTCTCGATCAGCTCCCACACGGAGTAGGGCGGAGTGTTCCTCGTGCCCCCGCGGCTAACGAGGTCGAACACCGCATCGCGCAGGGCGCTGATCTCGGTCCAGACACTTTCTTGCACCCCCAACCGTAGTTCCCACTTCAGCTTGCGGCCAGGACAGGTCTGGTCAAAGAGGGTAAACAGGTCCGGCATCCAGCCGCGCATGGGAGTGGAACGCTCGGGCTCCGCGCAGAACACGGGCACCATGTGGCTCTCGGGCTCATGGCGAGGAGCGGGGATGATGAGGTCACCGGCTATCGCCCGATCTTGGTTGCCGCCACGGAGGGTCTCGCCGGCCTGGAGGAAGAGGTCACGGGTAGAATGGTTCTCCAGCCGCACGCGCTCGGTCATGCCCGTCTCTGAGATGACCACTTCACCAGCCACACGAGCCTGCTCCAGGCAGACGAACTCTACTGGCGGCGGGGCGGCCTGCTTGCGTGGAGTGATCCTGCCGCGAGGCAGTTGGATGAGGTAAACCGCGAGGTTGTTTACAGCGACGGGGTCAAGGATGGTCATGCCGAGCGCAGGGGCGCGGCCTTATGCACGCGGGCTCCCCGGACTCGCCAGAAGGTGAAGAAAACGAGGCGCGACCCGGACGAAAAGAATGCTTTTTCACTCCTGGTTCATTCGAGAATCGGACGATTTGTTTGAGGTGATTCGATCACTGGCGATTCATGCAATAGCACAAATGAATCAAAATCAATGTGTTAAAATCTTAAAGTTCGAGTGTTTGAAGATGTTGGACACTGATTGGATTTAGGATTAGATTCTTGAAATGGCCCAGAAGAAGACCAATCAGAAGCCAAAAAAGACGGCTGATTCGGACGAGCACTCTGCTCGCCAGTACCTAAGCCAATCTGATGTGCCCGCTTATTCGCTGGAGGAAGCTCTACGAGTGCCCCGCGCGATTGCTGATAACTACGGTAAGAATCCCACCAGACCTTTGCGTTTAGCTCAAGCGCTAAATTTGGCGCCTAACTCGAGTACCTTCCGGATGCTGTGCGGTGCAGCGATTGCCTACGGTTTAACAGATGGGGGAGCAAAGTCTGAACTGATTGCTTTGACACCCCTTGCCCGGCGGATTGTGGCACCTACACAAGAGGGTGACGACTACGCGGCATCACGAGAGGCGACGATGAGGCCTAAGGTCACACGCGACTTCTTGACTCGCTACAATGGCTCCAAGCTTCCATCGGAATCCATCGGGAGGAATATTCTTGAGGAACTTGGTGTTCCAGCAGATCGCACTTCTGAGGTTTTTCGACTCATTCTCGAAAGTGCGAAATCTTCAGGGTTTTTGCGCGATGTAAAAGGACAAATGTACGTCGACCTTGATGCGAGTTCGTCTTCATTGCCCATCAGTGAAAACAAGCAGATAGAGGCTGAACCCAGCGAGACTGACTCTGCGGTGGAGCCTCAAGAGGTACAGGTGCCTCCTGTACTGTCGAACCGTAAAACCAACCGTGTTTTCATCACTCACGGAAAGAACCAAGAGGTAGTAGCCCAAATCAAAGAGCTTTTGACCTTTGGCGGATTTACCCCAGTGGTGGCTATTGAGAATGAAACTGTTTCCAAGTCCGTACCCGACAAGGTTATGGATGATATGCGCTCATGCGATGCCGCGGTCATCCATGTTGGCGCTGAGTTGCGTTTGATGGACGCTGGCGGGCAAGAGCATCGGATGCTCAATCAAAACGTCCTCATCGAGATTGGGGCGTCGATGGCTCTCTTCGGCAAGAAATTCATTTTGCTCGTTGAGAGGGGGGCGACTCTCCCGTCAAATCTTCAAGGCCTTTACGAGGTAAGATACGATGGCGGAAAGCTGGATTATGATTCCACTATGAGGTTGCTCAAAGCATTCAATGATTTCAGGTCGTGAGCATGAGTGAACACGTCAACACCGTCACATCACAATGTCTTTTCTACAGCAGTACCATTTTGAATGGTGGCAAATTCTGCTGTTGATTATTGCATTCCGAGTTTATCCACTCCTCTTGGCTCTGGCGACAATCCTTGTTGCTCGTTTAGTGAAACCAGAAATTGCAAGGATCGCACTTCCTCTGATCCTCGCCCGTCGCCACACTCAGATTTCATCCACGATCAGACAGCGCGTCGCTGGTTTGCTGAAGACGGACGCTGACCCTCCTGAGAAGTTACAGGGAGACTGATTAGCCCCTGCTAACGCTGCTTCTTTTTGCGAGCCACGATTAGCTTAGCTTCGTCTGCTAGTTGGGGCGGGGTAAGCGGCACGACCACCGGTTGCACCGTTCTGACCGTCCGCCAGCGTAGCTCCCCGTCAGGCGTTCGCACCTGCACCTCGTCCTTGTAGACGGCGGTCACCTCGGCTTCCACTTCAGCACCCTTGCAGGCCGTTTTGACCTTGTCGCCTTTCTGGTACGGGTTCACCACCGCAGCAGGCGCAGGAGGATGAGCAGGAGCAGGATGAGGATCAACAGGTGCATGGCTCTTTTTCGGGCCCTTCATGGCTCCAGAAGTTGATCCGTCCACACTCCCGCCGGACGGCACCGCGACGATCACGCCGCCGCCCAGCTTTGCCAGCTGCCCGCGCACGTACTCCTCGTCGTCACTGCCAAAGACCTGCGTGTAGGTGTCCAAGATCAGCTGCCCACCGTCGCTATGGCCTTGCCACAATGCGATGAGCTTTCTGTCCACGCCTGCCTTCCACAACCGGCCGATGAGATGCTGGCGCAGGCTGCGCTGGCAGAAGGCTGGTAATTTGAGCCTTTGACAGGCTGCCCCTAACGCCTTCTTGGCGTCCTTGATCTTGAAGACGAGCGAGGCCGGCGAGCGCTTTCCTCGCCGTGCTCGGTTCAGCCTGTCGAGCAGCGGGCGCAGATGGTCGTAGATGGGTACGTGGAAGTGCGTGTCGGTCTTATGGCGACGCACGTTGATCTGGTTGCGCTGCCAGTCCACGTCACCCCAGGTCAAGGAAGAGGCTTCAGCTTGGCCGAGGCCTGCCAGCCCCAGGAACTCCACGAAGTCAGCCGTATGTTCAGCGTGGTCGCTGAAGCGCTGGCCTCGTATGTCAGCCACGATGGCCTCGAACTGGGCGACGGATGGCACCTGCCGCTTGACGGCCTGCGGCTTCTTCCAACCTTGGCGCAAGAGCTTGGCAGGCGACTCGGGGATGATGCGATCTTTGACCGCGATGTCGAAGAGTTGCTTGAGGAAGCCCGCGTAGCGGTTGTAGGTCACGTTGCGCAGGCGGGGTTCCTCATGAGCCAGCCACTCGTCCAGTATGGAAGGGCGGATCGAGCGCACCTGGTAGTCCCTGCCGTGTGGCCACCAGGCCAGGAACTTCTTGATGATGCTTTGATCAGTCGTGCGACTGCTCTCGCTCATGCTGCCGGTGACTACCAAGTAGCGGCCGATCAACTCTCCGAGGGTGGTCTTCTCCACCTCGGCGTCCACCTTCTCCAGGCTGCCCAGCCACTCCTTCATCCTGCGCTCGGCGATCTTGCGGTCGCAGGTACCCAGGCTGCGCTCTCTCCTGATGCCACCTAGCTTCTTGCAGGCGTAGTAGCGGCCCGAACGAGCGTGGCGGTAGAGGCCGGGGAAGTTGGCCACCTTAACGTAGGTGGGCGCTTTGGCTAGCGGATGAGCGAGGGCGACCATGAGCGAGGTGCAGACAGACGAGGAAGAAGTTGTCGCTCCTCGCTCATCGCTGCGGCCTCTATGGTGCAGCCGTTTGTCTTGCCGTCAAACGCGCCACATGGATCATGTCGCTCTGCACGAGCATGTTGTGCATGACGCCATTGGACGGGCGTTGACCTGAGTGGACAGGAACGTCGCTTCCCAGGAACTGAAAATATTTTCAGTGCCGGCAGGTGGAGCGCCTCGTGGCCGCCTTTTGGGCTTGCCCGCTGCATCGCGCATCATCCCTCATCCCAACAATCCCACTGGACCCGAGTGGACTGGAGCGCGCTTTCTGCCTTGCGCCTGCCCGATTCCCTGCTAAATATGCTGCTCCCTGTGGCCTCCCGAGGAGCCGCAGGGGGGCTAAAGCGGGTGGACTCCCCCTGGTTTTCGAGACATCGATGACCGACGGTAGCGCCCACGGCCGCAGCGACTTTCGGGGTCTTAGCTCAGTTGGTAGAGCGCCTCAATGGCATTGAGGAGGTCA
>CAXTMD010000144.1:0-945 GCA_964245035.1 uncultured Chthoniobacterales bacterium
AACCTCTGTGGGGCAGCCGACCCGGACCGGCTCAGCAGGTAAACCGCGAGGTTGCGATGCGTGTAGGCTTCGGAGATCACGGGCGCGCGGCGGAATTGGAATAGTTTCATGGTTTTGCGTTTGTGCTGGAGCCAACCTAGCGGTCGGGGTATGACAAACATTGTCATAGGCCGCGATTTTTTTGAATTATTTTCATGAAAGCCTTGAGCAGCAATGCACGGCCCCCGCTCGCGCGGATGCTCCAGATCCACGAGGAGCTGCAAACGGGCGGCAGCACCAATTGCAAGACCCTCGCACGGCAGTTGGAAGTCTCGGCCCGCACGGTGCAGCGCGACATCGACTTCATGCGCGATCAGCTCGGGCTGCCCATCGAGTACGACCCGGCAAATTACGTCTTCCGCTACACGCGCGAGGTCGTGCAGTTCCCGACGATGAAGATTTCCGAGGGCGAACTCGTGGCGCTGTCCGTGGCGCGCCAGGCGTTGACCCAGTACCGGGGCACGCCTTTCGAGAAGCCATTGCGCGACGCGTTCGAGAAACTGACCGCCGGTCTGCGCGACCAGATCCAGTTCGCCTGGGGCAGCAACCTGAGCGAGTCCATCAGCTTCCGGGCGGTCGGGCAGGGAGTGGGGGACCTGAGCATTTTCGAGGTCACCAGCGAGGCGGTGCTCCGGCGCGAGGAGTTGGCCTTCGCCTACCGCAAGCTGGGCAGCGAGCGCGAGGAGGAGCGTTGCGTGCAACCGCTGCACCTCGCTTGCGTCGACAACCAGTGGTATCTGTTCGCCTTTGATCTGGCCCGGGCCGGCAGCGTGCGCACGTTTGCGCTGACGCGCATGCGGCAGTTGCGCAACACCGGCCGGACCTTCGTGCGGCCCAAACACTTCTCGTTGGACGAGCACCTCGCCGACAGTTTTGGCGTGTTCTCCTCGCCGGAGCCGGTTGGCG
>CAXTMD010000144.1:955-10652 GCA_964245035.1 uncultured Chthoniobacterales bacterium
GCGTTTGCCGGCCGGTTGATCGAGGAGCGCACCTGGCACGCGTCGCAGGCCATCGAGGGGCGGCCGGACGGCGGACTGGACCTGACCATGCACGTCGGCGTGTCGCCCGAGGTCGAACGCTGGATTCTCGGCTGGGGCGACCACGTCGAGGTGCTGGAGCCACCCTCCCTGCGCGAAAACATCGCCCGAACCGCTGCGCGGGTCAGCGAGACGTACGGCCGCGCCGTCGGGTAGTGGCGCGGGATCGCTAGCGGTTCGTGGCGGTTGGAGGATATTGGCGCTCCCGCGAAAAGCCATGAGCCAGCCTTTCTCCGAGGACGACCAATCCCACCTCGCCCCGCCGCAGGAAGCCGACGTGGACGCTGCTCCCCGGGCGTTGCGGCGCTACTTCGCGCGGCACAACCGGCAGGCGCTCACGCTGGCGTTGCTGTCGCTGGGAGCGTCTGCGGTCCTGTGGGCGGTGACCTACTTCCTCGTGTTCTGGTTCTCGCTCGTCGCGGCGACCCTGTCGCGCTCCTTCGATCCGGCCACGCTGGTGGAGGTCACCGACCGCGACCTGTTGACCGCCAATTTCTCGCAGTGGTTCGCTCTGGGGGCGACCCTGTCGCTGGTCGTGGCGGCGGTCGTCCGCAAGCGGGTGCGGCTGGCCCGCCTGCGTGAAGCCCGGCTGTACCTGCTCTGGGTCGTCGTGGAGCTGCTCATGGCCATCCCGAACGTGACGTTTGCCGTCTGGGGCAATCTTTCCGCGATCACGCGGCTGCGGCGTCGGGAGGCGGCCCAAGCCTGGAAACTGCTCCAGCGCATCAACCAGGAGGGCGGGAGGCTGAACTTGGCCAACCTGCGCCAGGAGATCGACGACGAGAAAACCCTCCAGCGGGTCATGTACGGATTGCAGATCGTGGGCCTGATCAGCCTGCGCGAGAGTCGGCACGGCTGGTTTTTGTACCTGCAAAACCGCGACGCTTTCGCCGCGTTGCTCTCGCACGCGCACGGCGGGGTTTGAGAAACCTACGGCGCAAGCGCCCGACGGACCAAAGCGGCGGTCTGGTCGCCGCGCGCGTTCAGGTCGAGGAGGTTGCCGTCGCGGTCGAGCACCCACACGGTCGGCAGCGCGTTGATGCCGAGCGAACGCACGAGTTCTCCTTTCCAGCCGCGGCCGTCGCACTGGGTCGGCCAGCGCAGGTTGGCGGCTTCCATCGTCGAGGCGAGCGCCTTGCGGTCCTCGTCGAGGCTCACCGTCAGGAAATCGACCGGCTGCCCGGCAAACCCCGCCGCCGTGCGCTGGAGATTGGCCAGTTCGTGCAGCGACGGCATCGACCACGAGGCCCAGAAGATCAGCACGGCTGCCCGGCCGCGGCGTGCCGACAGGTCGACGGGCAAGCCGCCCTGCAAAGGTTCGAAGCGGGCGGCGAGGGGATGATGCAACAGGGCGAGCCGCCGCTGGTCGTCGGCGATACGGTCGCGCAAGGCCGGTTCCGTGGCGCGGGCCGCCGCCTCGTCGAGCAACGCTTTTTTCTGAGCGGGCTGTTCGTCGTACAGGTTGGCCAACTCCGTCAACAATCCGGGAACCCGCCGGTCACCGGGATAGTCGGCGTCGAACTGACGGACCACCTTGAGCAGCCCTTCGTGGTCGGCCACTTGGGGATGCGCCTGGAAATCCTGCATGGCCTGGGAGATCCGGGCAAAACGCGCGTCGGCGCGCACCGGCACGGGGGTCGTCGGGTTCGTCTCCAGGTCGGTGAGGATTTTCGCCGCTTCCGCGTTGAGGGCAGGTTGGTTGAGAAAGCGGCCCTTGGCCGACAACACGGACGCCAGCCGGACCCGCGCCGAGTAGCGGTGCGGATCGTCCGGGTACAACCGAACAAAATCGCGCAAGGTCCTTTCCTGTTTGTCGAGGTGCTCACGCGCGGCCTGCACCGCGGCGTCGCGGTCCGCGGGACGACTGCCCGGGCCGGAGGCCTGTTCGAGGATCGTTTGCCACGCACGCTCGGCTTCCAAAGGGTCCGCCGCACGGGTTGACGCCGTGGTCGCGGTCCACCACAAGCAGCCAAGGACGACGGCAAAAAAGCGGACGGATCGGAACGTCATGCTGGAAGTCAGGACAAAAACAAAGCCGCTCCCATCTAAGGGAACGGCTTGTCGTCGTTCGGGCGGAGAAGCAACTAGCTGACGTTGGTGGTGTTTTGCCTCTGCTCTTCCATGGCCCGGAGTTGGCTCTGTAGCAGCTCGACCTGCTTGCGCAACGCCTCCGGTGACTGTTCGGACTGCACCGGCGACGCGTTGTTGTAGGCCAGCGTTTGGGCCGGCACGGCCGCTGGAGGCGCAGGGGTGTGCGCCTGCCGGTTGTCGGCGGCGCGCGCCTGCGGGTCCTGCTGGCCGGAGCGCAGCTCATGCTCGAAGTCGTCGCGGGCCTTCTTGAACTCGTTGAGGCTTTGACCCAGCCCGCGCGCGAGTTCCGGCAGTTTCTTCGCTCCGAAGAGCAGCAGGAGGACCATCAGGATGATGATGCCATCCATTCCCATCAGATTGCCGAGCGCCGCCAGGGGAGTGATCATGTTACTTGGATAAGCCGAATTCGCGAGATTGCCAACCAGAATCGCGCCTGCACCGATTGGCGCAGCTCCGTTTCTGCGGCGGTGTCACTCATCGCCGAGCAGGGCTGGGTCCGGCAAGCCCCAGATTCGCCACCTGCGCTGGTACTCCTCGCGCGGCAGCAGCACGTACTGCGGATGGTCGGCGGCGCGCAGCCACGTGATGAACTTGGCCAGTTCTCCCTCGGCCATCGGCGTGCAGCCGCTGGTGGGACGGTTCTCGCCGCGGCGGATGTGGAAGAAGATCGCGCTGCCGGCCCCAGGCTCGGGGTGGTCGGCGTTGTGGCGGATCTCCACGAGCCAGCGGTAGGCGAAATCCCCGTGACGCATCTTCATCTTCTCGAACCAGTCCGGCGGGTGCGCGGGGTCCGGGATCGTCACGAACTTGTTGTAATTGGGCAGTTTCGGATCGTCCACCCAGGCATCTGCCGTGGTCACTTGGTGAAAAGGATAGTCCGAACCCGCGGGCAGCGCCGAGTCGTACGTGTAAACCTTGCCGAGGTCGAAGACCCCGGCGGGTGCCCGGCCGTCGCGTTCGGCCTTGTGGGTGCCCGCTTCGTCGGTGCCCTCGACGCCGCGTCCCCAGGCGAGGCCGTTTTTGCCGAAGAGCACTGGGATCGGCCCGAACGTGGATTTCCACGGGCCACCCGGCGTCCGCTCGAAGCCTTGCAGCCGCCCGTGCATCGAGTTCCAATCCGGGGCGATCCCGACGACGAGCTGGCGCACCTCGGGTTCCACCGCGAAGGCGCGCAACGGCGCGAGCGTCACCAGGAGGCAAAAGGCGAAAAGCTTCATTTCAGCGAAGGTGGAGGACGGCTCGCACGGCGGCGGCGCGTTCGGCGTGGGCCTCGTCGCTGATCACCGGCGAGGAGGTCGGGTTTTCAGACGGAGGTAGGTTGACCCACGAGCGGCAGCCGCCGTACGCCGGCCGGTCCGGGAACGACCATGGCGCGTCCAGCCGGTAGACCCGTCCGAACGCGCATTGCAGGCCGGCCTGGTCGTCGTAGGCGAAGCGGGCGCGCGCGACTTCCTCGCGCCAGACGTGAAACGGCTCCAGCCGCGCGACGGTGGCCCAGTCGTCCACCCACACGGCGAACTCCAGCGCGAAGCGGTAGCGGATCTGCACCGTGCCGGCGGGCGCGAGCGGCTCGAGCCGCAAACCCGGCAGTTCCTCCGGCCGGACCATCTCCGCCTGTTGATGGTATTGCGTCGGAAACAGAAAAAACTCCTCGTGCTTGAACCGGAACCCCTCGCGCCCTTCCGCGATGCCGCCCTTGCGCAGGATGAGGCTCTGCCGTCCGCCGCCGAGCGCGGCGCACACCAGCGCCCAGTCCTTGAAGCCGACGGTGGCGGCGCTGGCAATGGTCGGGGATGGGGAAGCGGCGAGGCTCGTCATGCTTTGGAATAAATAGCGTACCGCGCGCCGGATGGCAAAATCGTTACCCTCCGGACGCTTTTTCCGGTTTGCGATTCCGCGTGCGAAAACCTACGGTGGGAATCCTGTGCCGTACCACTTCGACCTGCACTGCCACTCGTACTTCAGCGCCGACGGCGTCGCGAGTCCCGAGGCCCTGATCGCCGCCGCCAAGCGCAAGGGGCTGCACGGCTTCGCGATGACCGACCACAACACGTGCGAGGCGGTGGATTACATGATCGAGCGCGGGCTCATGCGTGCGGACGGCCAGCCGGTCGATGGATTTCTCATCATCCCCGGCGTTGAGGTGACGACCGACGACGGTCATCTGCTCTGCCTGGGAGCCACGTTGCCCAACCTGAAGGGCCGGCCTGCCTCCGAGGTGGTCGCACGCATCCACGAAGCCGGCGGACTCGCCGTGCCCCCGCATCCTTACGACATTTTCCGCGCGGGCATCCGGCGTGCCGTGCTGGACACCTTGCCCATCGACGCGCTGGAGGTCTTCAACGCGGCGACGACCTTGCACCGCTACAACAAGAAGGCGTTCAAGTACGCGCAGGAACGCGGTTTGCCGATGACTGCGTCTAGTGACGCGCACCACGAGGACGCCATCGGGGCGGCCTACACGATCCTCGACACCGCGGATTTCACCTTGGGCGGCGTGCTCCAGCAGATCATGCGTCCGAACAAGCTCAACCAGAGCTACCTCAAGCCCAAGGATAAGTTCAAGAAGACCTGGAACAACTGGCTGCGCCTGACGCGTAAACGTCCCAAGCTGGAGCCGAAATCCTGAACGGGCTTTCTGCCTCCGGCGGGGGGCTGCGGAGATCAGGACGCCGCCGCGATCCGCACCGAGCGGATTTTGTCCAACTTCAACACGCCACCGGCCGCGAAATCAGGTCGCGCCTTCGCGTCGGCGATCTTTTCGCCGCGCCACTGAATGCTGCCGCCTTCCACTAACCGGCGGGCGTCACCGCGTGACTTCGTCAGGGAAAACGCCTGTGTGTACGCGTGGACCACCACGGATACAATGTCAGCCTCGCCGGCCGGAAGCTCGACCGTTGGCAAGTCGGCGCTCTCCGCGTCGTGCTTGCTGAAGCGCTTCTCGAAGTCCTCGCGCGCGGCCTGCGCCTCCGTCTGCGAGTGAAAGCGCGCCACCAGCCGGGCGGCGAGGTTTTTCTTGGCCTCCATCGGGTGCGCCTGCAACGGGAACTCCTCGCCGAGCAACGCCGGATAGTATCTGGCCATCAGCTCGTCGGAGATGCTCATGGTCTTGCCGAACATGTCCACCGGGGTGTCGGTCACGCCGATGTAGTTGCCCAGGCTCTTGCTCATCTTCTGCACGCCGTCGAGCCCTTCGAGGATCGGCAAGACCATCACGACCTGCGGAGACATGCCCTCCTCCTTCTGTAAATCGCGTGCGACGAGGATGTTGAAAAGCTGATCGGTGCCGCCGAGTTCCACGTCGGCCTGGACCATCACCGAATCCCAGCCCTGCAGGAGCGGGTACTGGATTTCGTGCAGGCTGATGGGCGTGCCGCCCTGGAAGCGCGTCTTGAAGTCCTCGCGCTGCATGATCTGCTGGAGCGTCACGCGGCTGTTGAGACGGATGACCTGCTCGTAGTGCATCATCTCGAACCATTCGCCGTTGAAGACGATCTCCGTGCGCGCGGGATCGAGCACTTTGAACGCCTGCCGCTGGTAACTCTCGGCATTGGCCATGACCTCGTCGTGCGTCAGCGGCGGGCGCGTCACGGAACGACCGCTGGGATCGCCGATCATCGCCGTGAAATCGCCGATGATAAGGATCGCCTTGTGCCCGAGGTCCTGGAACTGGCGCAGCTTGTCGAAGACGACCGTGTGTCCGAGGTGAATGTCCGGCGCGGTCGGGTCCACGCCGAGCTTGACGCGCAGCGGGCGGCCGGAGCGCAGCTTTTCCAGCAGTTCGGCCTCGCTGATGATCTGCGCGGTGCCACGCCGCAGCAGGGCCAGGGCCTCTTCGGGCGACGGGGAGACGGGGAGGCTCACTTACTTGTTCTTGTTGAGGATGTCGCGGATCTGGTCGATCGACAGGTTCTTTTGTTTGCGGAGGTCGTCCATCATGTCCTGCCGCTTGCCCGGGACCAGATAGGGCTTCGTCGAATCAACGTAAGCCCGGTCTCCGCCGAGCGACTTATTCGCTAGCCGATCCTCGCGCACGGGCACGGCGCTGGTGGCAAAGCCGCGGTCGGCCAGGGGGTCGTGCTGGTCGGCCAGGGTGGCGCGTTTGACGGCGAAACCGTCGGTGCGGAAGGTGCCGCGGCCATCGTTGAACGCCCGCGCGTTGAAGCCGCCGGTGCTCGCCGTGCGGCCGCCGAACGCGAAGGGCCGCACCGCCGCCGGCCGGTCGCTGGCGGACGCCTTGGTCTCGAAAGATTTCTCGAAGCCCTCGGCGTGCAAGGTCATGTCGGGATGCATGATGCGGTCGATGAACTTGCGTTCTTGCTGCTGGGCGCTGGCCTCGGATGCGAAGGCACCGGCCGCGGCGACCAGCGCGAGGCACCGGAGGAACTGGGCGGAACCGGAGGGCAACATAGGGCGGCAGGTTGGCAGGGCACGCCCGCCCGTGTAAAGCGGTTTATCCCAGGAGGTCGGCCACCAGCGCTTTTTCCTCCCGGAGTTCGCCGACCGTCGCGTCGATGCGCGCGCGGCTGAAGTCGTTGACCGGCAGCCCGGGTACGATCTCCCAGGATTTGCCGTCTTCCGTGCGGATCGGGAAGGACGTGATCAGATCGGTCTCGACGCCGTACCCATTCTCGGGTGAGCAGACGGCGACGCTGTTCCAGTCTCCGGCCGGGGTGGGGAATACCAGCGAGTGGACCGTGTCCACGACGGCGTTGGCCGCCGACGCCGCCGAGGACAACCCGCGCGCCTTGATGATCGCCGCTCCCCGCTGCTGCACGGTCGAGATGAACGGGCCTTCGAGCCAAGCGTGGTCGTTGATCACCTCGGTGGCGGGCTTCCCGCCGATCTTCGCGTTGTAGAAGTCGGGGTACTGCGTGGCCGAGTGGTTGCCCCAGATGGCCACGTTGGTCACGTCCGTGATCGGCACGCCGGCTTTCTGCGCGAGCTGCGCCTTGGCGCGGTTTTCGTCGAGCCGGGTCATGGCAAACCACCGGTCGCGCGGTACGTCCTTGGCGTTGTTCATGGCGATGAGGCAGTTCGTGTTGCACGGGTTGCCCACGACGAGCACGCGCACGTCCGGCGCAGCGTTGGCGGCGATGGCCGCGCCCTGGCCGGTGAAGATCTTGCCGTTGATGCTGAGCAGGTCCTTGCGCTCCATCCCGGCCTTGCGCGGCACGCTGCCGACGAGCAGCGCCCAGTTCACGCCGCGGAAGCCTTCCGCCAGGTCGGCCGTGGGGATCACGTCCTGCAGGAGCGAGAAAGCGCAGTCGTCGAGTTCCATCTTGACGCCTTCCAACGCCGGGAGCGCCGGAGCGATCTCGATCAGGTGCAGGACCACGGGCTGGTCCGGGCCAAACATCGCCCCTGAGGCGATGCGGAAAAGCAGCGAGTATCCGATTTGGCCGGCGGCACCGGTGATGGCAACGTGGAGAGGGGCTTTCATGGCAAAGCGCCACGTTAGGCCAAAACCCCGCGCCGTCCAAAAATTTCAGGTCGCCGCCACCACGCGGAACTGACGCACCTCCCGCGCGAGCGTGGCCGCTGTTTCGCCGCCGCCGTCGGCCGGGCCGTAGCGCGAGGCGACGTACAGGTCCGTGATGCGCCGGATGTCCTGCGCCCGGGCGGGCAGCGCCTCGCCCGCGCGCCGGGCGTAGTCGAGCGGGCCTTCGTTGTCGCGCCGCACGACGCCGGCCGCCTTGGCCAGACGGCGGCAGAACTGGCCGTAGAGCCGCACCAGCGGTTCCTCGCGGCGGACGGTGCCGCGGGTCAGGAACCGCATGCCCGCCGTCGTCACCACCAGCAGGGCGATCATCGTGGCGACGGTCAGCACCGTGCCGCCGACCAAGTCGAGGTCGCCTAGGCTGAGCCGCTGGAGCACGTTGAGTTGCTGCTCCTGATCGTAGCCGAGCACGAGGAGGTTCCACTGCTGGTCGAGGCTGTCCCAGGCCTGGAGGGCGTTGTGGCCCAGCCAGCGCAGGGGGCCGGGCGCGTTCAGCTTGCGCAGCCGGTCCAGACGCGAGTCATTGCCCAGCAACGAGTCCGAGGACAACGCGGCGTAGCCCTCCGCGCCGTAGCTGACGCGGTCGGGCGCCACCATCGCCGTCGGGTCCACGCGCTGCCAGCCGCGGCCATCCAGCCAGACCTCGCACCAGGCGTGCGCATCCGACTGGCGCACCGTGTAGTACTTCGGATTGCCCCAGGTGTTCAGTTCGCCACCCTGGTAGCCCACGACGATGCGCGCGGGCACGCCGGCCGCACGCATCAGGCAGGCGAACGCCGCCGCGTAGTGTTCGCAGAAGCCCTTGCGGGATTGGAACAGGAAGTAATCCAGCGCGTGGTCGGGCGGCAGCGGACCGGGCGTGAGAGTGTACGAAAACCCGCCGTTGCGCAGGTAGGTCAAGCCCGCGTTCACCACCGCCTCGTCGGTCGCCCCGGGCGAACGCCAGCCGCGCGCGAGCGCCAGCGTGCGCTCGCCCAGGTCGGGCGGGGTTCTCGTATAGAAGTGGCGGAGTTCCGGCGGCAACGCCGCAGCCGGCTCGGGAGCCAAATCCGAGGTCACCGTGTAGACCGTCTTGCTGTAAACCGGCGAGTCGCTGCGGACCGTCTCGCCGCTGCTCAGCTGCGCCGGGAAGTTCGCCGTCGCGCGGACGTCCACCGGATGATCCAGGGCGTAGAGCCACCGCTCGCCCTGCGGCAGGATCGTGATGCGCTGCTCCACCCGCCCGGCCTCTTTGCCCGGCAGCGGACGACGGGGCGGCACGCGCCGCTGCTCCGTTCCCCGCCAGGCCATGCTCGAATCGCTGATCTCCAGGACGAGCCCGCGCCAGTAGAGGTCGTTTTGCGGCAGGGTGCCGCTGGCGTTGTTGAGTTGCGCGCGGAACGCCAGGTCGTCGGACTGCACCAGCGAGCCGAACGAACCGGGCTGCAGGTGGTCGCTCATCCCGGTGAGACCCGCGCTGGGGCTGCTGATGCGCATCAGGAAGGAGCCCTGCACGCGCGGGAAGATGATGAACATCAGCACGACCAGCGGCAGCGACTGCCCGATCAGGCCGAGCGCGAGCCGCACGGACGGCCCCGCCGCCGGCCCCTGGCCCACGCCGTGGCAGCGCACGAGCGACACCACGTTGGCGAGCAAGGTGACCGACAGGAAGGCGAACAGTCCGAGGGACTGGTTGTAGAAAAACGCGCTCAGCGTCATGAAGAAGCCGAGCAGCGAAACCACCGTGAAGTCGCGCGCTGAACGCAACTCCAGAATCTTGAGCGACATCAGCGCCACCAGGAACGCGAGCATGCTGGCGGCGTCCACGTGCCCGCGGTAGGTCATGAACAATCCACCCACCATCGGCACGAACACCACCAGACGCAGCCCCATCGACGGCAGCGCGCGCTCCCGGCGGTCGGCAAACAGCCGCCAGCCCGCGCACGCCGCAAAGGTCAGCAGCGTCCACGCGGGCACCTGGCCGATCAGCGTCGCCATCGTCGCCGCGAGGCTGCCCAGCAGCCACGGCAGCGCCAGCCGGAACGCGTG
>CAXTMD010000145.1:0-10598 GCA_964245035.1 uncultured Chthoniobacterales bacterium
CCTGAAGCCGGCGGGCACCGTGAGCGATGCGCCAAAGATGGCGTTCAGCGGCGCGGCGGGGTAGTATACCCGGCCATGTCCCGTTCCTTCTCCAAGTCGTTCGCCTTGTTCGAGCGCGCCGCGCAAGTCATCCCCGGTGGTATCTACGGGCACACCAATCCGGCGGCCACCCTGCCGATGGCCTCGCCGTACTACGCCGTCAGCGGCGAGGGCAGCCGCTACCTTGACGCCGACGGCAACGAGTACATCGACTATCTCTGCGGCTACGGCCCGCTGGTCCTCGGCTACAAGCACCCGGAAGTCGAAGCCGCCGCCGAGGCGCAGCGCCAGCGCGGCGATTGCTTCAACCACCCGACGCCGCTGATGGTGGATTTGGCCGAGCGCCTTGTCTCCCTCGTCGATTTCGCCGCGTGGGCCGTGTTCGGCAAGAACGGCTCGGACATGACCACCTGGGCGCTCCAGGTCGCGCGCGAACACACCGGCCGCAAGAAAATCCTGATGGTCCAAGGCGCGTACCACGGCAGCCACGCCTGGTGTACGCCGGGACACGGCGGCCTGATCGAAGAGGACTACATGCACATCCACGGTTTCCCGTGGAACGACCTCGATGCTTTCGAGCGCCTGCTCAAAACCCACCGCGGCCAGGTGGCCGGGGTGATCCTCACGCCGTTCCACCATCCGGCCTTCGGCGACAGCGCGCTGCCCGCACCCGGGTTCCTCAAGGGCATCGAGACCGCTTGCCGCCGTGAGGGCGCGGTCCTGATCCTCGACGACGTGCGTTGCGGCTTCCGGCTGCACTTGGGCGGTTCGCACCGCTTCTTCGGCTTCGAGCCGGACCTGATCTGCTTCTCCAAAGCCATCGCCAACGGCCACCCGCTCTCCGCCGCGCTCGGCCGCAAAGAACTCGCGCGCGCCGCCGGGAAGGTGTTCCTCACCGGTTCCTTCTGGAACAACGCCGTGCCCATGGCCGCTGCGATGGCCTGCCTGGACGTGATCGAACGCGAGGACGTACCCGCGCAACTCGCCCGGGTCGGCGCGACCCTGCGCGAGGGCATGGAACACCTCGCCGCCAAACACGGGCTGCCGATCCGCTACACGGGTGCGGATGCCATGCCGTTTTTGTCCTTCGCCCAAGAGACGAACTTCTTCCGCAACCAGACGTTTTGCCGCGAGGCCGTCAAGCGCGGGGTGTTCTTCCATCCGCACCACAACTGGTTCCTGTCCTCGGCCCACACGGCCACGGACATCGAGGAAACCCTCCAGGCGGCCGACGCGGCCTTCGAGATCGTGCGCGAGGAGTTCGGCACCGCCCCGGCGATTTAGGCTCGCGCGGGTCCGCGTTGGTCCGGTAGGCTGCCGCGTGCCGCATGGAAACCGCCGAGGGCACCGCCAGCCATTGCCAGAACACCAGCCGCGTCAGCGGCGGCGGGAACAACGGTTCCGTGAGCACCACGTACACCGCGCTGTTCCGAATCGAACAGCGGCAGGTGCTATTTTCCAGTAGTTCCCCTTTGTCGATCTCCGACGGCGACCAAGTAGTTGTCGCCGGTCGTTCCTGGCGTGCCACTCTGTACGCCGATGCCGTGCGCAACGCCACTACCGGCATCACGACCCACTCCGGCATCGTGTCCCGGGTCTTTGTCGCCTTGCTCGTGCTGGTCATAGGCGGAGTGATCTCCCTGATGTCTCTGAAGAACTTCCCCTACGGCGGCTGGCTTCTCTTGCCCTTTGTCGCCGGAGCGGCTTACCTGCTGTGGCGTGCGGTGCAGACGAGCGGTGCCCTGCGCACCGTCAAATCGGCTGCCGCGTCATGATGATCCACGCCAAGCGCATGACCGCGCGTCTGGAAGGGCCGTTCTGCGTGTTCCTCATCGGCATGCGCATCAACCGGCTCTGGAAGGTACACAAGTGGCTTCCGGTCGCCCGCGCCATGCCGCGGATGCTCGACGAACTGCGGCGTCACCCTGAGATGGGCTTGCTCGGCGCGCGCAGTTGGTTTGGAGGGCGCACGCTCATGGTGCAGCAATACTGGCGTTCGTTCGAGGCGTTGACCGAGTACGCGCGCCGCTCCGACCTCACCCACCTGCCGGCCTGGAACCGTTTTCGCAAGAGCGTCGGCGACAGCGGCGACGTGGGCATCTTTCACGAGACGTACCGCGTCGAAGCGGGCCGCTACGAGGTGATCTACCACAACATGCCCCCCTTCGGTTTGGGTGAGGCGGGGGAGTTGTTCGAGATCGGCGGCCGGCACCAGACCGCCGGCGGCCGGATGGAGCTATGAGGGCTTTGTTCCACATGGAACAAAGCCACCGTCAAAGTCCGCAGTTCTTGCGTACGGTCCAGAGCAGGAGCCTTCGCGGCAGGAAGCGGTAGGCCAGGGGCCCTCCGACCGCTTGCCAGACATTGCCCACCGTCCGCAACGCCCGCCGGGCAGCCGTCGGCGGGTGTGCCACGAGGCGGCAGATCGCCCGCGCCACCTGCTGCGGGGAAGGCGCGCCGGCCATGCTCCGGTCGCTGGCCTCCAGCGAGCCGCGCACCGCCGCCGCCACCGGGTCCGCCGGGTCATCCAGGCCGCGCCAGTAGCGCATCGCGCGGTTGAAGCCTGTGTTGATGTCACCCGGTTGCAGATCGACAAAACGCACGCGGTGTTCCCCCGGACGCGTGGGAGCGGATTCCTCCATTTGCAGGGCGGCGGTGAACACGCTCAGCGCCGCCTTGGCCGCGCTGTACGCCGCGCCAAAGGGCAGCGGCAGCCGCGCCGCGAGCGAAGTGACGTTGATGACCAGCCCGCCGGGACGCGCGCGCAGCGTCGGCATCGCCAGCCGGATGAGCATCATCGGGCCGAACGCGAGCGCGCCAAACTGCGCCTGGAGTTCGTCCAGCGGGATCTCAGCCCCCGGACCGAACCAGCCGCCACCGGCGTTGTTGACCACGGCGTCGAACCTCCCGCCCGCGTCCGCGAGCGCGCGGCGGAAGACGGCTTCTACCGTGGCGAGATCGTTGAAGTCGAGCGCGACGGGGTGAAATCCTGGCAGGTCCACCGGCAGCCGGCTCACGTCGCGCGACGTTCCCCACACCTCACACCCCGCGGCCGCAAGCGCACGCGCCGTCGCCAGGCCGATGCCGGCACTCGCACCGGTGAGGAAAACACGCTTGGCAGACATGCCAACGTTCTACGCCCCCCACTTTTGCAGCACCGTCGCCACGTTGGTGCCGCCAAAGCCGCTGGAGTTATTCATCAAGATTTTTGGAGCGAGGTCCACCGGCTTCGTGATCACCGGCACCCCCTCGCACATCGGGTCCAGCTCCGTGATGTGCGCGGACACGGGTACGAAACCCTCCCGCAGGCTCACGCAGCAAAAAGCCGCCTCCATCGCGCCGGCGAGCGAGAGACCGTGGCCCGTCAGGCTTTTGGTGGAGGAGACCAGCGGCCGCCCACCCTCGGGGAACACGCTCTTGATGGCGTTGATCTCCGACACGTCGCCGAACGGCGTCGAGGTGGCGTGCGCGTTGATGTACTCGATCTGGTCCGTGCGGATCTTGGCGTCCGCCAGCGCAGCCGTCATCGCGCGCGAAAGCCCGTCGCCGCCGGGGTCGGGCGCGAGCACGTTGTAGCCGTCCGACGCCTGCCCCCAGCCGAGCACCTCAGCGTAGATGTTGTCCGCGCCGCGCTCCTGGGCGTGTTCGAGTTCCTCGACGACGAGCACCGCCGCGCCGCCGGTGCCCACGAAGCCATCGCGCTTCTTGTCGAACGCGCATGGCGATTTCTCCGGGTCGGTCTGCACGCTCAGCGCCCGTACGGTGGCAAAGGGCAGGATGGAAAACTTGTTGCAGTCTTCCGCGCCGACGACGAAAACCCGCTTCTGCTGCCCGGTGCGGATGAGGTCCGTCGCCAGACCCAGGGCATGCGCCGACGAGGAACACGCACTGGAAAGCCCCAAGCTCGCGCCCTTGATCCGGAACGCCGGCACGAGGTTGATGTAGAGCGACCCCGGAATCGAGTTGATGATGGACATCGGCGGCGTCTTCATGACCCCGCGTTTGACGATGGTGTCCAGGCTGCTGTAAGCCATCCACATCGAACCGC
Organism: uncultured Chthoniobacterales bacterium; assembly: GCA_964245035.1. GTDB lineage: Bacteria > Verrucomicrobiota > Verrucomicrobiia > Chthoniobacterales > SZAS-18 > CAHJWO01. Next base: position 4,088 of record CAXTMD010000145.1, read on the forward strand.
CGCTCGCGCACATCAATCCCGTCATCGGATCGGACACCTGCTCGGGCGAGAGCCGCGCGTCGTCGATGGCCTGGCGCATAGCGAAGTACGCATAGAGCGCATTTGGCGTCATGGGCCGCAGGGTCTCGCGCCCGATCTTGTAGTGCGAGGGAAAGGTCCAATCCTCGAACTCGGTCGTCGGAAAGGAGAACTCCTTGACCGTGCCCGCCAGCTTGACGGGGATGTTGGGATCGTCGGCGAACTCAGAGAAGAGTTCGACGCCGGTTCTGGTTTCGCGGAGGCTGCGGCTGACCTCCGCGCGGCTGTTGCCGATGCTGGTGATGAACCCCAACCCGGTGATGACGGCGCGCTTCATAGATGAGGCGGTACCTTCCGCCAACCCGGTGTCCGACGCCACCCCGATTTGCGCGGCGCGAGGCGCTGTCACCCGCCACGGAACACGCGCCACCCTGAGCCTTCTGTCATCCTGAGGCGAGTTTTACGGGTCGAAGGACTTCGCTGCGGAGTACCCGCGTGCCACTCGCCTGACGCCAGAGATAGAGAGGCTACAACTGGCCATGGGTAAAGGTTGGGCGTGCACCTTCCGGTGAGGTCCTTCGACCCGTAAGATTCGCCTCAGGATGACAGAGAGAGATTTGAGGACACGCCCGGAGACCTACGCCCGCGCTGATGTCGCGGCCTCGTCGGTCGCGGCCGGCTCGGGCGCGTCCAAGTGTCCGGTGACCTCCTGACCAAACGCCAGCGTGAGGTGTTCGATCCGGGCAAGCCGTTCGCCGCGCAACGTCGCCGCGCCGCGGAAGATCGCCAACGGCGCACGCAGACGCACCATCGTTGCCTCCATCTCGATCCGGTCGCCAGGCCGGGCTGGGCGGTAGACGTGCGCCGCTTCCATCGACGCAAAGAGGACCTCGTTGGATTGGAGTTGCGTGTGGAGTTGCTCCGGCGCCACGTCGAGCACCCACAGGCAGGCCGCCTGCCCGATGGCCTCGAAGATGATGGCCGCCGGCATGATCGGGTTGTCCTTGAAGTGGCCTTCCAGGAACGACTCGTCGCCACGCACGAGGTAGCGCGCGCGCACGGTGTCGCCGTCGATCTCGGCCTCGTCGAGAAAGAAGAAGGGCAACTGCTGCGGCAAGCGGGCGAGGATTTCGTCGCGGTTGTAGCGCTTGGTCTTGGCGGCGGGTTCCACCGTCTCGGTGCCGCCGGCCGAAATCTTGCGCACGATGAAGCTCTTCACCTCGCCCAGGGTGCGGATGTCGCGCAGTTCCTCGTTCTCGACCGAGATGCCGACGGTTTCCTCGATGGTCAGCACGATCTCCAGGAGGGTCAGCGAGTCGATGCCCAGATCCTCGATGAGCCGCGTGTCGTCGCCGGCGTCGGCCAGGCTGCGGGTGTTCTCTGGCGGCAGGTGGCGTTCGATGATGCCATAAACCACGGTCGGCAACGCGCCCAGATCGTGGGTGGTGCGGAAGCGGATGGCCGCCTCCACCGTTTCCGGGCTGCAACGCTTCAGGGCGGTCCGGAGGTTTTGAAGTTCTTGCTCAGTCGGTGCGGACATGCGGCGATGATTTACAGGATGGAGGGGAAAGACTCAAGCGGGGAACGAAAACCGGCGGGGCAGGGTCAGATTTCGTCCGCGTCCGCCGTGCGGTGCGTCCTTCCTTGTGTACTGTTTTTGCTCACGCATGGCAAACGGTAGGACAGGAATTTTGTGAAACCTGACGGCTCTTTCGTCATCGCCACCCACGAGTATCTGCCTTTCCGCGGCGGGGTGGCGGTTTATGTCCACGAAGCGGCCACGGCCGCCCGGCGGTTGGGCTTCGGCGTGGAGGTGTGGGCGGCGGATCGTCACAGCGCGCGGGGGAACGACCCCGCGGTGGCCTGGTTCCGGTCGAGCGGCCGCCTGACGCCGCGCGGGCTGTGGTCGCTGGCGCGTGGCTGGTGGCGGCGGCGGCGCGAACTGCGCCAACGCCCCGTGCTGGTGATGAGCGTTGGCGCACAGATGATTTTCTTCTGGTTCGATCTGCTCGGAATCGTTCCGGCGCGGCGGACGCTCGTGTTTTTCCACGGTTCGGAGGTGCTGCGGTTCTCGCGCAGCCGGCTCTGGCGCTGGCTGGCGCGGAGATCCTACGCCCGAACCGGGGCTTTCGGGGCCTGCTCGCGGTACACGGCGGCGGCGGCGAAGGCGAGCGGATTGTTGCCGGCCGGCGCGGAGATCGTGGTGGCACCCTGTGCTTTGCCGGCGGCGTTTGTGGGCCGGGCGGAGGCCGGCGCGGATCGGGGCGACGGAAGATGGCGTGTGCTGACGGTCGCCCGGTTGCACCCGCGCAAGGGACAGCGGGAAGTGGCGCGGGCGCTGGCGCTGCTGCCCGAGACGTTGCGCGCGCGTGTGGTTTACCAGACCGTCGGGGTAGGGGAGGCCGCTTACCGGGCGGAGATCGCAGAGGTGTGCCGCGCAAGCGGCGTGCGGTGCGAGTTCCTCGGGGCGCTGGACGACGACGCACTCGCGCAGACATACGCGGCGTGCACGCTCTACGCACAGGCGAGCCGGACCCTGCCGCGCAGCGTCGAGGGTTTCGGCATCTCGTTTTTAGAAGCGGCGTTCTACGGGAAACCGGCGGCGGCGTTTCGTTCCGGCGGTGTAGGCGAGGCGGTGGTCGATGGCCGGACCGCGTTCCTCGTGCCGGAGGATGATCTCGCCGGACTGGCGGTGGCGATCCGGCGGCTGCTGGAAGACGAAGCGCTGCGCGTGCGGATGGGCGAAGCGGGGAGGGAGTTCGTGCGCGGATGGAATTGGGAAGACTCCGCGGGGCGCCTCTTCGAGGTGGCAGACCGTCTGAGGTGAGCAACCCCCTACCTTGCACGCTCCATCCAGACCGCCAGCAGCGCGATGTCCGCCGGCGTCACGCCGCTGATGCGGCTCGCCTGGCCGAGGTTCGCCGGGGCGATGAGCGCCAGCTTCTGCCGCGCCTCCGTGCGCAGGCCGCCGATGGAGGCATAGTCGATCCCCGGCGGGATCAGTTTGCTCTCCAAGCCTCTCGCACGTTCCACGCCGACTTCCTGGCGCCGGATGTAGCCTTCGTAGCGCAGGTCGGTTTCCACCTGATCCCAGACTTCGGCCGAAAACTCGCCCTCGCGCCGCACGTCGGCCGGCAGCGTCCGCCAGCTGTTCTCCGTCCGGCGCAGCCAGGCGTCGAGGCGCAGGCCGTCGTGCTTGGCGGTTGCCGTCCAGCTCCGTGCGGACTCGAGCCGGGCCAGCTTCTCGCGATGTTGCGCCCACATGGCATCGTCGATCAGGCCAAGCTCCCGCGCGCGGGCGGTCAGGCGCACGTCGGCGTTGTCGGCGCGCAGCAGCAGGCGGTGTTCGGCCCGGCTGGTGAACATCCGGTAGGGTTCGTTGGTGCCCTTGGTGATCAGGTCGTCGATCAGCACGCCGATGTACGCGTCCGCGCGCCCCAGCACGAATGGTCCCCGGCCCAGCGCGCGGCCCGCCGCGTTGATCCCCGCGACGATCCCCTGGGCCGCCGCTTCCTCGTAGCCGCTGGTGCCGTTGATCTGGCCCGCGAAGAACAGGTTTTCGACCCGCTTGGTTTCCAGCGTCGGTTGCAACTGCGTCGGTGGACAATAGTCGTATTCGACCGCGTACCCCGGCCGGATGATCTCCGCGCGTTCCAGTCCGGGCACCGTTTGCACGAACGCCAGTTGCACTTCGTAGGGCAGGCTCGTGGAGACCCCGTTCACGTAATACTCGCGCGTGTGCCGTCCCTCAGGTTCCAGGAAAAGCTGGTGGCTCGTCTTTTCTGCGAACTTCACGACCTTGTCCTCGATGGACGGGCAATAGCGCGGGCCGACGCCTTCGATGCGTCCCGAGTACATCGGCGACTTGTCGAGGTTGTCGCGGATGATGCCGTGGGTGCGCTCGTTGGTGTGCGTAGTCCAGCAGGGCAGTTGTTCCACGTGGAACACCCCATCGCACCACGTGTTCAAGGTGAACAGGTCGTGCGAGCCGCGCTCCGCCAGCCGTTCCGGCCAGAACGAGAAAGCCGGTGGCGGGTCGTCGCCGGGATGGAGTTCGCAGCGGGAGAAGTCGATGGACCGGCCGTTGAGCCGGCAGGGCGTGCCGGTCTTGAAGCGGCCGATCTCGAAGCCGAGTTCGCGTAGGGAGTCGCTGAGCGTGCTCGCTGCGTCGCCCATCCTACCGCCGGCCTGGTTCTGCTGGCCGACGTGCAGCAGACCCCGCATGAACGTGCCCGTGGTCACCACCACCGTGCGCGCCCGCAGCCGCACGCCGAGCGCCGTCTCGACGCCTTCGGCTCGGTCGCCGGCCGCGTTGAGCACCAGACGCGCCGCGTTGCCCTGGTGCAGATCCAAACGCTCCTGCGACTCGCACACGGCCTTGAGCCGAAACTGGTACGCCTTCTTGTCGCACTGCGAACGTGGCCCGCGCACACTCGGCCCCTTGGAGGCGTTGAGCACGCGGCACTGGATGGCGGTGGCGTCGGTGTTCAAGCCCATGATCCCGCCGAGCGCGTCGATCTCGCGGACCATGTGCCCCTTGGCCAGTCCGCCGACGGCCGGGTTGCACGACATCTGGCCGATGGAATCGAGGTTCTGCGTGAGCATGGCCGTCTCGCAGCCCGCGCGGGCGGCGGCAAGGGCGGCCTCAATCCCAGCGTGACCCGCACCGATCACGAGCACGTCGTAGATCTTTGGAAAGGTGAACATGACCAGTGGGGAACGCGAAGCGACGAAAATTTCCTAATTTTCGCAGCCGCAAAGGTGAACGCGGCCGCGAAGAAGGTGTCTTGGAAGACGTGGCATTCATTCGCACGGAAAGGGTGGTTGCGCCAGCACCACGCGTCACCTCCTGCCCCTTGTTGACGTGATGAAGAAGGAGTCCGCCGCTCGCGGTTCGAACGCCCTGCTGGCCGACACGTCCCAGGCCTCGCCGTACCGGTCGGTCGTGCAGGAACTCGACACGTTGCGCAAGACCTTCCGCGCCGCCTCACAGCACTACGCCAAGCGCATCGACATGGAGATCATCCGGCTGCGCGAGCGCGTCGCCGGGGCGGGGGAGCAGCAGGCAGCGGCGGAAGACCGGAAGCCGATGGCGAGCAAGGCCGGCCCGGCCAGCAGCCAACTTTATGACCTCCGCGACATGGTCACCCTCCTGCGTACTTTGGACGTCAAGCCGCTCGCCGGACGGCGCAAGGATCTCAAAAAGATCGAGTCGCTGGTGGAAGAACTACGGCTGTTGGTTGAGCGGTGGGGATGAGGCTGCGCTGTCCGGCACCGGGTCGAACGTTCCCGACGGAGCGCTGGCGCGGCACCGTTCCAGTCTGCTGGCGGTAAGCCGCAGCCCTTTTCCCAAACCGTAGCGGCGCACTGCCTCGGCCGAGTAGTGCGAGCACGACGGGTAGAACCGGCAACAGGGTGCGAATCCCAACCGACCCTTCGTCCACTGGTAAGCCGCCACCGCCTTCTCGTAACCCGTTGCGAGCACTTGCCGCTCGGGACGGCGGCACAGGTCCACACCGGCCAAAAGCGCGAGGAGCGCCAGCGCGGCCAGCCAGAGGTGCGGCCGTCTCAGGCGTTGCGGCAATGTGGGCATACGGCGCTGGCTGCCAACCGTTTTCCACCGCAGTGCGGACATTGCACCAGCGGCCCTTGCGGACGCGAGAACAGGTAGATCACCAGTCCGACCACGCTCGTGAACATCACGAGGAACATCCACAAGACTGCGCTGTCCATGCCACGGGCCCGGGCGTCGCGCGCCACCCAGATCAGCAAGGCGATGTTGAGGACCAACAGGATGAGAGCCAGCAGAACAATCGTGCCACAGCCGGCGGCGCAAATCCGGCCTGCTTGTTCGGCGTCGCGCTGCTGGCGTTCTCGCTCCTCGGGCGTCAGTTCGCGGTAGGGCGTCGGCGTGGCGAACGGGCGCGGGGTGAACGAGGGCGTCGGCGTGTACTGGGCCGAACAGACGACCGGCAGCGCCGCATGCAACCCGACGATGGCCAGCAGAAGGAGGCAGAAACGTTGGAACATGGCGGCGGATCGTAGTGGAAGCCGCCCGCCGCGTCCAGACTTTGACGGCCATGTTTCTTGTTCCTTGAACGCGGCGCCGGATTGCGGAAGAATCCAGCCCATAGCCATGCTTCCTGCCCTTTTCCTCATCCCGCTCGTCGCCTTGTTCCGCATCTTCCTCGCGTGGCAGTCGGCGGGGGCCTCCACCTGGACCGCCGGATTCAGCCCGGTGGCGGCGGTGGCGCTGTGCGCGGGGGTGTTCCTGCCGCGGCGACTGGCGCTGGTGATCCCCCTGGGCATCCTGCTCCTGTCCGACCTCGTGATCGACTGGCACTACGGCGCGGACTTCTTCGCGGCCCCGCTGCTCGCCCGCTACGTGTTGCTTGCGCTCGTTGGCATGGTCGGCGCGGCGCTCCGTCCCGCGCCCTGGGGCGGGACGCTGCCGACGGTGCTCGGCGCGACGTTTGCCGGTTCGGTGTTCTTC
>CAXTMD010000146.1:0-2244 GCA_964245035.1 uncultured Chthoniobacterales bacterium
GCGTCGGCAGGATCGGAGCCTCGCCGAGATAGAACCGGATGATGCGCGGCGCGAAGGCCAGCAGCGCGCGGTCGTCGGCGAGTTGGCTGCCGAGCGCGTTGACGAGCGAGACCGTTTTCTTGCGGATGCAGTGGACCAATCCGGGCACGCCGAGCAAGGAGCCGCGTTCGAGCACGAGCGGGTCCAGCCACTGGTCGGCGACGCGGTTGTAGATGACGTGCACGCGCTCCAGGCCGCCGATGGTCTTGAGGTAGACGTTATCGTCGAGCACGAGCAGGTCGCCGCCCTGGGCGAGCGGCACGCCCATGCGCCGGGCGAGGAAGCTGTGCTCGCTGTAGAACGCGTTGCCCGGACCTGGAGTGAGCATGACGATCAACGGCTCCCCGAAAGACACGTCCGCCGTGTCCCGCAAGGCTTCGAGGAGCGAGATCGGCGTCTCGGCGATGGAGGCCACCGACAGGTCCGAGAACGTCTCCGGAGCAACACGCGCGAGCAGTCGGCGGTTTTGCACCATGTAGGAGATGCCCGGAGCCTGGCCGAAGTGCTGGCTGCTGACCTGGATGGTGCCCGCCGAGTCGCGCTTCAGGCACACGGCGCCGACGTGCAGGTAGCGCCCGCGCGGCGTTTCCAGGCGGACGGCGGGACGCTGGAAAAGCGGGGAGCCGAACACCGGCGGGATCGGCAGCACGCCGTGGCGCAGGATTTCCTGGTGGCCGTAGATGTCGCGCAAAAATGCCTCGAACGCGCGCATCCGCTGCCGCAGTCCCAAGGTGACGTGTGCCCACTCCTCTCCGCCGAAGACGTGCGGCAGCACGTCGCAGGTCCACGGTTTGCGTCGGGCGGCGCGGTCCTTGGAGAGGTCGAGGGTGACGCCCAACTCGCGCATGGCGGCTTCCATGCGCTGGTCGACGAGTTGCAGTTCGTTGCGCGGCAGGCGGCTGATGCGGTCCAGCAGCGGGGCGTAGGCCGGACGCGGTCGGCCTTGCTCGTCGAGCACTTCCGACCAGGCGGCAGGGGACGGGGAGACGGCGGGCTTCTCCGGTTTGACCTTCACTTGGCGCACACCTTTCCCGTCTGGTTCATCGAAATCAAGACGGAAGGACGCGCGATCCGTCCGCACGCGGAAAAGTTGCAAAACCCGTTTGACACCGCCGTGCGCTCCCCCTAATTTGCCGCCCTCGCATTGCTGCGGACCTGCTCCCATGAAAACGTTTTCTGCCAAAGCCACCGAAGTCGACCGCAAGTGGTGGCTCATCGACGCCGCTGACCAGCCCCTCGGCCGGGTCGCCGCCAAGGCCGCCGTGTTGCTGCGCGGCAAGCACAAGCCGATCTTCACCCCGCACGTGGACACGGGCGATTTCGTGATCGTCATCAACGCGGAGAAGGTCGCCGTCCTCGGCAAGAAGGAAGAGGACAAGGTCTACACGAGTTTTTCCGGCTACGTCGGCGGTCACAAGAGCGAGAACGTCAAGTCGCGCCGGGGCCGCCACCCGGAACTGCTCGTCGAGCGCGCCGTGCGCGGCATGATCCCACACAACCGCCTCGGGCGCTCGGTCTATACGAAGCTGAAGGTCTACACCGGCGCGGAGCACCCGCACGCGGCTCAGCAGCCGGCCACGACCACCATCTGATTTTTTCCCTCCTATGGCTCAAGAAAACTCGTTTGTCGCCACCGGCCGCCGCAAGACCTCGGTGGCCCGCGTCCGCATGACGGCCGGCACCGGCCAGATCAAGATCAATGGCCGCTCGTTCGAGGAATACTTCCCGACCCGTCCGCTCCAGACCACGGTGCTCAAGCCGCTGGAAGTCGTGAACGCCAGCAAGACGTACGACGTAACGGTCAACGCCAGCGGCGGCGGCATCAACGGCCAAGCCGGCGCGGTGCGACTGGCGGTCTCGCGCGCGCTGATCCTGGCGGACGAGACCCTGCGTCCCAGCTTGAAAATCGAGGGATTGCTGACCCGCGATCCGCGCATGAAGGAGCGCAAGAAGAGCGGCCAGCCCGGCGCGCGCAAGCGGTTCCAGTTCTCCAAGCGTTAAGCACGAGGGAAATCCTCCGATTCGGTTTTGCACCGGGGAGCGAAATGCTTCCCGTCCTGCTTTTTGGCATCGCAGTAGCTTATTGATGCGCGTCCATACGCTTCAATACTCCCAAACGCCGATGCCCCTCCTTTCCCTCCGTGCCCTTTGCCCGACCGTGCTGTGCGCGGCGGTGCTCGCCCCGTTCGCACACGCCGCCAACCC
>CAXTMD010000146.1:2254-6524 GCA_964245035.1 uncultured Chthoniobacterales bacterium
TTTTACCAAGGGGTTTTTTTACCCATGCGGGCTTTTTTTTTTTTTAAACGGGGGGGGGGGTTGCCCGCCGCCCCTTTTTTGCTGGTAGGGGTGTGATTAGGCTTTGGAGCCAAGCACATACTTGAAAGTGACCATTTTGCTGGAGTTAGGAGGACCGTGCCAACGCTTCTTGATGTACTCGACGGTGGCTTGATCCAGTCTGGCGCTTCCAGCAGACTTGAAGACTACAACTGAGGCGATTTGACCTTTTGCATTGGTGGTAAAGCGCACGGTTGTAGAACCCGTAGGGTCGCTCCCAAAAGCAGACGCACAAGCGTAGAAAAACATCATGCCGAAAACAACGCAGGCAAGCAGAGGATGTTTCATCTTGAGAATGGCGCGATGATAACAGCTCGCGAAACACGGCGGCGGTACGCACCTACTTCCTGAACTGCTCGAAAATTCCGTTCGCTTCGTCGAGCGTCTCCTTGCTGCCGATGTCGTACCACGTACCCTTGACCGGGTAGGTGTACACACCCATCCGAGGGTAAAGCCACTGGATGAATCGCCCCGGCTGATCCGGGTTGTTGCCTTCCTCGATGTACGTGTTGAACAGCGGCACCGTTGTTTTGGCAAAATAGTAAAGCGCGATGCCGGTGATCGTCCCGGTCGGGTGCGTGGGCTTTTCCTCGAACGCAGTGATTTTGCCGTCGGGGTCGAGCGTCAGATTGTTGTACTTCTTGATCGCTTCCAAGCTCTTCACGTCGTAGGTCGCCAGCACGGCGTCGCGGCCTTGCACGCGTTCGGCGAAGTCGGACAGCGGCTCGCTGAAAAGGTTGTCGCCCGCGACCACAAGCAGATCGTCGTTCGCCAGACCTTCCTGGTTGACGACGAGGTGGATGTCACCGATGGCCCCGAGCTTGTCGGCGTCGCTGGTGGACTGGTCGTTGACGATCTTGAACTTCATCCGCGGCGCACGCGCGTTGTACCCGTCGGCCCACGCCTGGAAGTCGGCGGCGAACTTGTTGTTGGTGACGATGTAAACCGTGCCGATGCCGTGGATAGGCGCGAGGTTGTCGAGCACCCACTCGACCATCGGCTTGCCCGCCACGTCGAGTAGCGGTTTGGCTTTGTTGAGGGTGAGCGGGTACAGACGCGTGGCGTAGCCGGCGGCGAGGATGAGGATGTTCATGGTGGTTTAGCGGAAATGGCTTCCTTCGGGCAGTTCAACGTAGTCGAGGTCGACGCCGTACGTCTCCCGCAGCCCGAGGAGCGCGAGGAAGGCCACCGGGATCAAGATGAATCCCGTGACGGCGGCGGCGTGCAGGCCCGACTGCGTGCCCTTGAGCGAACTGTAGAGCCAACTGATGGGGATCAGCGAGCCGCGCACAAAGTTGGGCACCGTCGTCGCCACGGTGGCACGCAGGTTGGTGCCGAACTGCTCGGCCGCCATCGTGGCGAACACCGCCCAGTAACCCAGGCCCACGCCCAGACCAAAGATGATGGCGTAGAACGTGCCGGCCGTGCGCCCGGCCGCCGAGAAGTACGCCCAGAGAAACACGGAACTCAGCACCAGTCCCAGCACCACCACCTTTTTGCGCGAGCGCAGCAGTTGGCTGAGCGTGCCGGTCAGGAAGTCGCCCACGGTCAGACCCAGGTAGGTCCACAACACGCCGTCCCCCGCGGTCACCGTGCCCCGAATGCCGAGTTCCGCGGCAAACTCCGGGCAGTAGGCCACCACGACACCCACGGCGTACCAGAGCGGCACGCCGATCAGGATGCAGCACGCGTAGCGCCGCAGGCGGCTGAGGTTGGTGAAGAGGCTCAGGAAATCGCCCCGGCGCACCTCGTCGTACTCCTGTGCGCGCTCGAACATGGCGGACTCCGCTACGCCCACGCGCAACGTCAGGAGGGCGAAACCGAGCGTGCCGCCGACGGCGTAGGCCGCCCGCCAATCGAGATGCTTGGCCACCAACCCCGCGACCACTGCGCCGAACACCCCGACGCTGGCGATGATCATCGTGCCGTAGCCGCGCAGTTCGCGGGGGAGCAGTTCGGACACCAGCGCGACCGAGCCACCGAGTTCGCCCGCCAGGCCGATGCCCGCTAGCAGACGCCAGAAGGCATAGGCCGCGAATGTGTTGACGAACGCGTTGGCGAGGGTGGCCGCGGAGTACAGCGCGATGGAGCCGAAGAGCAGCAGCCGCCGGCCTTTTTTGTCGCCGAGCACCCCCCAGAGGATGCCGCCCGCGAGCATGCCGGCCATCTGCCAGTTCAGCAGCAGCCGTCCCGAGTCGGCCGGTGGGAGGCCGAGCGACTGGAGGCTGGTGGTGCGCACCACCTGGAAGAGCAGCAAATCATAGATGTCCACGAAGTACCCCAGCGCGCCGACGAGCACGGCGGGCTGGAGCAGCAGGCGGACCTTGGACGACTGGGGGTTCACGGGAGCGCAGCAGCTTAGAAACGAACCGGCGAATTGTACAGCGCGGACGGCGGCGGCATTCTGATTCGGGTCCAAGGGTTGTGGACTGTCACGGTGACGCGTCACCGAAACTTTCTGTCATCCTGAGGCGAGTGCAACGAGCCGAAGGACCTCGCCGGCAGGGTATTCGCCCGCCATCCGTCCTTCGCTTGACCCGCCGGTAGTCCTCTGCTCCCGCCGCAAGCAGGAGGCAAGTGGGTACTTTTCGGCGAGGTCCTTCGGCTCGCAGCACTCGCCTCAGGATGACAGAAAGTTCTTGCCGAAGTGTCCTTTGATAACCACCACGTCACTCCGCGCATTTGAGCCCCTCGCCAAACGGGGTAAGTTGCCGGTGCCATGCCCATCGACCGCCCCAAAGTCATCACCCTCGGCCATTCGCCCGATCCGGACGACGCCTTCATGTTCTACGCGCTCGCGGCGCACAAGATCGACACGCGCGGCTACGAGTTCGTGCACACTCTCCAGGACATCGAAACGCTCAACCAACGTGCGATGCGTGGGGAGTTACACCTCTCGGCCATCTCTTTCGGCGCGTGCGCCTATGTGCTCGACAAGTATTGCCTGCTGCCCAACGGCGCGAGCATGGGCGATGGCTACGGCCCCATGGTCATCGCGGACAGCCGCCGCGGCGACATCCCCGAAGCCGTGCGCGCGGGCGACCAGGCGGCGGTTATCGAGTGGCTGAAGCCGCGCAAGATCGCCGTGCCTGGCCTCAAGACGAGCGCGTTCTTGTCGCTGCGCCTCTACATGGCCGACTTCGAGCACGTCGTCGTGCCGTTCGACCAGATTTTCGACACCGTCCAGAGCGGGGAGGCGGACGCCGGACTCATCATCCACGAAGGCCAGCTCACGTACGCGCGGGACGGATTCACCAAGATCGTGGACCTCGGCGAGTGGTGGAAGAACAAGACCGGCCTGCCGCTGCCGCTCGGCGGCAACATCGTGCGCAAGGACCTCGACCCGGAGGTCCGCCGGGAACTCTCGCAGATCATGCGCGAGAGCATCGACTACGGCCTCGCCCACCGGGCCGATGCCGTGCAGCATTCCATGCCGCTGGCGCGCGGGCTCGACGTGCCGCTCGCGGACCGTTTCATCGGCATGTACGTCAACGATTACACGCGCGACTACGGCGACACCGGCCGCCGGGCCATCCACGAGTTTTTGGGGGCGGCCAGCGAGCACGGGTTCATCCCCGCGCCGGTGGAGTTGGAATTCGTCGAATGAGCGGTGCGGCGGTAGTTGACGGGCCGTTTTTTTCAACCGATGGCTTCCTTGATGATGCCGTCCCCCGCGCTCATGCTCAGCCTCGCTGCCGTCGCGTTGGCAGCGGGGCTCTTGTGGGTAGTGCTTGCGCGCCGGCGCAAGGCTGAATCCACTCTGGCTGAAGACGAGCGGCGCGAACTACAGGCGCTGCGCTGCGCGCACACGCTTTTGCAGGAGCAATCCCAGCAGTCGCAGGTTCGCGCACGCCAGACCGAGCACGAACTCGTCTCGCTGCTTTACTCCGTCTCGCACGACCTCCGCGCGCCGTTGCGCGGGATCGAAGGTTTCTCCCAGGCCCTGACTGAGGACTATGGCCACCGCCTTGACCCGACGGCTCACGATTACCTGCGCCGCGTGCGGGCCGGTGCCTTGCAGCTGAGCGTGATGATCGATGATTTGCTCTCGCTCTCGCGCGTGGCCCGCGCATCGTTGCGCCCCGAGCCGGTGGACGTGAGTGCGCTGGCCCGCGAGATCGCGCGTGACCTCGCCGCTTCCGAACCTACCCGGCTCGTGCGCTGGGACGTTCCGGCGGGCGCGGTCGCGACC
>CAXTMD010000146.1:6534-10469 GCA_964245035.1 uncultured Chthoniobacterales bacterium
GGCGCCCCCGCCGACCGCGTGCTGCTCGCGGAAGCGCTGCGGCATCTGTTCGCCAACGCGTGGAAGTTCACCGCACCGCGGGTGCAGGCACAGATTTCCTTCTGCGTGTTGCCGTCTGATCCCGCTCACCCGGCTGGAGCGGTCTACCAGGTGCGCGACAACGGGGTGGGGTTCGACACCCAGTACGCCGGCCGGTTGTTCGGAGCGTTCCAGCGCATGCACCCGGCCGAGGAGTTCCCGGCGGGCCGCGGCATCGGCCTGGCCATCGTGCAGCGGATCGTGCACCGGCACGGCGGCACGGTGTGGGCTGAGGCTGCACCCGAACAGGGAGCGCGGTTCTCCTTTACCCTGGAGGGGGCGTCCCTCGTGGGTGGGACGGACCGGCTGCCGGTCGGCGGCGCGTTGGGCACGGCGGCGGCGGCGGTTGGCGTGGAGGCTGCTACCAAATCCACCGCTGTATGAACCCCGCCCCCGAGCCTGCCACCCACGGACAAGCGGCGAAGTCCATCCTGCTGGTAGAAGACAATCCTGACGACGAGGCGCTGACGTTGCGCGCGCTGGCGCGCAACGGCGTCCGCCACCAGGTCCAGGTGGTCCGTGACGGAGTCGAAGCCCTGGACTACCTCTTTGGCCGGGGCGTACACGCCGGGCGCGACACTACCCAACGGCCGACCGTCACCCTGCTCGACCTCAAGCTGCCGCGCTTGGATGGCCTCGAAGTCCTCCGGCAACTGCGCGGCGATACCCGCACGCGCTGTTTGCCGGTGGTGATCCTGACGAGTTCGCGCGAAGACCAGGACTTGGTCACCGGATACGGGCTGGGGGCGAACAGCTACATCCGCAAGCCCGTCGATTTTACCCAGTTCGTCGAGGCGGTCAGGCAGGTCGGCCTGTACTGGCTCGTCCTGAACGAGGATCCTCCGCGCAACGCATGATCCCCTCCAGCACCAACCCGCCCGTCGGCTACGGGGCCGAACGCACGCGGGACCTTCCCGCCGCCGAAACTGGTAGCGGCGGCGGAGCCAAGCAGCCCCTGCGCGTCCTGCTGGTCGAAGACAACGAGGATGACGCCGCGCTGGTCCTGCGCCTGTTGCGCCGCAGCGGCTACGAACCCGACTGGCGGCGTGTCCAGACCGCCGAGGACCTCGACGCCGCGCTGGCGGAGGGCCACTGGGACGTGGTGCTCTCCGACTACGCGATGCCGCAGTTCGACGGGTTGCGCGCCCTGCGCACCCTGCGCGAGCAATCCGCTTTCCTGCCCTTCATCATCATCTCGGGTTCCATCGGAGAAGAAACCGCCGTCGCGGCGATGCGCGCCGGGGCGAGCGATTACCTGATGAAGTCCAACCTCACGCGCCTCGTGCCCGCCATCGAGCGCGAGTTGCGCGAGGCGGCCGAGCGCCAGGAACGCGCCCGCACGAAGAAGGCGCTTCTGGAACTGCAAGAGAAGTTCCAGGCCGTGTTTCGCGAGTACCTCGACGTGATGCTCGTACTCGACTCCGGCAACGGCGACATCCTGCACGTCAACCGGGCGGTGGCGACGGTCATGGGCTACGACGAACTCGGGCTGTCGGGCCAGCCCTTCGAAGCCTTGTGGCCGGAGGATGGCCGCGCGATGGCCGGCGCGATCCTCGATCAGGTGCGCGCCGAGGGATCGGTGTTCTACTCGGGCTGGTTTTTGCGGCTCGACGGCTCGGCGTGCCCGATGGATCTGCAGGCGAGCCGGGTGCCCTGGGGACGCACGCAGGCGATCATCGTGACGCTGCGCGACGTGACAGAGCGCCACCAAGCGCAGCAGCGTCTTGCCGAGGAGAAGGAACAACTCGCCACGACGCTGCGCTCCATCGGCGAGGCGGTGGCCACCACAGATGTGCGCGGCCGCATCGCGCTCCTCAACGGCGTGGCCGAGGAACTGACCGGCTGGACCCAGGAAGAAGCCGCCGGCCGGCCGCTGGCGGAGGTCCTGCAACTGCGCGCGGGTGCCGGCGCGCGGCCGTGCCACGAGGAGGTCACCCGTGTGCTGCGCCACGGCGGCGTCGTGGAACTGACCCACCGGATCAGCTTGCGCTCGCGCCACGGCCGGGAGTGCGCGTTGTCCCTGACGGCCGCGCCGATCCGACGGCACGAGGACGGCCTGATCAGCGGCCTCGTGATGGTGTTCCGCGACATGACCAGCGAGCACAAGCTGGAGGAGGAACGCCAGAAGGCTTCTAAGCTGGAAAGCGTCGGCCTGCTGGCCGGCGGCATCGCGCACGATTTCAACAACATCCTGACGGCCATCCTCGGCCACGTCTCGCTGGCCAAGACGACGATGTCGCCCGTGCCGCCGGTGATCGGCTCCATCGAGAAGGCGTGCCTGTACGCGACCGACCTGACCCGCCAGTTCCTGACCTTCGCCAAGGGCAGCCATCCCAAGCGGCAGGTCGAATCCCTGCGCGAGGTGGCGCGCGAGGGCGTGGAGTTCGCGCTGCACGGCTCGAGCCTGCGCTGCTGCTTCGATTTGCCCGAGGACCTCGCGCCGGTCGAGGTGGACCGGAGCCAGTTCCACCAAGTGATCAACAACCTCGTCATCAATGCCGTGCAGGCTTCGGCGGAGGGTGGCAACCTGTACGTCGAAGCGCGCAACGTCCTCGTCGGCCGCGAAGGTCCGCTGGCCACGCTGGAGCCTGGGCCGTACGTGCGCCTGACCGTGCGGGACACCGGCACGGGAATTGCACCGGAGCACCTTGTGCGGATTTTTGACCCTTACTTCACCACCAAGCACACCGGGAGCGGACTTGGGCTGGCCACCGCTTACTCCATCATCAACAAGCACGAGGGAACCATGCAGGTAGAAAGCGAATTGGGCGCGGGCACGACCTTCCACATTTACCTGCCGGCCGCCTCGCCGGAGCCGGCGGCCGTGGCGGGTGAGCACGTGCTGCCCGCCGACACACGTGCGGGCAAAGCCAGCACTGGGAGGGGGCGCATCCTGTTCATGGACGACGAAACGGTGCTCCAGGAACTCGTCGGCACAATGATCGAATACCTCGGCTACGAGGTCACCTGCGCGGCGAACGGCGAGGAGGCGCTCGCGCGTTTCCAGGAAGCGCGTTCGGCCGGGACGCCGTTTGACGCGGTCATCGTCGACCTGACTGTGCCGGGAGGCATGGGCGGCTACGAGACCGTGCAGCGGCTGCGTGCGCTCGATCCGGGGGTGCGGGCGGTCGTTTCCAGCGGGTATTCCAACGATCCGGTGATCGCCAACTTCCGCAGTCACGGGTTCACCGGGGCAATCGCCAAGCCGTACCAGATGACCGAACTCGGCAAGGTGCTCGAAGAAGTAACAGCCGCCCAACGGTAAGCCGAACCGCAAACGGATCAGTCCCTGCCGAGGCCGAGATCAGTCCATGATCTCGCGCGCGTAGACGTTCAGCGTACCGTCCGGCGTTGCCTGGATGTGGGTGATCTGGAACGGCCGTTGTTCGTCGCGGCTGATTTCGCTGCCTTGCGCCGGCAGCGGGCGGTCGGCGGGATATTCCACGATGACGCGCACGTTGCTCTCCACGTTGGAACGCAGCACGGCGTTCTTGATGCCCTTGCTCTTGTTCTCGCCGACCGCGCGCACCGTGAACTGCCCGTCGAGGTAAACGGTCGCCCCGTTGAGACCGCCGTGTTCGTGGAACGAGGTCAGTTCACCCGCGCGCACCTGTTGGCCGGGAGGTTGCTGTCCCGGCGCGTAGGTCTGCCATGTCCGGGTTTTGTCCGCTGCCGCAGGCGTCGGCGCACCGGCCGCGGGTGTGACGTTGGCGGACGGCGCCTGGAGGAACGGTTGGAGCGAAACACCGTTGCTCTCGGTGGCTTTGACGACCGAGGCAGGGGTGGGCGTGACCGCCGCTGCCCGCGGCACCGGTGTGTCGTTCCGGGCGACAAGCACCGGCGTAGGTGAACCGCCC
>CAXTMD010000147.1:0-10458 GCA_964245035.1 uncultured Chthoniobacterales bacterium
CCTGAGCGGCGCCTCATACAAAACTGTGTCATGAACCACGCCAAAATCTTTGTCATCGACGACGAGCGCACGATCCGGCTGACGTTTCGGACCGCGCTGGAAACCGATGGTTACCAGGTCGAGGAAGCCGCCTCGCTGGACGAGGCCATGGAGGGCTTCAAATCAGAGCGGTACGACCTGGTGGTCCTCGACCTGCGCCTGGGCGACGCCAGCGGCCTCGACGTGCTCGCGGCCATGCGCCAGCGGGGTATCCGCACGCCGACCTTGATGATCACCGCCTACGGCAGCATCCGCAACGCCGTGCAGGCCATGAAGCTCGGGGCCATCGACTTCCTGGAAAAACCCATCGAACCCGCCGCCCTGCGCCGGATCGTCGCCGAGATCGTCGGCCGCCACCGGGCACCGGCCGGGCTCGTCGAGCTGGGCAGCCTGGAAGATTTTCTGCGCGAGGCCAAGCGGCTCATCAACCTGCAAGACTTCGCCACGGCCGGGCGCATGGTCGCCGAGGCCCTCAAGATCGGCGAACGCTCCCCCGACGCGCACAACCTTCAGGGCGTGTTGCACGAGATCGCCGGCGACTACGACGCCGCGAAGAAATCTTATGGCCAAGCGATCAAGCTGGACTCCAGCCATCCCGCCGCCCAGCAGAACATGCGGCGCATCTACGAGTTGTTCAACTTCGGCAGCAGCCAGGAAGCTCTGAGTCTCGGGGTGAAACCCTGACGCTCCAAGCCATATCCATGCCCGCTCGTGGTTCGCCACGAGGATATCCGTCTCCACTTCCCTCGCTTTATCTCCTGACCTCCATGCAAACCTCGTTTCCATCGTTTGGCTGTCCGTCGCGGCCGATCCCTGGCGCGCTGCGAATCGCCGCCGGCCTCTTCTGCTGTGCGTCGTCGCTGCTGGCCGGCGAGAACGACGACGCCAAAGACAAGAAGGCGGTCGTCGAAAAAAAGGCCGAGTCCCGCGTCAAGTTTTCCTACCTGTTGGATGCCGGGATCACCGCCAGCACCGGCGGTCCCAACGACAATCAACTCTTCGGCCGGCTCTTTGACGACCGCAACGCCGAGCCACTGCTCAACCAGGCGACGTTCACCGCCGAGCGCGCGCTGGTGCCGGAACCCGGCAAGTTTGACTGGGGCTTCAAGTTCCAGGCGTTGTACGGCAGCGACGCCCGCTACGTCACGCCGACCGGAGAGTTCGAGAACCTCACCCACTACCGCAACAGCGTGTCGGTCGTCGAAGCCTACGGCAACCTGCACTTCCCGATCCTGACCTCCGGTGGTGTGGACCTGAAGCTGGGCCAGTTTGCCAGCCCGCAATCCGTCGAGACGATCTATCCGACCGGCAACGCGTTCTACTCGCACAGCTACATCTTCAACTTCGGCGTGCCCTTCCAGCACCTCGGCGGGGTGGCGACCGTGCACGTCAACCAGTACCTCGACGTGTACGGCGGCGTCACGCGCGGGGCGAACGTCGGCCTGCTCGACGATCCGAACGGCGTGCCCAGCGGCCTGGCGGGCTTCACCGTGACGCTCCTGGGCGGCAAGATCGTCCTGGCGGCGAACACGGCCATCGGACCCGAGAACCCGGACGTTTTCCACCTGGTGCCGGTCCTCAAGGGCAACGGGAGCTTCAACACCCTCAACGCCCGCAGCGCGCTGCGTTACTACAACAACGTCAACCTGACCTGGAAGATCACGGACGCGTTTACCTCGCTGACGGACACCGACTACCTCCAGGATGACGGTCTGCACGCGCAGGCTTACGGCGTCTCCCAGACGTTTACCTACCAGGTCGACAAGTACCTGACGGCGGCCGTGCGCGGCGAGATCTTCCGCGACGACGACAACGCGTTCGTCCTCCAGTTCGCCGCCAACGACGACTACGACAATTCCGAGCGCGGCATCCTCGACAACCTCGACCCGCGCACCGTCAGCGCGCCCAGCACCGCCGGGACTACTTACACGGAGTTCACGGTGGGCGTGCAGATCAAGCCGTTCGACCACCTGCTCATCCGGCCGGAACTCCGCTACGACCAAGTCATCAGCGGCTCGGGTCCCTTCACCGACTCCACCCAACATCATCAGTTCACCGGCGGCATCGACTTCGTGGTGCCGTTCTGACTCGGTTCTTCCTGCCAGTTCGTTAATCCCTAAGCCCAGGCTTCTTTCACCATGCTAGACCTCATCTATTTTCTGGCCACCGTCGGCTTCTTTTTCGGTTCCATCGCCTACGTGTGGTGGTGCGGCAAAATCTAACATCAGATCAACTCTTATGGGAACTACCATCATCGGCGGCATCGCCGTCCTCCTGCTCGTCTACCTGCTCTTTACCATGATCTACCCGGAAAAGTTTTGATCCGGCCTCTTTTCTAATCTCATGAACGCTTCCGGCTGGCTCCAACTCGCCCTTTACCTGGGCGTCCTTTTGCTCATCACCAAACCGCTTGGCATCTACCTGTTTCAGGTGCTCGACGGCAAAAACACCTTCCTTGAACCGGTGCTCGGTCCGGTGGAACGCCTGACCTACCGGCTGCTGCGCGTGGACCCGCGCCGCGAGCAAGGTTGGAAGGGATACACCGTGGCCATGCTGATTTTCAGCCTGGCGACGATGCTCTTCACCTACGTGGTGCTCCGCTTACAGGACCACCTGCCCTTTCACGGGATCATCGACGCGCTGTCCAACAAGACGGCGATCACGCCCGACCTCGCCTTCAACACGGCGGCGAGCTTCACGACCAACACCAACTGGCAGGCCTACTCCGGCGAGAACACGATGTCGTACTTCTCGCAGATGGTCGCGCTCGCCAGCCACAACTTCTGGTCGGCGGCGGTCGGCATCGCCATCGCGGCGGCGTTGGTGCGCGGCATCGCCCGGCACGAGAGCGGCACGGTGGGCAACTTCTGGGTCGATCTCGTGCGGATCCATTACTACCTGCTGCTGCCGCTGTGCATCGTCTACGCCGTGTTCCTGATCTCGCAGGGCACGCCGCAGAATTTCAAGCCGTACGACAACGCGCAGCTCACCGAGAAGCAGACGATCCAGGTGCCCAAGACCGACGCGTCGAACAACCCGGTCAAAGACGCCGCGGGCAACGCCGTCTTGCAGGACCAGGCCGTTGAAAGCCAGAGCATCGTGGAAGGCCCCATCGCCTCGCAGATGGCCATCAAGATGCTCGGCACCAACGGTGGCGGCTTTGTCAACGCCAACGCGGCGCACCCCTTCGAGAACCCGACGCCACTGTCCAACTTCCTGCAAATCCTGTCGATCTTCGCGATCCCGAGCGCGCTGACCTACTACCTGGGCCGCGCCGTCAAGAACCAGAAGCACGGTTGGGCGGTGTGGGGCGCGATGGCCGCGCTGTTTCTGGCCGGCGTCTTCACCGCGTGGAAGGCCGAGGCCGACGGCAATCCGAACCTGTACAACAACGGTGTCGTGCAGGCAGACGGCAACATGGAGGGCAAAGAGACACGCTTCGGCGTGTTCAACTCGGCGCTGTTCGCCACGATCACCACGGACGCGTCCTGCGGCGCGGTCAACTCCATGCACGACAGCTTCACGCCGATTGGCGGGTTGGTGCCGCTGTTCAACATTCAGCTCGGCGAGGTCGTCTTCGGCGGCGTCGGCGCGGGGCTCTACGGCATGTTGGTTTTCGTGCTGCTGGCGGTGTTCATCGCCGGGCTGATGGTCGGCCGTACGCCCGAGTACCTGGGCAAGAAGGTCCAGGCGTTCGAGGTCAAGATGGCCGGGTTGGTCGTGCTCGTGCTGACCATGTCCATCCTCGTGTTCTCGGCCTGGGCCGCGGGCACTGGCACCTTCGGTGCGCCCGATCCCCTCACGGGTAAGCTGACCGACGGCACGAACAACACCGGCCCGCACGGCCTGAGCGAGATCCTCTACGCCTTCTCGTCGGCCACTGGCAACAACGGCAGCGCGTTCGCGGGCATCAGCGCCAACGCGCCCTGGTACAACACGACCATCGCGATGGCGACGCTCATCGGCCGCTTCTTCATGATCGTGCCGATCATGGCCATTGCCGGTTCGCTGGCGGCCAAGAAACTCATCCCGCCCGGACCCGGGTCGTTCCCGGTGGACGGCTGGACGTTCATCATCCTGCTCATCGGCACGGTGCTGCTCATCGGCGCGCTCAACTTCCTGCCCGCGCTCGCGCTCGGCCCGGTGGTCGAGCACTTCCTGATGCACGCCGGCCAACTCTTCTAACCTCCGAATACTAACATGGCTGCTACATCCCGTTCGATCTTCGATCCCAAGATCATCGTCCCCGCGCTCGGGGACGCCTTCAAGAAACTCAATCCCGCCACCATGGTGCGCAACCCCGTGATGTTCGTCACGGAGGTCGGCGCGCTCGTGACGACGGTGGAGGTTTTCGCCTCGCACGAAAGCCGGGCGTTCACCGGCCAGATCACGGTCTGGCTATGGTTCACCGTGCTCTTCGCCAACTTCGCCGAAGCCATGGCCGAGGGCCGCGGCAAGGCGCAGGCCAACACCCTGCGCGCTAGCCGCACGCAGACCACCGCCAACCGCCTGCGCGACAACGGCCGCACCGAACAGGTCTCCGCCGATCAGTTGCGCAAGGGCGACACCGTGCTCGTCAGCGCTGGCGAGGCAATCCCGGGTGACGGTGAGATCATCGAGGGCGCGGCCACGGTGGACGAGAGCGCCATCACGGGCGAGAGCGCGCCGGTGGTGCGCGAGGCGGGCGGCGACCGCTCGTCGGTCACCGGCGGCACGCGCGTGCTCTCCGACCAGATCAAAGTACAAATCTCGGCCAACCCGGGTGAGAGCTTCCTTGATCGCATGATCGGCCTCGTCGAAGGCGCGAAGCGTCAGAAAACGCCCAATGAAATCGCGCTGACGATCCTGCTCTCCGCGCTGACGATCATCTTCCTGCTCGTATGCATGACGCTCTTGCCCTTCGGCCGCTTCCTGAGCACGCCCGACCATCCGGTAGATTTCTCGCCGACGGTGCTCATCGCGCTGTTGGTGTGCTTGATTCCGACAACCATCGGCGGGCTGCTCTCGGCCATCGGCATCGCCGGCATTGACCGTCTGGTGCAGAAAAACGTCCTCGCCATGTCCGGTCGCGCCGTGGAAGCGGCGGGCGACGTGGACGTGCTCCTGCTCGACAAGACGGGCACCATCACGCTCGGCAACCGCCAAGCGGTGGAGTTCCTGCCCGCCCCGGGCGTGCAGCCGCACGAACTCGCCGACGCCGCGCAGCTCGCCAGCCTCGCTGACGAGACGCCCGAAGGCCGCTCCATCGTCGTGCTTGCCAAGCAGCAGGAAGGCATCCGCGGACGCGAACTCTCGCAACTACCCAGCGCCGAGTTCGTGCCCTTCACGGCGCAGACGCGCATGAGCGGCGTCAACGTGGACGGCCAGCAGTACCGCAAGGGCGCGGCCGACAGCGTGCGCTCGTTCGTCGGCGGTAAGTTCCCGTCCGAAGTCGATGCCGCGGTAAAGGACATCTCCAGCCGAGGCGGCACGCCGCTGGTCGTCGCCACGCGCGAGAAGCCGCTGGGCGTCGTCTACCTCAAGGACATCGTCAAAGGTGGGTTGGCTGACCGTTTCGAGCGGTTCCGCTCGATGGGCATCAAGACCGTGATGATCACGGGAGATAACCCGCTCACGGCCGGAGCCATCGCCAAGGAGGCCGGCGTGGACGACTTCCTCGCCGAGGCCAAGCCCGAGGACAAGCTCGCCTACATCCGCCGCGAGCAGCAGGGCGGCCGGCTCGTCGCCATGACGGGCGACGGCACCAACGACGCCCCCGCGCTCGCGCAGGCCGACGTGGGCGTCGCCATGAACACCGGCACCCAGGCCGCCAAGGAGGCTGGCAACATGGTCGACCTCGACAGCAACCCGACCAAGCTCATCGAGGTGGTGGAAATCGGCAAACAACTCCTCATGACGCGCGGGGCGCTGACGACGTTTTCCATCGCCAACGACGTGGCCAAGTACTTCGCCATCATCCCGGCGATGCTGCTCGTGGCGTTCCCGGCCATCGCGCCGCTCAACGTCATGCGCTTGGCCAGCCCCAGTTCGGCGATCCTGAGCGCGGTGATCTTCAACGCGCTGGTCATCATCGCGCTGATCCCTCTGGCGCTGCGCGGCGTGCGCTTCCGGGCGCTCGGCGCGGACGCGCTGTTGCGGCGTAACCTACTCATCTACGGGTTGGGTGGCATCATCGTGCCTTTCATCGGCATCAAGGCCATCGACCTCGTCGTGTCCGCCCTGCACCTTGTCCCACTGAACTCCTGATTCATCCATGAACAACTCATCACCTCATCCCGCGGAACACCCTGCTGCCGCCGACCGTTCGCTCTTCCAAGAAATCCTCAGCGCCATCCTGGCAACCGTCGTGCTCGGCGTCATTGTCAGCGGGTTGTATCCGCTCGTGGTCTGGGGTTTGGGACAGGGATTGTTCCACCACCGGGCCAACGGCAGCCTGGTCGTCGCCGCCGACGGTCAGACCGTGCTCGGCAGCGAACTGCTCGGCCAGAACTTTTCCGGCAAGCAGTACTTCAACCCGCGTCCCTCCGCCGCGGGCGCGGCCGGCTACGATCCCACGGCGAGCGGCGGCACGAACCTCGGGCCGACCAGCGACAAGCTCATCAACGGCGTGCACAAGAAGGACGCCGCCGGCCAGCCGGTCAACGATCCGTCGAACTTCGACGGCATCAAGGACCTCGTCGCGGCTTACCGGACGGCCAACGGGTTGAAGGAAACCGACCCGGTGCCGGCGGACGCGGTGACGCGCTCCGGCAGCGGCCTGGACCCGCATATCTCCGTGGAAAACGCGCGGCTGCAACTGTCTCGCGTCGCCCGCGAACGCGGCAAGGGCGAGGACGAGGTGCGCCGCGTGGTGGACCGCTACACTGAGGGCCGTGACCTGGGTGTGTTCGGCGAACCGCGGGTCAACACGCTGCTGGTCAACCTGGCTCTGGACGGCAAGCTTCCCTCCGCTGCTAGATAGCGTGCCACTTTTCCGGGTGAGCCCTCCGGTTGTAGAGACCCTCGCCCCGCCTGCCCTACAATCCAGAACTGCTCCGGCAGCAGATACCCTCTTTGCCATGGAACCCGAAACTACCGTCTTTGCCATCCCCACCTACCGGCTGCGGGATTTGGCCGAAGCCATCGAAGCCTACGACACGAACTTCTGGCGCAACGGCCACGCCGTGAAGCTCATGGTCTTCGACGACTCCAGCGTCGCCAACCACGAGAAGTATCATTCGCTATTGGAAAACACGCGCACCGCCAACGAACTCTACTACGTCGGTCCCCGGGAAAAGGAAGAATTCCTGGGCGTGCTCAACCGCAAGCTGCGTGACCGCAAGCTGGAGTCGCTGGTCAAAAACCTCTTTCGCCCCAGCTACGGCGGCAACCGCAACTGCACGCTAATGTGGACGCTGGGCAAGTTCCTCATCAGCTCGGACGACGACATGCGCCCGGAGGCGCTGATCGAAGACAGCCCGGAGTCGCTGGGAGACGAGGAAATCTGCCGCGGCAAGCTCTACCGCGCCGAGGAGAAAAAAGGTTACGCGCACAAGTCTTTCGATTTGCTGGAAGCGTTCGACGACGTGCTGGGCCGCAAGGTCGGCCAGGTCCCGGCAAGCTACGAGAAGGGCGATTTTCTCGTGGACACCTCCATGGACCTGGAGACCAACACGACCCGCGAGTTCACCCGCGACAACGCGCTCCTGCTCCAGCGTGGCAAGCTGGCACGCGACGCGCAGGTCAAGATCGCGCAGACCTTCCGCACGGGCACCAACGACATCGACGCGCTCGACTACGTGTCCATGTTTTTGGACAACGCGCAACAGACCGACCCGCAGGAACTCAACGACCGCTACGTGCTCGTCAACTTCCGGCCCGTGGTCACGAGCAAGAACTGGCGCATTGACTGCGGGGTGGCCGGCTATGACAACCGCCTAGGCCTGCCGCCGTTCTTCCCGACGCGGCTGCGCTTCGAGGATTACATCTACCGGCTGTGGGTGCAGCAGGCGGGCCTGGCCAGCGCCCATGTCGATGCCGCGCAGAACCACACCAAGAACAACTACATGCGCAACCCGCTGGCGACCGAGGTCTTCAACGAGGAACTGTGCAGCCTGCTCAAGAAGAAGATCAAGGACAGCGTGTACCAGCGCGACGATCTTTCCATCAAGTTCCACTACGAAGGCGAGGTGACCTTGCAGGATTCGGAGGAGATCCTCGCCCGCCTCGCCGGGGTCCACGCGCAGATCCTCGCCGCTGTGCCGGCGGCCCAGGGCGAGGAGCGTCGGCAGGCGCTGCAACTCTTTGCCGACAGTCTGTCGAAGGCGTTCTACGGGTTCGAGCCGGACTTCTTCCAGCAAAACGTCAGCCGCATCGTCGACGACGTGATCAGCCAGATCCACGCCTCGCTCGAACTCTGGCCGACCCTGGTCGAAATCTGTTACTACTACAAAGACAAGAAGCCGCTGCCCCAGACAAAGGTGAAGAACAAACGGCTGGAAACGCACCGCTAACCCACGTTGTCCGGCTCCTTTTTCGGGATTCCTTCCACCGCGATGGACCTTGACGCCCCCACCAATTTTGGCGAACCCTCGCGCCGCAAGGCGGAGGATTTCCTCGCCCTCATCCACCAGCAGAAGCAGGGCAAGCTCAAGATTTACCTGGGCGCGTGCGCGGGCGTGGGCAAGACCTACCAGATGCTCGCCGAGGGCAACCGGCTCAAGAAGCGCGGCGTGGATGTCGTCATCGGCTACGTCGAGCCACACGCCCGGCCGGAGACCACCGCGCAGATTGGCGAACTGGAGATCGTGCCGCCAGTGGTCACGCAGTACCGCGGCGTGGAGTTGCGCGAGATGAACACCGCCGCCGTGCTCGCCCGCGCGCCGACGGTGGCGCTCGTGGACGAACTCGCCCACACCAACGCGCCGGGCAGCAAAACTAAAAAGCGCTACGAGGACGTGGAGGACCTGCTGGGCGCGGGCATCACCGTCATCAGCACGCTGAACATCCAGCACCTGGAGAGCCTCTACAACGTGGTCGAGGGCGCGACGGGTGTACGCGTCAAGGAGCGCATCCCCGACGAGTTCCTGACGCGCGCCGACCAGATCGTGAACATCGACCTGCCGGCCGAGGACCTCATCGAGCGGCTCCAAGCGGGCAAGATTTATCCCCAGGAGCGGGTGGCGCAGGCGTTGTCGAATTTCTTCACGCCGCCGAATCTGACCCGGCTGCGGGAGATGGCTCTGAGCGAAAGCGCCAACTTCCTCGACCGCCGCCAGCGCGCCGAGGAAAGCACCGCCGACGAACATCGCCCCGGCGGCGTGGGCCAGGTGGCCGTGGCGCTGAGCAGCGGCGGACCCGACCCGGGGGCGATCCTGCGCAAGACGGCGCGGCTGGCAGCGCAGCTCAACGCACCGTGGTACGCCGTCTACGTGCGCACGCCGGGTGAGGCGCCGCAGTTCATCACCGCCGAACGGCAGCGTGCGGTCGGCGAAACGTTGGAGGCCGCCCAGCGCATGGGGGGCATGGTCATCGTATTGAAGCGCGAGGGGGTGGCCGAGGCGCTGATCGACTTCGCGCGCGAGTACGGCATCACCCACTTCGTCGTCGGCCGGCCGGGCGAGCGGACGTTTTGGAACCGGTGGCGGCGTTCGCTGCACGAACGGCTGCTGAGCGCACTGGCGAACGTTGACCTGGTCGTCGTCTAGAGCGCGTGGCGTCTGGATGTTTGCGGCGGCTAGCCCGCGCTGTCTGGCGTCTTCTCCCGCTGTAGCCGCACCGCCACCATAATCCCCGTGAGCGCAACCACGGCCACCGGCACCAGTCCGTGGCGCAGGTCTTCGCCAAACCACACGTTGCTCTTCACCACGTGCCGGGTGGTGGCGCTGAAACTCTTCAGCGCGAACACCCAGCCCGCGTGCAAACCCACCGGCAGCCACAGCGCCCCCGTGCGCCCGCGCGCGTAGCCGAGCACGCACCCGACGGCAAAGAGCGTCACCAGACCGCCGAGCACCAGCCGCAGGTCGCCCCACTGCCAGAACACCCGGGGCAGGTACGTGAACCCTGACCACCAGCGGACTTCCCCGACGTTCACGGCCCCCTCCGGCGGGCGCAGGAAGTGCAGGACCGCGAACAACACCGCGACGAACACCAGCGCCCGCCCCGGCGAAGCCGTCCGGCCCACCAACCCCTGGAGCGCGCCGCGAAAGAAGCCCTCCTCCGCGCACGCCACCGCCGCCGCGGTGACGACGAACCCGGCCAGCGAGCCCCACGCGACTTCCCGCGCCGGCCGCGGCGCGTACAGGCCCAGCCGCCACAGCGCCACGCCCATCAGCCACAGCCCGCCCGCCGCGATGGCGAAGCCAAAAGCCAGGTGCCGCCACCGGCGCGAGTCGGGGCGCAGGCCGACCTTCACGTCAACGCCGGAATCCTTGAGGTTGA
>CAXTMD010000148.1:0-9633 GCA_964245035.1 uncultured Chthoniobacterales bacterium
TTCCGCGAACTGGCGTCCAACGGGATGATCCCGGGCGTCACGAAGTCGAGTTGGTAAGCCGACGCCGGCCTTGCCGCCATGCCGATCTACGAATACGAGGTCGAGGGCGGCGAGTGCAACCTTTGTGGCGGCCGCTTCGAGTTGCGTCGCCCGGTGGACCGTCCGGATTGCGCGGACTGCCCGGTGTGCCGGCGGCCCGTGCGGCGAATCATCTCACAAACGAGTACCCCAAAAGCTAGCAAGACGCCGTCGATCAGCGACGCCAAACAAGCCGGGTTCACCGTGCTGGAGCGACGCGACAAAGGCGTGTACGAGAAGAAGTAAGGGACTTCCAAGCGCGGCGGTGACAGGGACGCTGCCGCCAATGAATTGAGGCCGGGCGATTCTGATCGTCAGACATCCCGGCCAGCATGAACACCATCTACCTCCAAGGAACTTCGCCGTGGCTGGCCGCGTGCCTGCTCGCCGCGGAGCCGGAGGTCGCGCGCACTTGGGACCCGGGTGGGGTGATGTTCGCCAAGGCGCTGGGCATCGCCTTGCTGGTGGCGCTCAACGGGTTTTTCGTGGCCAGCGAGTTCTCGTTGGTCAAGTTGCGCAGCAGCCAGTTGGAAGCTTTGATCGACGAGGGCGAGGCGCGCGCCGCGCTGGCCAAGCGGGTGCTGGACCGGCTCGACGCCTACCTCTCGGCCACGCAACTCGGCGTCACGCTCGCCAGCCTCGCGCTCGGCTGGGTGGGGGAGCCGTTTGTCGTGCAGGTGCTGGAGCCGCTGTTTGCGCTGATCGGTATCCAGTCCACGTTCGCCATCTCGACGGCTTCCGTGGTGCTTGGGTTTACGGCCATCACGTTTTTCCACATCATCTTCGGCGAGCTGGCCCCGAAGTACGTCGCCATCGGCAGTCCGGTGCCCGTGGCGCTGCGGTGCGTCAGGCCGTTGCGGGGATTCTACACGCTCTTCAAGCCCGCGATCTGGTGCCTGAACCGCTCGTCGAACTTTATCCTGAAGAAGGTGTTCCGCATCGACCCGACCGAGAGCCAGGAACTCGGCCACAGCGAGGAGGAACTGCGCGTGATCCTCAGCGACAGCGAGAAGTCGCAGGAGGTCACCCCGCTTGGCAAGGAGTTGCTCATCAACGCTCTAGACCTGCGCCGCCGGGTCGTGCGCGACATCATGACGCCGCGCGGCGAGGTGGTCTACCTCGACATCGACGAGCCCTTCGAGGCGAACCTTGACAAGGCCAAAGCCTCCCGGCACACGCGTTTCCCACTCTGCAAGGGGTACTTGGACAACCCCATCGGATTGGTTCACATCAAGGACTTGCTCGGCGTCGTCAGCAACGACCACCACGACCTGCTCGCGATCAAGCGCGAGATGACCGTTGTGCCCGAGATGATGCCACTCGAAAAGCTGCTGACGACCTTCCTCTCCCGGCAGGCGCACCTCGCCATCGTGGTGGACGAGTTCGGCGGCACGATGGGGATCGTTACCCTCGACAACGTGCTGGCGGAGATCGTCGGCGATATTCGCGACGAGTTCGACGCCGAACAATCCGAGTTCAAGCGTTTGAACCCGGACGAGTTCGAGGTCGAGGGCGTGCTCGGCCTCTACGAACTGAACGATCTGACGGAGTTGGACCTGGAGAACACCGAAGTTAGCACCGTCGGCGGCTACGTTACGCAACTGATGGGGCATCTGCCGCGCGAGGGGGAACAGACGCACGTGGGCGCTTACCTCGTGACCGTCACCAAGACCGACGGTCGACGGATCGACACTCTGCACTTCAAGCGTTCACCGGTCGAAGGCGCCGAGGCCAACGTGAGTGCGTCCGGTGTCGCGCGTAGCGAATAACCCTACGCCGCCGGGCTACTTGGCAGCGAAGCTGCTCTGTCAGGGCAGGTATGCCCGTCACCGGTGACATCGCCGAACTCCCCCTGCCAGACCTGCTGGACATGATGCGCCACCGGTCCGGCAAGCTCCAGCTGCTGCAAACCCAGCAGGTCAGTGAGATGCAGCTTCATTTCACGCCGGGATACCTGTGCGGGTTTATGATGGACAAGCAGATCATCCGCTCGGAGTCCCAGGTTGTGGACAAGCTCGTGACGGTGACGGCCAATCCGGTCGGCCGCTTCGTGTACACCCCGGCGCACGCCAGTTCGCTGATGGGTAGCGTGCGCATCCAGGTGGACCGCTTGGCGTTGGTGATCGTCAGCCAGGTGGACGAGATCAGCGTCAACCGGCAGCAGCTTTCCCCGCCGCACCGCATCTTCCGCTTACAGCGTTCCGAGAGCGGGGTGGATTTCGAGGAGCCGCAACTGGCCGAGTTTTTCCACAGTTCGGTGAACCTGCTCAAGTGCGGGATCAGCGCGGAAAAGCTCGCGAGCATCGAACGCCTCAGCACCGAGCAGGTGCAGCTCTACCTCTACAAGCTGAGTATCCTCGGGCTGGTCGGACCCGCGCGCCGCGACGATCTCTGGGCGCAGCTGGACGCCGTGCTCCAGAGCAAGAGCACGCCGCTGCGGTTGTCGGAAGACATGCCGCGGGCGGTGGGCGGCGCGCGTCGGACCTTGCGGGTGGCCGCCGCGTGGAAGCCCAACCGTTCGGCCCAGGGGGACGACGCCACCAACGAGCAGCGTCAGATCAGCCGGTTGCTCGAACTGGCCGCGGAGGAAGCGGCGAGAAAACGGCGAGCAGCCGGCCAGTGAGGGCCCGCCGGCGGCGCGAACGCCACGTCCACGCCAGCGCAGCAACGTAGAGCACCCACGCGACGGCGGACACCCACGCGCCGACCACGAAGGCGGCCGGTTGGTATTCCAGCCGCAGGAGATGGTGGCCGGCGGCGAGCGGCACGGCGCGCACGCAGTAGTCAGCGGGCATGACGTGGTAGGCGTCCTGCGTGTTGCCCTCGCCGGGCGGCAGCAGTGAACGCGCCGTCCAGCCGTCCGAATAGGTGTCGGTCACGACGAGGACTGCTGGGTCGGGCAGATCGGCCTCGACCGTCAGCGAGTCGGTGGTTTCCGCCGTGACGGTGGCCTTACCTGGCGTGGGGTTGGCGGCGGGGGGCGGCTCGGGTGCGCTCTCGAGGAGGACGTCGGCGCGTGGATCGAAGGATCCGGACACGGCCCGGAGAACGTCCGCCGGCTCCGGGATCACCTGCACCCGGGGGACGAGCAGGACGTGCGGAGCGACCACTGCCGGATCGAAGGCGTGGATGGGCACTTTCTCGTCGTCCCCGGCGGGCAACCCGAAGACGTACCGGCAGCGCAGCAGCGTGGCGTAGAGTTCGGGGCGGCGCGGAAAATGCAGGTCTTGCGTGGCTTCTTCGGACGACAAACCCTGGGTGACCGCGAACAGTTCCGCGTAGCGTCGGCTCACCCCGGGATCGTACCCCCAGAGGTCGTTTTCCCCGGTCGTCATCCCGCTGTTCGTGTCGTCGAGGTCAAGCAGGCGGCCGTCGCCGAGCGGATGGCTCTCCAGAAACCGCGTCACCTCGTCCCGGCGCTCCGGCGCGTAGGGAGAAGTCACGCGCAGAGGCAGTGCAAAGATCAGCAGTTCAGCCAGGGCGATCACCGGCACCGCGAACCAGGCGACGCTCCACCGGCGTCCGGCAAAAAAGGCGGCGGCGAGCGCGAGGCAGGTGCCCGCCGCGACGAACAGGGATCGGCCAGCGTATCTCGCCGCCGCCTGCGCGAACGGCGGGTCCAGATAACCCTCCAGCGTGTTGAGCGATTCACCACTGTCCCTCGCCGTACGCAGCCACGTCTCCCACGGTTCCGGTGCCCCGAGAGCGCCGACGTGCGCGGACCAATCTGCCCATGCGCCCGCGCCGGCCGCTACGAGCGCGCCGCCCAAGAGGAGCGCGACGGGCAGCACGGACGCCACTTGGCGACGCAGGAGGGCGTCCAACCCGATGGCCGCCAGCATCGCCACGAACAAGGAGGCGGGGTAGACAAATTTTGACCAGCCGCGGAACTTGTCGAACCCGGGAGCATAGGCATACAGCGGCGCGAACAGCGGCGTGTGCCGCCCGAGCGCGAGCGCCGAAAGAACCAAGACCATGCCGGCACACGTCCAGACTTCCCGCGATCTCACCCGGCACGCCGCGCAGACGGCCAGCACGACGCCGCTGATCCCGACGAACGGACAAGCCTCCCACAGATAGCTCCGGCCCCAGTAGGGACCGGCCACCATGTTGCCGAAAAAGCCCGGGATGGCCGCGAGCAGGAAGTTTTCCGGCGGGAACGAGAAACTTCCGGCGAACGCGGCCGTCAGCCCCTTGCTGCGCAGCGATTCGCCGCTGGCGTGCAGTCCTTCAAACAGTTGCACGGCGCTGAGCGCGACACCGAGCAGCGCCATCGCCGCCAAGCCGCCCGCCGCCGACGCGCGGCGTGGAGCGTCCCACCACCGCGCCGCCGAGTACAGGGCGCAGGCAACCCCCGTGTAGAAAACGTACTGCGGATGTCCGGCGAGGATCTGCATCGCCAGCGCGCCGCCGCCGAGCCCCAGCCATGGAAGCGTGCGCCGGTCAAACCAACCGTCGATGGCGAGCAGGATCAACGGTCCCCAGACCATCGTGCAAAGGTTGGGCAGATGGCCGGCGTAGATATGCGGGAAATACGCGCCGCCGAGGACGAACACCATCCCGGCCAAGCAGGCGGCGACCTCGTGCAGTCCGCGGTGTCGAGCCCAGCACGCCATGAACCAACCGCCAAGAAAAAAGTGCAGCGCGATCCCGACGTTGACCGCGCGCGCCAGGGGCAGGCACAGGTAGAGCCAGTTGGGCGGATAGAGCAGCGCGGATTGGAAGCCGCCGAAATAGGGGGTGCCGCCGTAGAGGTGCGGGTTCCAGAGCGGCAGGTGGCCGGCAGCCATCTGCCCGAAGCCGAACTGCCGCCAGTAGATGAATTGTTTTTGGAGATCGGTGTCGCCGTCGCCGAGAACCCGGTCATCCGGCCCGAAAAGCACCGGCCCGAAAACGACGAGAGTCAGCGCAAGGAAAAACGCGCCGGACCACCACGCGCGGCCGTGGCCGGCCGTGTTCATCCGGGCAGAAGCGCTGCCGTCTCCGGGCGGCCGGTCCGCGAGCGATAAGCCCTGCACGCCGCAGTGAACACGTCGTCCACGGTGATCCTTTGCATGCAGACGTTGTTGCGGCACGGCGACTGCCGGTTGTTGTAGGCGTTGACGCACGGGCTGCACGCCACGCCGGCGTAGAGCGCGACGTTGCGCGGGGTGCGCGCGCCGAACAGCCGCGGCGTCTCGGGGCCGAATAGGGTGACCACGTGCGCGGGCGTCAGCGAGGCAAAGTGCGCCGGGCCGCTGTCGTTGGTGACGAGCAGTTCGGAGAGCGTGTAGAGCACCAGGAGCTGCCGCAGCGTGGTGCGGCCGGCCAGCGAGAAGCAGCGTTCGGAGCTGACCCTGGCAACGAGGAGTTCCGCCGCCGCCGCCTCACCCGGCGCACCGGTGAAGACGACGCACACCTCGGGAAACTCCGCGAGCAGACGCCGGGCGAGTTCGACGTAACGCTCGGGCGCCCAGCGACGCAGCGGCAAGAGGTCGCTGGCGTTGGCGTTGAGCAGAAGCAACGGTGCGCCGACGCCGCGTCCGCCGGAGGCCTGCCGGATGATTTCACGCACCGCCGCCACCTCTTCCGGACGCGGGAGGAACGCGCTTTCACCCACGTCCGTGTCGGGCGGTTGGACGTCGAACGTCGGCAACTGCCGCGCGTCGGCCTGGAGCGCTTCGACCATCAGGGCGAAGATCTGGCTGGTGTGCAGGTACGGATTGTAAAGCAGCCGATGGGTCATCAGATCGCCCCGGTACGGACCCTCGCCGAAGAACGTCTGGAAACCGACCCGGCGGCCCGCGCCGGTCAGGAACGTGAACGCCGCGGACGAACGCGCAAAAAATTCGAGGTCCACTGCGGCGTCAAATCTCGCCGCACGGATGCGGCGCAGCGTTTCGAGCGCGCTGGACACCAGGGTGCGGAAGTCACCCGCGTGGATTGCGAACACGTTCTCTGTCGGGATGAGGTCGAGCAGATCGAGGATGAACCGGTTCTCGGCGAACACGACGAAGTACACGTTTTCGCGTCCCACCATTTCCACCGCGCGGCGGATGGCGGCGTAAGCGAGCACGGTCGAACCCATCTCGGCCAGCTTGACGAAGAGGATCTTGTTTTTCGGCGGTCCGGGCGGCGGCTGTGCTGCGCCGAAAAGCCGGCGCGCCAGCGTCAGGAGGAAACAGGTCGGAATACCTAGCCAGCGGTCGACGAACTGCAACTGGGTGGTGGCCAGGGTGCCCGCCGGCTTCATAGAATGTCCTGCTGCCTCTCCGAGGCAGTCCCGATCTCTTCTGGCGGACCGTGCCTGGCAGAAAATCTAGGATTGCCTCGGAGAGGCAAAACTACCTTGGGAGAAGACTTCGCGCGCATCGGCTCAAAGGATGGTCTCGACAAACCGTTGCGAATCGAATGGCTCGAAGTCGTCGATGCCCTCGCCCGTGCCGATGAAGCGCGTTGGGATGCCGAGTTCGTTTTGGATGGCCACCAGTACGCCGCCCTTGCCGCTGCCGTCGAGCTTGGTGACGATCAGGCCCGTCAACCCGACGGCCGCTTGGAACTCGCGCGCCTGCGACACGGCGTTGGAGCCGGTCGTGGCGTCGACGACCAGCAGCCGCTCGTGCGGCGCGTCGGCGTCGTGCTTGGCCAGGGTGCGGCCGATCTTGCCGAGTTCCTTCATCAGGTTCTCGCGGTTGTGCAGCCGGCCGGCGGTGTCGCAGATCAGGAACTCGACGTTTCTCTTCTCCGCGGCGGCGTACGCGTCGTAGCACAGCGCGGCCGGGTCGCCGTTGTACTGGCCGCGGATCATCTCGACACCGATCCGCTCGCTCCACACGCCGAGTTGCTCGATGGCCGCCGCGCGGAACGTGTCCGCCGCCGCCAGCATGACGCCGTAGCGGTTGCGCTTGAAATAGTGTGCCAGCTTGGCCGTGGAAGTCGTCTTGCCCGTGCCGTTGACGCCGACGATCAGGATCGCCTTCGGCCGGTTGGGCAGTGGCCGGACCGGCGGGCTCGCCGGCGGCAACAGGCGCTGAATGGCCGAGCGGGTCGTGTAGACCACGTCCTCGGCCGTCGGTTTCTCCGCCTGGGACTGGAGCGTGTCGAGGATCTGCTGCGTCAGCGGGACGCCGAGGTCGGAGCGGATCAGCGTTTCCTCCAGTTCGTCCCAGTCCACCGGCCGACCGGTGAACTTCTGGAGGAGTGATTTGAAAAAGCCGATGGCCACCTGAGAGGAATCGTTAAAACGGATGCGCGCGCAAAGCTCAAGCGCGAAAACCGCGGGTTGTCTTCACGGACGCGCTCCGCCGTGCCCGTCGCCGCGGTCGCGGCCGTCACCCACGGCGGTGCGCAGCGGCCGGGTCAGGTCGAGCTTCACGCGGTCGAGGATGCCGTTGACGAAGCGGCTGCTCTCCTCGGTGCCAAAACGCTTGGCGATCTCGATGGCTTCGTTGATCGACACGACAGGCGGGATGTCGTGGCGGTGGAGCATCTCGTAAATCGCCAGCCGCAGAATGTTGCGGTCCACGACGGCCAGGCGGCCCAGTTCGTAGTTCTCCGTGTAGCGCGAGATCCGTTCGTCGGTCTCGCCACGGTGCTGGAGCACGCCCTCGACGAGCGGGACGGCGAAATCACGGATCGGCTTGCTGGCCGGGCGGAGTTCCCAGAACTCCGTGGCGCTGGCGACCCCTGCTCCCTGGTTCAGGTCGCAGTAGACGAGGAACTGCACGGCCGCCTCACGGCCCTCACGACGTTTACCCATGGCACAACGAAAGAAACACGGTCCTTATTCGCGGAGTTGCGCGAGAAGGTTTGACATGCTGACGGCCGCCCGGGCGGCCTCGGTGCCGCGGTTGTAAGTCGGGTCGATGCAGCGGATTTTGGCCTGCTCCTCGTCCTTGCAGGAGAGGACCTGGTGGATGACGGGCAGGCGATGGTTGAGGGCGATTTGCTGGAGCGCATCCGTGACGGTGCGGGCCAGCAGCCCCGCGTGGTCGGTCTCGCCCTGGAAGATCACGCCCAGCGCGATGATCACATCGATCTCGTTTTCCGCGCGGGCGGCGAGTTCCTGCACGACGATGGGGATCTCGAACGCCCCCGGCACTTGGTGGAGGATCAGCCGGGCGTTGGGCACGACGCGCATCAGTTCGATGGCGGCGTGGTCGACCAGCGCCTGCACGTACTCGGGATTGTACTGGCTGGCGACCAGGGCAAACGTGCGCCGCGCGCCGCCGAGCACCCGGGGGCCGCCCACTCGAAGTTTTAACATCGCGGCCTACTGTTGACGAGGTGTTCCCCGGCCGCAAGGCGCGCGGCGGCGAAATTGTTGGGACGGAGCCCGTTCACAGTAAGTGCCCCATTTTGAACTTCTTGGTGAGGAGATACTTCTCGTTGTGTGGGTTGGTTTCCGTACGGATCGGGATCTGTTCGACCATCTCCAGGCCGTAGCCTTCCAGCCCGACGACCTTGCGCGGATTGTTGGTCATGAAACGGAACTTGCGCACGCCCACATCGAGCAAAATCTGCGCGCCGAGGCCGTAGTCCCGCAGGTCCGGCGGGTAGCCGAGCTTCTCGTTGGCCTCCACGGTGTCGAGCCCTTCCTCCTGGA
This sequence comes from uncultured Chthoniobacterales bacterium, assembly GCA_964245035.1. Lineage (GTDB taxonomy): Bacteria > Verrucomicrobiota > Verrucomicrobiia > Chthoniobacterales > SZAS-18 > CAHJWO01. The sequence continues at coordinate 8,663 of CAXTMD010000148.1, forward strand.
GTTTGTAGGCGTGGATTTTCGCCGCCAGCCCGATGCCGCGGCCTTCCTGGCGCAGGTAGACGAGCACGCCGCTGCCGTGGTCCTCGATCTGTTGCAACGCCGAGTGCAGTTGGCCGCCGCAGTCGCAGCGCCGCGAGCCGAACACGTCACCGGTCAGGCACTCGCTGTGCACGCGCACCGGCACGGGCGTGTCGGCGTCGATGCGGCCTTTGACGAGCGCGAGGTGGTGCTTGTCGTCGAGCTTGTTGCGGTAGAGGTGCAGCTGAAAGTCGCCGTAGTCGGTCGGCATCTGGATGACCTCCACGCGCTCGACGAGCTTCTCGCGCTGGCGTCGGTAGGCGATGAGCGCGTCGATGGTGCAGAACTTCAACCCGTGCTGAGCCTTGAAGCGCAGCAGGTCAGGCACGCGCGCCATCGTGCCGTCGTCGTTGACGATCTCCGCGAGCACCCCGGCGGGCCGCAGTCCCGCCAGCCGCGCGAGGTCCACGGCGGCCTCGGTGTGTCCGGCACGGCGCAGGACGCCGCCCTCGCGGTAGCGCAGCGGGAACACGTGCCCGGGCCGCGCGAGGTCGTCGGGCGCGGTGCCCGGGTCGGCGAGCAGGCGGATCGTGCGAGCGCGGTCGGCGGCCGAGATGCCGGTGGTCACCCCACGCGCGGCGTCCACGCTGATCGTGTAGGCCGTGCGCATGCGCTCGGTGTTGGCGGCGAGCGGGGTCATCAGCGGCAGGTCGAGCCGGTCCAGTTCCGCGCCTTCCATCGGCACGCAGATCACCCCGCTGGTGTGCTTGACCGTGAACGCCACGTTCTCGGGCGTCGCCTTCTCGGCGGCAAAGATGAGGTCGCCTTCGTTTTCGCGGTCGGCGTCGTCGGTGACGATCACCGGCTTGCCCGCGCGCAGATCGGCGAGCACGTCTTCGATGGGGTCAAATTGGCTGGCTTCGGCGTCTGCGTCCATAGGGAAGGCTAAGAAG
>CAXTMD010000148.1:9643-10444 GCA_964245035.1 uncultured Chthoniobacterales bacterium
GGCAAGGTCGCTCAACAATGCCCGTTTGCCAAATCGCGGTGGCCGCCGGGCATTCAAGGGGACGGGGCCGCCGGACCGGCCAGCCGGCCGTCCGACAGATTGACGTGGTAGAGATCGAACTGTCCGACGCTGGCGACCTTGCCCGCTTCTCCGTGCGCGAAGAGCACGTTGAAGGGCGACTCCCGCTGCTTGCGGAAGCGCACGAGCCAGCGCTCGCCCGACGCGGGCGGGAAGGCACCGGGTTTGTCCGGCTGGTCGAGCCAGTCGCGCGGGTCGACGAAGCGGTCGGGCACCCGCCCGGGATCGCTGGCGCGTTCGCGCTGGTTGTCGGCGGCGCGCAGGACGTAGCGCACGTGCGCCTGCGGCAGGTAAAATTCCATCCCGGGCCAGGCGTGGTCGGAGTCGATCTCGCGGGCGTCGTGCGCACGCAGGATCCGGCAGACGGCCCGCAAGCTGGAGTTCGGTCCGGCGTGCGATTCGATCCGGGGCGGCACGAGGGCCACGCCCACCGCGGCGACGGCCGCAAACCCCCAGGCCGGCAGCAGCCGCGGCCACGTCGGCTCGGCGGCCACGGCGCGCGCCATCAGCAACGCGGCCCACGGCGCGAGCACGACGGTGTAGGTGGGCAGCTTCGAGTTGACCAGTGAGAACAGGACCAATCCGACGAGCACGATCCAGCCTTCGACGCCGATCCGACGGTGCCATCCGGCCAAACGTGTGTCCGCGCGCTGCCGCCAGACGGCCCACGCCGCGACAGGCCACCACGGCAGCCAGGCGCCGAAGCTGATCGGCACATAGAAA
>CAXTMD010000149.1:0-1675 GCA_964245035.1 uncultured Chthoniobacterales bacterium
GCCTACTTCGCCCACTGCGGCTACCGTAGCTTATCGAACTGAACTATGCTCTAGGCGACTACCCCATGTCTCCGTATCAATCCATCGCCGACGTGCTTGGCCCGTGGCGCGATCCCGACTTCGACAGCGGGTTGATCGAGCGGTGTCGGCAGGCGTGGACCAAGCCAGCCAAGGACCTCACCAACCAGGAGCTTGCCACCTTGCTGCGCCAGCGGATCGCTGTGGAGCATCTTCTGCCATTCGCTCGCCAGAAGGTTGCCGATGGCAGCGACGACGACACCGAGTGGTACGAGGGCGAGTTGGCAGCCGCTATCGCACACGCCACCCCGGTCGCCTAACCACGCGCTCCAGCGAACAGAGGCTGGCGTTGCGCCTGTTTTGTTGTCATTGTCTGTCCTCGCCAGCCTCTGTCGCTGAGCTTGGAGGCGTTAGGCCCAGCACATTTACGCTCGACCATGGAGATGCCTGACTTTTCACACTTCGTACGCGTCACAGGCGTCCGAGACATCCAAGCTCTCGAAGCGTATTTCGGTTCTTTCGTGGTCGATGTCGCTCACTTCGATGTGATCGCTGACGACGAAATCAACGTCATCAGTGAACTCGGCACTGATTTAGACGATCCCGAAGCACGAGAGTGGTTTGTCGGTTTGGTCCATCGTATCTTGGCCAAGTGCGACGGAGGGCAAGCCGCTATCGAGGTCGTCACATCCGAGCATCCGGCCTAACCACGTGCTCCAGCGAACAGCCAGCGGCGTTCCTGTCTTTTCTGTACTCGGCGCCTTGCTTCGCCGGTGGCTGTCGCTGAGCTTGAGTCCGTCAGGCCAGCCAGAGTTCGCGCCTTCCATGACACCGCAGACCCGACTTGCCCGCATCCACGAGGATGCCCAGCAGTTCGCCGAGCCGATGCGCTCGGTCCAGATTGCTTTCGGCGAGTTCTACCTCGGTTTGCCGGTTCAGCAGCGGTGTCCGTTCTGCCAGTCGCCGATCACCGTCGAGCTTCTCGGCGAGTCGGGCAGCGCATGGCGCACCGCTTGCCATTGTGGCCGCTGCAACGATACGCTCCGAGGTTTGTGACGCTCCACTGGCCTAACCACGCGCTCCAGCGAACGGCTCATGGCGGTCACGCTTTTTCTGCATCCCACGTCTTGCGTCGCCATGAGCCGCCGCTGAGCTTGGCGGCGTTAGACGATCTTTGCCGTGCTCGTCGACTTGGGTGATTGTCCGCTGCCGACCATCCTTTTTGCCCCGCCGTGTCCCCTTCAAACCAGAAGTTGAGCGCCATCAGATATGACGTGGTGGTTGCCACCCTCGTGGGCATCTGCGCCCTGGGGGTTTCCGCCTACACCGCGCATGTCCAACGCCAGCAGATGCGCGCCATGGTGTGGCCCATCCTGGAATATGACACCGACAACGACCCCTTCATCAGCCTGTCCCTCACCAACAAAGGGGTGGGGCCAGCCATCGTCCGGCGGGCGGTGGTCCGGGTGGACGGGCAGGCTGTCACCGACTGGCATGCGGCGTTGCAGAAGCTGCTCGGGCCGGGCGAACACAACGCGGCCACCAACACCCTGGCCGGCCGCGTGCTCTCGCCGGGCGAGACCATCCACCTGCTGGTCCCGCTGGGTGCCGACAACAAGCCGCTGACCGTGCTTTCGGCCGAGCCGTTGGCGACCTC
>CAXTMD010000149.1:1685-10393 GCA_964245035.1 uncultured Chthoniobacterales bacterium
TGTCCATGGAGGTGTGCTTCAGTTCGACCCTGGACGAGTGCTGGACGCTGCGCAAAGGCGAGCACGTCAGAGCGAGCATCGAAGAAGTGGCTTCTTGTCCCGCGCCTTCAGCCGACGACTTCCAGGACTAGCCCAACGTCACCGTCTAACCACGCGCTCCAGCGAACAGGCAGGGCGTTCTCGCCTTTCCTGTACTCCGCACTTGTTTTCGCCCTGCCTGTTGCTGAGCTTGGCGGCGCTAGGCCGCCAGAACACCCTCATGCGCTTACTCCCGTCGTTTATCGCCATCTGCCTCGGTTCTTGCCTGACTTGTGCGTTGGCCTCCGGGAAGCCGGCTTGGCAAGCCGACCTTGAGGCTGAGCTTGCGCAGCTTTCGGCTCCCGGCACCCCGCTCCCGGAAGTTCAAGAGGGCAGAGGGCGCTTCTACATCACCCTTTCGGCTCGTGCTGGCCGCATTTTGGACAGTCACACCAAGGCAGAGCTTTTACCCTACCTTATGGAGCTACGGAGAGCCTCCCAGCCGGGTTCGGCTCGCATTCCTCTGCTTCAGGAGTGGTGCGCCGTTGCGAGCACCGGAGTGCATGGCACAGAGTCGGCATCTGGCTACTTCTACGCCGTTCCGTAGCGCCCCGGACCTAACCACGCGCTCCGGCGAACAGCGGCCGGCGGCCCATTCTCTACTGCGTAGTCTATCCTCGCCAGCCCCCCTTGCCGACAGCTTGGCGGCGCTGGACCGCCTCCGCTTTCACTTCATGAACTGCCCGATGGCCCGGCGCAGTTCCACGCTGGTCGCCGGTTTGCCGAGCACCATGTTCACGCACGGAGCGATGCCTTCGGTCTCGGCCGTGTCGCCGCCGAAGCCGGTCAGCAGGATGATCCCCGTCTGCGGGCAACTCTCCTTGATGATCACCGCCAACTCCTCACCCGTCATGCCGGGCATCGACTGATCGGTGATCACCACGTCAAAGCATCCCCGGCGCACGATCTCCAACGCCTCCTTGCCGTCGCCGGCGGTCTCCACCTCGTGGCCATCCTCGACGAGCTGCGCCTGGAGCACATCGCGGATGATGGGCAAGTCGTCCACCACGAGGATGCGCAGGATGCCGGCCACCTCTTTCGAGACCGCTTCGCCGGGCTGCGTTTCCGCCGTTTCATCGGCGAGGGAGGCAGGCAGCCGGATGCAAAACGCCGTGCCCCGGCCCAGTTCACTTTCGATGTCCATCATGCCGCCGTGGCGCTGGACGATGCCGTACACCGCCGACAGCCCGAGGCCCGTGCCGCGCTCGCCCTTGGTCGTGAAAAACGGCTCTAGGCAGCGGCGGCGCGTCTCCTCGTCCATGCCCGTGCCGGTGTCAGCGACGCGCAGGCACAGTTCACCGTCGTCCACGGAGGTGTCGATGTGGAGGATGCCGCCCAAGGGCATGGCGTCGACGGCGTTGAAGATCAGGTTCGTCAACATCTCGCGCAACTCGGCCGGGTCGCCGGCCAGCGGCGGCAGGTCGGCCGCCTGGCTGCGCACCTCGATCTCGACCCCGCGCGCGCGGGCTTCGTCCTTCCACTTGGGCCGGGTCATGACGACCGCCTGCTCGATGATCTGGTTGAGCTGGAGGGTCACCCGCGTTTCCTCCCCTTCGTCGGGTCGGTGGAACTCCCGCAGCCGGCGCACGATCTGCGCGGCGTCCTGCGCGGCCGTCGTGATCGCGCGCAGGTGCGCGGCGTCCGGACTGTCGGGCCGCGTCTTGACGGACGACATCATCAGGTCGCTGTAGCCGAGGATCATCGTCAGCGCGTTGTTGAAGTCGTGCGCGATGCCGGCGGCCATCGTGCCGAGCGCGCTCAGGCGCTCCTGCTTGATCGCGGTGTGCTGGGCGGTGCGCAGCTTGAGCAGCGTATCCTCCAACTGTGAGGTGCGTTCGCGCACCTGCTCTTCGAGGAGGATGTTCTGGTTCTGGAGTTGGATGTGCAGGAAGCGGTTCTCCAACAGGTTGCGGATGCGCAGCAGCACCTCGGATTGGTCGAGCGGCTTGGTGAGAAAATCTTTCGCCCCGGCGGCGAGCGCGCGGTGCTTGGTCTTGGTGGTCACGTCGGCGGTGAGCACGAGGACGGGCACGGGGTTCTCGGCGGCCGAGAGCGCCTTGATCTGCTCCATGATGTCGAAGCCCGTGACGTTGGGCATGTGGAGGTCGAGCAACACGAGGTCCGGCCGGAAATCCAGGAAGAGCGCCATCGCCTCGCGCGAGTCACACGTGCTCTGGATGCGCGTGGCTCCGATCAGTTCGAGGATGCGTTCCAGCAGGCGCACGTTGGCCTGTTCGTCGTCAACGATGAGAATCTTGGCTTTGCCGATGGTGGAACGCAGCATGGGATGAGCGGCAGGGTTGAGAAACCGGAGAGGCTGCTGTCTGTAGCAGGCGGCGGACCAAACCACCACCGCCACGTGCAACCACGGTCATTACCCTACGAACCGTCTGTCGCGTAAAACTGCTGGTAGAGCCGTTCGATGGCCTCGTCGGGGTCCTCGAACTGAAGGTTTTCCTTCAGCTTGCTGACGTACAGGCCAAAGCTGAACGGGCTGACGACTGGCGTTTCCACGAACTGCCATGACCAGCCCGGCGCGGCGGCCCGGTCCATCCATGCGCACGCGCCCTCCTGGTCGAGGAAAAGCGTCGTGGCCTGGCGGTAGGACTCCGCGAGCAGCGGGTGGTCGGGCTCGTGCTGCTCCAGGACCCGGAAAAGGATCTCCGCGCTGAAACGCAGCATCTTGACCGCCCGGTCCTTGCCCGGGAACTGCCGCGGCACCATCAGGCCCGTCTGCGCCACGCCGCGGAACTGCCAGCGCACCAGTTCGCTTTCCTTCAGCGCGGCGCGAAGTTCGTCCTCCGCACCCACCCGCGCGAAGCACTCCCGCCAGCGCGCCATTCCCAACTCCTGAAACCGCCCGAGCGTGAGCAGGAAGCCGTAGTCGTTGACGGTAGCCTGCGCGTTGCCGCCCGCCAGCCGCACCACCCGCCGGGCGACGATCCGCGAAAGCGCGTCGTTGACCGCGCGGCCCGCCATCGTATGGAAAAAGTAGTGCGAGAGCACCTGTTTGTTCTCCGGCACAGTCTCGCGGTAAAGCTCGATGAGCGTCCGACCCGCGCGCGGCACCGCCGAGTGCCGCCGCTGCAACTCGAACTGGCCGACGATGGCCTGCGCGTTGGTCTGGGAGAGTTCCCACGTTTCCACCAGCCAGTCAGCAACCGCGCTATCGCCGTCGCCCAGCCGGTCGTCGATCTCGCCGCGCAGCGTCGCAACCTCGGCGGCCAACCCGGCGGAGAGCGGCAGCTTGCCCGACGACCAGACCGGCACGTTGGGCCGCTCGCCCGGCGCGTCCTCCACCTTGGCCACCTGCCAGCCGACCTCCACCAGCCGCACCACCCGCCCGCCGAGCACGAACACGTCGCCGACCTTCAGCCCCTGGATGAACCCCTCGTCCACCGTGCCCAGCCGCCGGCGGCCCAGGGTCACGTTCACCAACCCCTCCGAGGCGATGGTGCCGACGTTGACGAGGTAGTCGCGCTCCACCCGGCGTGAGACGGTGAACATCCCGCCGGCCTCGTCCACGCGCAGCTTGCCGAAGGTGTCGGCGTAAGCTTTTTCGAGTGAACGCCCCCCGCCCCGCAGGTAATCCACCACCCGGTCGAAATCCGCGCGCTCCAGCCGCCGGAATGGCCACGCGCGGCGGACGGTTTCCCAGGCGGTGTCGGTGGAGGCCCCGGGTTCCTCCATCGCCAACCCGAGGACGTGCTGGGCGAGCACGTCGGCGGCGTTTTCGGGGATGCGCACGGCGTCCAGGCGGCGTTCGCGCGCGAGGCGGGCGGTGACGGTGCACTCGACGAGGTCGTCGATGTTGGTGGCGACGAGGATCCCGTGGCTGGTGGCATCGACGGCGTGTCCCGAGCGCCCGATGCGCTGGAGCGTGCGCGAGATGCCCTTGGGCGCGGAGATCATCACCACAAGGTCGATGGACCCGATGTCCACACCCATCTCCAAGCTGCTTGAACACACCACCGCACGCAGTTCGCCGTTTTTTAGCCGGTCCTCGACTTGCAGGCGTACGTCGCGGTCCAGCGAACCGTGATGCACCTCGATTTTGTCCGCCAGCCGCGGCAACGCTGCCTTCAAACGCAGGCCGAGGGTCTCCGCACCGGTGCGGGTGTTGGCAAAGACCAACACGGACTGCTTGCGACGGATCAACGCGGCAAGTTCGCTCAGGACGCGTCCCGCACTCTGGCCCGCGGGTGGGTAAGGATTACGCCGCACCGGTGAGAACACCTCGACCACCGCCCGACGCGGGCTGCGCGCCTCGGCCACGACGCAGGGCCGGTCCGCGCCGACGAGGAAGCCGGCCATCGTCTCCAGTGGACTGATCGTGGCCGAAAGCCCCACGCGGCAGAGTCCCGGCGCGCCGTCCCGGGCAGCGAGGCGTTCCAGGCGTTCCAGGGAAACGCTCAGGTGCACGCCACGCTTGTTCTCGGCGAGGGCGTGGAGTTCGTCCACGACCACGAACCGGCACGCGGCCAGCGCGCCGTGGTAAGACGGTTGCGCGAGCAGGATGGCCAGCGACTCGGGCGTGGTGAGCAGGATGTGCGGCGGACGCTGGCGGATCTGGGCACGTTCGCGGGCGGTGGTGTCGCCGGTGCGCAGGGCGATGCGGATTTCCTTTTCCAGCCCCATCTCGACCAGGGGGCGGGTGAGATTCTTCTGGATGTCGTACGTCAGCGAGCGCAGCGGCGAGATGTAGATTGCTTGGATGCGGCCCGGCGGCGGCGCGTCGCGCACGAGGCGATCGATAATCGCTAGGAAGCCCGCCAGCGTCTTGCCGCTGCCGGTCGGCGAACTCAGCAGCACCGAGCGCCCGGCGAGGATCGCCGGGATGCAGAGCGTCTGCGCCAGGGTAAACTGCTTGTAAGTGCGCCGGAACCACGCACCCACGCGCGGGTGCAAGCGCGCAAGCAGGTCGGCGTCGGGCTCGGCGGGAGGGTAGAGGTCGGAGGGCGCAGTCAGAAGGGGCAAAAGAACCCCGCGCGTGATCAGCCGTCAACGAGGATGCTTCAAACGACGAGCGAGTTATACCCGTACTTGATCAAGAATGACGCCGCTGATCAACAAAGGGGGCAGCACGGCTTCAAAGCCCTCGTCCGAATAGATGCTCACTCGCGTGCCCTTAGGCTGAACGTGTGCATGTTCAGGAGTCGGGACCTTGTACTCCCGACCATCAGCAACGCGAACTACAAAGGGAATGAAGGGCTGTGCCGCGAGGTACTTGCTGATGTCGCCGATCATAAACGGGTGAACCTACCCGCACCGGAGCAAGCGCGCAACCATCCAACCCGGCAGGCGTGGTCACACCGCCCGCTCGCCCGTCTCCTCGGTCCGAATGCGAATGGCGTCCTCAATCGAGTACACGAACACCTTGCCGTCGCCGATCTTACCGGTCTTGGCAGCCTTGATGATCGCCGCCGTCGCGTCCTCAAGCAGGCCATCGGCGAGGACGACCTCGATCTTGATCTTGGGCAGGAAATCCACCGTGTACTCGCTGCCGCGGTAGATTTCCGTGTGGCCCTTCTGCCGGCCGAAGCCCTTGACTTCGCTGACCGTCATACCCTCGATGCCCAGTTCCGCCAGCGCGTCTTTAACCTCTTCGAGCTTGAACGGTTTGATGATGGCTTCGATCTTTTTCATAAGGAGGACGGCGAGGCTACTTCTCTACAGAATCGGGGAGTTAAGCAACGCTTTTCCGCGCGCGGGCGGCAACATAGCAAAGCCTGTGCCGAGGGGTTTCCCTGGCGAAAACGCTGGGTTTTGCGCCGTCAGGCGGGGTCGGCGTGTCCCAAATCGACCAAGCCGACAAAAAACACGCATACCTCACGCACGCGGGTGGGCGTCGTTGTATGCCTTGCGCAAACGTTCCACCGTGACCTTGGTGTAAATCTGCGTGGTCGAGAGGCTCTCGTGCCCGAGCAGTTCCTGCACGCTGCGCAGGTCCGCACCCGCGTCGAGCAGGTGGGTAGCGAAGGAATGCCGCAGCTTGTGCGGACTGAGCGCCAGCGGGATCGTCGTGTGGTGCTGGTAACGTTTGAGCAGGAGCCAGATCGAGCGTGCCGACATGCGCTTGCGCAGCTTGCTGATGAACAGCGGTCCGCCCACCACGTTTGCCTCCTGCCGGTAGCGCGACACGGCTTCGAGCGCGGGCAGACCCACCGGGCAGACGCGTTCCTTGCGGCGTTTTCCGAACACCCGCACGCTCTCGGTGTAAGGGTCGATGTCCGCGACGTTGAGCGCGGCGAGTTCCGCCAGGCGCAGGCCGCTGCTATAAAAAAGCTCCAGCACCGCCGCGTCGCGCGCAGGCATCCACGCCGGGGTGCGGCCGTCGTGCTCGACCTTGAAGGGCGCGGCGAACAGTTCGTCGATCTGCGCGACCGTGAGGAGTTGGGGCAGCTTCGCTTCGGCCTTGGGCAGGCGTAGGGCCTTGAGCGGACTGACCGCCAGCCCGTGCCGATGGCAGAGGAACTTGTAGAACGACCGCAACGCGGCGAATTGCAGCCGCACGTAGGCGCGCGCCTGCCCGCGCTTCATCACCTGGAAAAGATATTCGCGGAACGGCTCGGCGTCACACTCCAGCCAACCCGGGGCGGACGGCATCGCCGCACGGAAAGCCGTCAACGCGCGGGAGTAGTTGCCGACGGTGTACGGGGAAGCGTTGCGCTCGTTTTCCAGGTAGGCGCAAAACGCCTCAGCGAGTGGGTCGGGCGCGGTAGGTGACAGCACGCCCCGAGTGAAAACGAAGGGGCGGTCACTGCCGAGCTAAATCGCCGAATCCTCGCCGGGTCACCGCTGGCCGGGACTCGACGCGTCGCTGCCGCCGCCCAGCCCAGCGTTGACCGCGCTGAACAGCGCGCCCAGCACGTTGAGGTTGTGCTCAATGGCCCGCCGGAAGTCCGCCGCGCGTTCGCTGGCCGCCAGGTCGCTGCCGCCCGGCCCGACCACCCCGGCCAACCGCCAGGCCTCGCTGCCGCCGCTGCCCCGCGGTCCCAGGAACGACGAAAGAGTCTCGCTGCTCATCCCAGCCGCGAAGGCGCGCAGCGTCCGGTCACCGCCGAACGCGCCGGAGGACAAATACTCGCTGCCCATCCCGCCGGTTGGCCTGATCAGGCCGACCGACGATTGCCCCTCGCTGCCGCCGGCACTCTTCGCCAGCGCGCTCGAGGAGAGCCCCTCACTGCCGAACGCCCCCGCCGCCAGCGCCTCGGGCCGGTCGCGCAGAAGGTTGGCGGTGTCGGTGTCGCCGACGGAATTGACGCTGAACCGATGACCCAGCAAAGCTTCCAGCGTGTGCATCTGTTGGGAATCCAGGCCGCTGACCGCGCCGGAGATCTGTTGCATCCCGGCCCGGTCGCCGTGCTGGAGCCGGGCCAGCGCGGCCGTCAGATCCTCGCCGTGACCCATCGCCCCTTGAATCAACTCCAGCAGCCGCTGAAAGCTCAGGTGAAAAGGCAACGTGGCAAACTTCGGTTCGTCCTCGCCCGACAAGCCTTCCGGCGGCATCGTCACCCGCCCGGAGTGCGCCACGGGGTTCCACGAGCCATCGCGTCCGCGCGTGCCGAGTTCGACGAAATAGGTCCCGCCCGGCATGGCCACCGGCACGTAGCGGCCGGCGTCGGCGGCGGTGATGGCGATCTCCGCCTCGATCTGGCCATCCGCCCGACAGACGTGCAGCGCGTACGCCGCCCCCGGCGTGGCCGACCAGTCCACGTCCCAGTAGGCGAAAAGCTGCTTCGGGTCGTAGGCTACCACGTAGACGCTCTGCGTGCCGTACGTCGCGGGCAGTTCCCCGAGGAATTCATAGGCCGGCGCGGGCGTTGCAGGCGCTTCGGGAGCATCGGCGGCGGGCTCCGTCACCGGGTCCTGGGAAAGCTGGAAGGCCGAGGCCGCCACCCGTTGCGTGTCTTCCTCGTCAGGGCGGTTGGCGTCCGGGGGGAGGTCGGCAGAAGGTTGACCGGGCAGGCTTTCACTCATAAGGAAGAACTCGGAAGTGCGGCCGCGAATTTAAATCGAAAATCCTAGGCCGGGCGGCCGGGATGGTAGACGGAAACTTCCCGAACGCAAGCGAATCATTTTCTCTGAAGAACCAGTCGGTAAATACCCCAACATGCTGACCAAACGCGTCATCCCCTGCCTGGACGTGACCGGTGGCCGGGTCGTCAAGGGCACCAAGTTCCTCGCCCTGCGCGACGCGGGCGACCCGGTGGAGAGCGCCCTGGCTTACAACGACCAGGGCGCGGACGAACTCGTCTTTCTGGACATCACGGCATCCTCCGACGACCGGCGCACGATGCTCGACGTAGTCGCGCGCACGGCCGACCAGTGTTTCATGCCGCTGACCGTGGGCGGCGGCGTGCGCACCGTCCTCGACGTACGCGCCCTCCTCAACGCCGGGGCCGACAAGGTCAGCGTCAACACCGCCGCGCTCGCCCGGCCCGAGTTAATCGACGAGGGCGCACGCGGCTTCGGCTCGCAGTGCATCGTGCTCGCCGTCGACGCCAAGCGCGAACCCGAACCTGCCGCCGACGGCACGCCGCGCTGGTCGGTCTACACCCACGGCGGACGCCGCCCCCCCGGGCGCGCCCCCCCCCCCCGGGGTGGGCCGGCCCGGGGCCCCCGCGCGG
>CAXTMD010000150.1:0-10369 GCA_964245035.1 uncultured Chthoniobacterales bacterium
GCTTTGCTCCTCTTCGGCCGCGCGGCGAGCCGCTTCGGCGGCCTCGTGGCGGACGTCCTCGATGCGGGCGAGCACCTGCGAGTTCAGCTTCCGGGCGTCGGCCACGCTGGTGACGATGTGCTCCAGCAAAGTTTCCAGCCGCGTGTCGTTGCGGTTGAGCAGGTCAGGGTATTGGCGAAAGTCGGCCATCCCCCGCAGCAGGTTGTCGGTTTCCTGCAAAGCGGTTTTCAGCCAATCCAGTTCCTCGGATGAAAGCATAGACGAAAAGGGAACGACGGCGGAATTTACTGCCGACCGGCGCTTGTGCTAAGCAATTTCCAGTCCGAAAAAGTCGCGGAACACCTGGCGGTAGACCGCGTGCTTCATCTCCGGCAGCCAGCCGAGGTGGTACTCGGCCGGGTCGATCCAGCGCACGGCGCGAAACTCGGGGTGAGGCGTGTGCACGTTGACCTTCGACGCCGGGGCGAGCAACCGCAGCCGGAAATAGTGCTGCTCCTGTCCGTGGTAGCCCCCCTTCGTGCGGCCCGGCGGGAACAGGTAGCGGTAGGGACCGTGCTTTTCCTCAACCGCGTAATCGCCCGGCTCCAGGGTAAGCTCCTCGTACAACTCCCGCGGCAAACCCTCCTCCGGGCTCTCGCCGGGATCGATCCCGCCCTGCGGAAACTGCCAGGAATCGCGCTCGTTGGTGCGCTCGCCCACGAGGATCTTCCCGGCGGGGTCGACGATGATCGCCGCCACGTTGGGACGGTAGCGCCGCGCTTCGGTTGCCATAAAAGAGATCGGCGCGTGGGCGGAGGTTTTCCGCCGACGCGCCGATGAGAGTCCGGTTGAACGCTGCCGCCCTTACTTCGACGGGTTGCCGACGTAGGCGACCTGCTGGGAATTATCGAGCTTGGTGGCGTTCGTGCCGTGGATGCCCGCGCTGGCGGTGCAGCCAACGCTGAGCAGACCGGCGACGGCGGCGACAAAGGAGAAGGCGATGATTTTCTTCATGGAAGGTGAGGATAGGAAGTGGCGTTTCTCGGTGGTTCCGTCGCTTCGTTCAGGACATCAAACGAAGCCCGGTTTTGAAAAAACTATCGTCGCCACCAGAAACGCTGGTTCTATCCTGCGGAAGAAATCTCAGCTTTTCACCGCGCCCGGCCGTCCGATGCTGCGGTAGTGGAAGCCCAGGTGCTCCATCGTTTCGGGATTGAGCAGGTTACGGCCGTCAAAAATCATCGGCGAGGCCATGGCTTCCTTGAGGTGGGCGAGGTCCACCTGCGCGAACTCGTGCCACTCCGTGGCGATGATCAGCGCCTCGGCTCCCTGCGCCGCTTCCAGGGCCGAGTCCACCAACTTGGCCTCGGGGATGAGCTTGAAGTTGCGTACGTTGTCCATGCCCTTGGGATCGTAGGCGGTGACATGGGCTCCTTCCTTGATGAGGTCGGCGATCAGGTCGATGGACACGGAGGAGCGGATGTCGTCCGTGTCGCCCTTGAAGGTCAGGCCCCAGACGGCGATCTTCTTGTCGCGCAAGATCCAGAGGGTGTCGCGCATCGCCTTGAGGAAGCGCTCGCGCTGGCTCTGGTTGATCTTTTGCACCTCCTTGAGCAGCGTGAAGGGCACGCCGAGCTGGTCGCTGATGGCGATGAAGGCGGCGATGTCCTTGGGGAAGCACGACCCGCCGTAGCCCAGGCCGGCGTTGAGGAAGTTGCGCCCGATGCGCTTGTCCATGCCGATGCCGTCGGCGACCTTTTCCACGTCCGCGCCGCTGGCCTCGCAGATCGCGCTGACGGCGTTGATGTAGGAGATCTTCAGGGCAAGGAAGCTGTTGGCGGCGTGCTTGATGAGTTCGGCCGAGTTGATGTCGGTCACGAGGACCGGGGCCATGAACGGCTGGTAAATCTTCTGCATGAGCGTCAGCGCCCGGTCGCTCTTGGAGCCGATGACGATGCGGTCCGGGTGCATCAGGTCGCTGACTGCGCAGCCCTCGCGCAGAAACTCCGGGTTGCTGACCACGTCGAACTCCGCGCCCTTCTTGCCGTAGCGCTTGATGGTCTCGGCCACCTTGTCGCCGGTCCTGACGGGCACCGTGCTCTTGTCCACCACGACGCGGTACTGGCCAGGTTTGAGCACGGCGGCAATATCGCGCGCCACGCGTTCGATGTAGGACAGGTCCACACTGCCGTCGGCGTGCGGGGGCGTGGGCACGGCGATGAAGACGACCTCCGAGTTGTCCACGCCTTCCTCGGTGCTGTTGGTGAAGCGCAGGCGGCCGGCGGCGACGTTGCGCTGGATGACCTCCTCCAGCCCCGGCTCGTAGATCGGCACGTGGCCGGCCTGGAGGGAGGCGATCTTCTGCGGGTTGTTGTCCACGCAGACGACATGGTGCCCGACGTCGGCGAAGCACGCCCCGCTGACCAGCCCCACGTACCCGCTGCCGATGATCGAAAGGTCCATAGTGAAAAGGAAGAAAAGATCGTTGTCTGACTGTCTGCAAACGCTAGCAGGTCTCGTTCTATCCCAAGACCCGCGGTGCGACAACCCGGAAAAAAGTTCCTTTTTACTCTGGATTTCCGCGCTGGCGGACCTTTGACAAACCCGGCGGCGTGGCTCAAGTGGACGGCAAGGCTATGAAATTTTCCCTGCTTCCTCTTGTCTGTCTTTCCGCCGTGGGTCTCGCCGGTCCGGTCTGCGCCCAGGCCCCGAAGACGCAGCGCGAACGGCTCGGCTACGCGCTCGGCGCGGAGATCGGCGCGACGTTCAAGGACAAGGGAGTCGACTTCGACCTGGCGGCGTTCCAGGCCGGGCTGCGCGACACGATGAGCGGCAACCGGCCGCAGATGACCGTCGCGCAACAACAAGAGGCGATCATGAATCTGAACAAGAGCATGGGAACCGGCGGCAATGGCGGGGCGGCGGCGAAGCCGGCGGTGACCGACACGGCCGCCCTGGACAAGAACAAGCGCGAGGGCGAAGCGTTCCTGGCGGCCAATCGCAGCAAAGTCGGCGTGACGACGACGCCTGACGGCTTGCAGTACAAGGTGTTAACGCAAGGCACCGGTCCGACGCCAAAGGCGAGCGACACGGTGACCGTCAAGTACCGCGGCACGCTGACCAACGGCACGGAATTCGACAACAGCGAGAAGCACAACGACGGCACGCTGACCGTAGAGGTGACCGGCGGGGTGATCGCCGGCTGGACCGAGGCGCTGAAGATGATGCGCGTCGGTGCCAAGTGGCAGCTTTACATCCCGTCGTCGCTGGCCTACGGCGACCAGCCGGTGGGCGCGGACATCGGGCCGGGCTCGACGCTGATTTTCGACGTGGAACTGTTGAGCATCAAGAAGTAGGGCGATGCAGCCGGAGGCTGCGTTGCGGTGTGCCCTGGCGGGCACGTTGCGGGTTACGGTGCAGGCTGCGCCTGCGTTGCGGTGTGCCCTGCGGGCACGGTTGGGCAGAGCACCGGAACGTGCAGCCGCCGCTTCTCTCCTCCGCAACGCGCCGTAGGCGCACTGCAACGGCGCGTCAGCGCCACCGCAACGCACCGCAGGTGCATGGCAACGTGGCTGCCAAGCCACACCGCAACGTCGCAGCCAGCGACATTTCCGCTTCCCGCTCCGGCGTCCATCCTTCATCTTAGGCGCGTCATCCCCGCGCTTTGAAGGTCGCCGTCGTCATCCCGCTCCACAACCAAGCCCGGTTCATCGGGGCGGCGCTGGAGTCTCTGCGGGTGCAATCCCGCCCGCCGGACCGCGTGCTCATCATCGATGACGGTTCGACCGACGGCAGTCTCAACGCCGTCGTCGCCTACTCCGAGTCCCTGCCCGACAAACCGCCGGCGCACGCCGACCCGGTCGCTGCCGTGCAGACCCGCACGGACGTGCTCATCCAGCCACACGCGGGGTTCCAGGCCACGGTGAACCGCGCCGTGACCCTCGCCGCGGACTGCGATTGCGTGGCGATTCTCCACCCGCGCGACTGCTACCATCCGCGGCGGCTCGAGCGCTGCCTCGGGTTCCTGCAAGAGCACCCGGAGATCGATTTGGTCTGCACCCGCCTGCGCCTGATCGACGAAGAGGGCGGTACGCTGCCCGCGGACACTCCGCGCGCGCGGTGGTTTTCCGCGGCGTGGAGCTTCCGCGCCGCCCGCGACGACCAGAGCGCGCTCGACCTGCCGGAGTGGCTGGGCCTCGCCAATTTCCCCGGCACCCCGAGCAACTTCTTCGCCCGCGCCGCCTACCTGCGGGAACGCCCGCTCTCGCCCGCGTACCCCCGGGCGTACGACTACCATGCGCTGGTGCTCGCGGCGCTGGACAACCGTCTCGGGATCATCGACGCCGAACTGCTCGAACACCGCGCCGACCTCGCCGGCGAAACGGCCGCCGACGACGCGGAAGCGACCGTGCGCGAAACCCTGCGCATCAACCTTGACCTCGCGCGCCTGCTCGCGCCCCGCCTCGCCACCGAGCCGGTCTTGCGCCGGGCCTTCGCGCGCTACCAGCGCGCGGCCTGGAGCAACGTCAGCGCGTTTCGGGCGGACCTGTTCAACCTGCTCCTGGTGGAGGCCCTCGCCCTGCTGCCCGCCAAGGCGGCCGATGCCCTCCTGGCCGAACTCGATCCGGGACGCTTCCCCGAGGTCAGCCAATTTCCAAACCGCGCGGCCGTGAACCACCACGATCCCGCCGCCCCCGCGCTGGGGCCCACCAGCGGGCTGGCGGACAAGTTTTTCGGACTCAAAGCGCAACTCTCGGCGGTGCGGGCCAATGCCCGGCCGTGGGCAGAGTACCGGCAGATCCAGACGGCGCTGCTCGAATCGCGGTGGTTTGCGCTTGGCCGCTTGCTGGGGTTGACGCGGCCCGTCCCCCAAGGCAGTGGCAACACGGGCGAGGAAAAACTCGCCCTGTTGCGCGAGCGTCTGCTGACCTCGCATTGGCTGCGGCTGGGGCGAAGGCTGGGCTCTCCATCGGCCGCACGGCTGCTCGCGCTCGGCTTGGCCGTCAATGACGATTGGCGGGGGTGAACCCCCATCCCCCAAACGCCGACTCTTTCCCTTCTGTCCTCCTTCGGCTCGCAGAGCTCGCCTCAGGAGGACAGAGAAAGAAAGTTGGTCGCAGCTCGACCTTATTTCTTGAACAGCCAGCCGAGGAGTCCGCCGCTGCTGCCGGATTCTTCGTAGTACTGCTTGGGTATCACCTTACTGTGGCGGCTGGAACGGCGTTTTCTGCGACGGTGGATTTCGACCACCGCGTCCTCGTCTTCCGCTGGCCTCTGGGCGGAGGGCCGAGGCACCGGCGCGGCAGGCTCCGGCGCGGGCGGCTCGCTGTATTCTCCACCGCGCAGAATCCTCGACGGCTGCGCCTGGTGGGCACGCGCCCGCTCACGCGGACGGATGATCTCCAGATCGCGCTTCGGCCGCAAGGCGGCGCGTTCCTCGCGGCTCATGCGCTTGATGTCCAAGTCGTCCGACGCGCGCCGCCAGTAGATGGTGTTATACAGAAAAATTCCCTTCATGAACCGCGAGAACCGCATCCAGAAGGTGGTTTCAAGGGGACGATTCAAACGAGGTTCCTCCGGTTGAGAAATCAATCAAACGCTCACAAGCCTTCGTCCGCCGCGGGCAGGAAACGGCGGAAGCGGTTCTTGTCGATGGCCTTCATGTAGGCCTCGTGCGGGCTGACGATGCCCTGCTGCATGAC
Source organism: uncultured Chthoniobacterales bacterium (assembly GCA_964245035.1). GTDB lineage: Bacteria > Verrucomicrobiota > Verrucomicrobiia > Chthoniobacterales > SZAS-18 > CAHJWO01. Next base: position 5,682 of record CAXTMD010000150.1, read on the forward strand.
GTGCCAGATCGCGTCGTCCATGAACTGCATGCCCTGCGCCTTGCCGGCGACGATCACGTCCTCCAGCTTCTGCGAGGCGCCCTCGCGGATGATGGCGCTCACCGCGCTGCTGGCAACGAGAATCTCGTTGACCGCCACGCGGCCACCGCCGTCCGCTTTTTTGAGGAGGAGCTGCGCGATGACCCCGCGCAAGCTGGCGGCGAGCATCGTGCGCACCTGCGCCTGCTGGTCGGCCGGGAACACGTCGATCATGCGGTCCACCGTCTTGCGCGAGTTGTTGGTGTGCAGCGTGCCGAACACCAGCATGCCCGTCTCGGCGGCGGTGAGCGCCAGGGAGATCGTTTCCAGGTCGCGCATCTCGCCGACGAGCACGATGTCCGCATCCTCGCGCAACGCCGCCTTCAGCCCCGCCGGGAAGCTCGGGGTGTGCTCGGGCACCTCGCGCTGGGTGATGATGCTCTTTTTGTTGCTGTGCACAAACTCGATGGGTTCCTCCACCGTGACGACGTGGCGGGAGAAGTTCGTGTTGATGTAGTCGATGAGCGCCGCCAGGGTCGTGCTCTTGCCCGAGCCGGTCGGCCCCGTGACGAGCACCAAGCCGCTGCGCAGGTGGCCGAACTCTTTGATGACCGGAGGCACCTTGAGTTGCTCCAAGGTGGCGATCTTCGTCGGGATCAGCCGGAACACGCAGCCGTAGCCGCCGGTTTGCTTGAGGAAATTGCACCGGAAGCGCGATTCCTCGTTCATCTCGTAGGCGAAGTCATAGTCGCCGCGTTCCTCGTAGGTCGCCCAACCGCGCGGCCCGCAGATTTCGCTCATCATGTAGGCAGCCTCTTCGCCCGAAATCGGCTCCTCGCGGATGGGCACAATTTCGCCGTGGACGCGGATCTTCGGCGGCTCGCCCTCGCCGATGTGCAAATCCGACGCCTTAGCCTGGATCAGCACTTCAAAAAACTGGTCGATGTAAGCCATGAGAAGAAAGGAAGGGAGGGTAAAAGGTGAAACGGGCAGGGCAGGCGATGACGATCTGCCTAGCCTAGGACTCACGGCCGCGCCCGGTTCTAGATCCCGAGCATCGTCTTCATCAGCTGCTTCTGCTCCGCGCGCGAGAGGGCTTCTTCGGGCGCGATCAGACCCATCGCGCATAGCTCCCGCAGGGACTCGTCCATCAGCTTCATGCCCTGCTTGCGGCCGGTTTGGATGATGCCGGGCAGCATGAAGGTCTTGGCCTCACGGATGCAGTTGCCCACGGCCGGGTTGTTCGTCAGCACCTCCATCGCGAGCACGCGGCCACGACCATCGGCGCGCGGGACGAGTTGCTGGCTGATGATGCCGCGCAGACTCTCGCTGACCATGATGCGGATCTGGTCGCGCTGATCCACCGGGAACACGTCGAGCACGCGGTCGAGCGTGCGCGCAGCGCTGCCGGTGTGCAGCGTGCCGAGCACGAGGTGCCCCGTCTCGCTGGCGGTGATCGCCAAAGAGATCGTCTCCAGATCGCGCATCTCGCCGACCATGATGACGTCCGGGTCCTCACGCAACGCCCCGCGCAACGCCGCCGCAAACGAACGCGTGTGCGTGTGCACCTCGCGCTGGGTGACGTGGCAGCCCTGCGCCTTGAGCACGTACTCGATGGGGTCTTCGAGCGTGATGATGTGGTCGTGCCGGTTGCGGTTGATCTCGTTGACCAGCGCCGCCAGCGTCGTCGACTTGCCGCTGCCGACCGGCCCCGTGACGAGCACGAGGCCGTTGTGGTATTCGGTCAGCTTCTTGAGGCTGTCGGGCAGGCCGAGGTCGTCCATCGAACGCGGGTTCGTGGAAATGATGCGGAAGACGAGGTCGATGCCGAGGCGCTGACGCACGACGCTCGTGCGAAAACGCCCGAAAGGGGTCGAATAGGCGAAGTCCACGTCGCCGATCTCCTCCAGGCGCTTGAGCTGCGCCTCGTCGAGGAAGCCATGCGCGAGCCGTTCCGTGTCCGCGGCGGTCAGCCGGGGAGCTTGCCGGAAGATTGGTTCCAGGTTGCCGTAGCGCCGCCAGAGCGGGGGCATGTTGACCCCCAGATGGATGTCGGAGGCATCCGATTCCTGCCCGATGAGCAGGTAGCGGTCGATGTGGTCAAAAAGGGCGTGCTCGCCGGCCTGACTGGTGGCAGCGGGGGGCGCGACCAAGGTACCCACTTCCGAGGCACTGGGAGGGACGGACATGGGTTTACAATGGTGACGATCCCACCGCGAAGTCAACCCGAAACACCCGCGCCTGGAGCAGGCACTCCCCCTGCGTGCGGGTCAGATCGCCGCAGCCGCGGCGTCGGACTCGTCGCCTGCCCTGGCCGGAGCAGCGGGCGCTTCAAGGTAACTGGAAAGGTGCTTGGTCAGCAGCCGTGTCGCGATCGGTTTGATGATCGGCATCAGCAACCCGAGAAGCGTCAGCCAGAAGCCCGGCTTCTTGGGGCTCTCCGCGTTTTCCACTTCCTTGAGTCTGCTCTTTCCCGATTTGGAAAGAGGATTGACATACACCTTCTTCTCCCGCCTCGGCAACATGGAAATGGCTCCGCCCGTGACGAGCGCCCCGCCCAGCCAGATGCCGACGTGCTCGCGAAAAGAACTCTTTACCCGGCGGCCCACGTCCGCCTGGTATTTCACTTGCCCGGCATGCAGCGCCATGCCGGAGCGGGATCGCGCCAACTCGGCGATCAGTTCGTCCTTACGACGCTGAGCGTCTGTGACCTCGGGCTTGTGGACTTTGTTTGACTCAGCCATTCCTTATCCTTTTTAAATTCTGCGATCGTGGCAGGGAAGCTGGGAGCCTTGAAGCGTGCCTTGGCCACCAGTGCCAACAAGCCGGTGAGAACCAAAGAAACCACGGCAAACCCCAGGAAAACCCATCCCCACCGGAAGCTAAACAGGGCCGCGACGGCGTACACCGCCGCCATCATCGAAAACAACAGCCCTACCAGCAGAAACGCCACCATGCAGATGATGACGATGGCCAGCTTGACGTAGTTGGCGCCCGCGTCCTTAGCCTCCAAACCAAGGAGAGCGAGACGCGCGTGCAAATATCCTGCCGCCGAGGCCAGCATCAGCCGGATGCTTTCAGGCAATCCAGGCATGTTGGGCTCGGGCGGCGGCTGCGGGTTGGTGGACGCCATGGAGTGCGCGTTGAACCAAAAGGGCGGAGCGATGGGCTCCTTTTACTTGCGGAGGATCAGTCCGAGAACGAAGCCCGCCCCAAGTCCCAGCAGGACGGCACGGGTGGGGTTCTGGCGCACGTACTCCTCGCCGTCTTCCTGAAAGGTGCGGGCGCGCACCTTGGCGTCACCCCACGCGGCCTCCGCTTGGCCGCGCAGTTCCTCCGCCTTAGCGCTGGCGGCAGACCGGTACTCATCCGCCTTCGCAGAAGCGGTGGACTTGAGGTCTTCGAAGCGCGCGCTGGCAGCATCCTTCAGATCACTTGCCTTAGCGGTCGCGGCGTCGCGGAGGTCGCCGGCCTTGCCTTTCAGGTCGTTCGCTTTGGCGTTGGCCGCCCCTTTGAGATCGTCGGTGGCCTGCTGGAAATGTTCCTGGCTCTGCTGGAGCTTGTCGTTGGCTTCTTGGGAAGAGGGTGTTTCGTCGGCCATAAGGATAAAGTCGGTTGCTGCCCTAGGATTCGCGGGCAGGGGGCGGGCTGTGCGTATCCGCCGGTCGAAAGCGTTATTTTTCGCGGAAGGTGATCCGCGCTTTGGACAAATCGTAGGGTGACAGCTCGACGTTGACCTTGTCGCCGGGCACGATGCGGATGAAATGCTTGCGCATCTTGCCCGAAATGTGGGCGAGCACGTTGGTGCCGTTGGGCAGGTTGACCCGGAACATCGTGCCGGGCAGAACTTCTGTGACCGTGCCTTCGCTGATGATCGAATCTTCCTTAGCCATCTTGAGGGGGATGGCGCACAGAATGCCTGCCTGCCTGCGGAATGGCAATGACCCTGTGCGCGAAAATCGCTCCAGGGCGCCTTGCCTTGCGAACCAACCGCGCAGTGGCAGGCTCAGACAGTTATCTCGGGCAGATAGCGTTGCCAGCGGTCGGAAGACTCGGCTACCTCTTTGAGCACGGCGTTGCGCAGAAGCAGGAACCGGCGCATGTGGCGGGTGAGAAATAACTTGTTCGCCAGCCAGCCCAGCGGGCCGAGCGGCGCGTCGAAGTCGAACACGTCGCGCATGATGGTCGTGTCCGCCGACTCGGCGGCGAAGAAGTGGTCGTGGTCAAACCGCCGGAACGCCCCGCGCACCATCGTGTCGCGGAAGTGGCGCGGACGTTCGTAGCCGTTCATGCGGCTGGTCAGGCGCTGGCGCACGCCGAAGTGCCGCGCCTGCCACGTCACCGCATCGTCTGGGCCGAACAGGCCGCCCATCTTGCCGCCCACGGGGCGTTCGCCCGTGGAAGCCATCGAGTCCGCGTGCAGGTCGAGGCTGCGCGCGAGGTCAAAAACCCGCTCTAAGGGCGCGCGGATCGTGGTGGTGAGTTCGATGCGCGGCATAGGCTTGAACGGGTCAGCTCTTGGCCAGCGCCTGGTCGACCGCTGCCTCCATCGCGCGGGCGGTGGCCTTCCAGGAGCGTTTGCCCCACGCGCGCCGCTGGCGCTTGATCGCTTCCTCGTCCGCGCTGGCCAGGGCACGCCGGCACGCCGCGACGAACTCCTCCGGCGTGCC
>CAXTMD010000151.1:0-10360 GCA_964245035.1 uncultured Chthoniobacterales bacterium
GCTGCCGGACACCGCCACGGCGGAGGAATTGCTCGTGCCGATCTTCCGCGCCGGCCGGCGCGTCTACGACTGCCCGCCGCTGGCGGAGTCGCGCCGGCGCACGGCCGCGCAGCTCGCCGCGCTGCACCCCGGCAACAAGCGCCTGCTCAATCCGCACACCTATCCCGTCGGGCTGGAACCGGACCTGCACGAGTTGCGCCAGCGGCTGATTTTACAGGCGCGCGCAACCCTCGCCTGACGATATTTTCCTTGTCATGAAGCCATTCTCCCTTTCCGCCGCCACGTTTGCCGCCGCCGTTCTCGCCGTCTCGGCCGGCTGCATGACCACCGCCGAGAGCAACAAGCACAAGCCCGCCGGCGGGGCGACTTCCGTCTTCGAGAACCTCGACACGAACAAGGACGGCAAGGTGACCTACGCCGAGTTCGACGCTGGCTTCGCCGACGCAATTTTCGCCTTGTACAACTACGACGGCGGCGGTGCCATCACCAAGAAGGATTGGAACGAGGTCGAGCAGGCCCACCAGGACGAAGCGGCGGCGACCTTCCGCGCCTTGGACCGCAACCACGACGGCAAGATCACCAAAGACGAACTCAACACCCACGGCAAGCGCCGCGACGCGGTCGTGCACCGGCTGTTCGACACCATCGACAAGGGCCACAAGGGATACTTCACGTTGCAGGAAGCGCAGTCGTTCGGCGTGAAGCGCGCCGCTGCCCAGGACCCGGCGAACCACCCGTAAGTTCTACCGATCCCCTTTCGGTGCCAGCAGCCAGTCCACCGCCTGCTACAACTCCGCAAGCTTCGCGCCCCCGATGGGCGTGACGTGGCTGGCTCCCGGCAGCGGGATCACGCGCTTTTCTCCCGCGTAAGCGTCGGCGACCATGCGCTGGTAGCGCGGCCGGACCAACGTGTCCGCCCCTGCCAGCACGAACACGCCCTTCGCTTGCACCGCCCGGGCGTTGGCGACGCTGTCCAGCGCGGCCGGCACGCGCCAAGCCAACGGGCCGGCGAGCAGCCACAGGTTCCACCAGCCGTAGTCGCCGAGGACGATCTGCCGCAACGCTGGCGGGTTGTGCAGGATCATCCCGGCCACATCCGGCCGTCGCGCGGCCACCGCCAGCGCGGCCGTGGTGCCCAGGCTCGTGCCGTAAACCAGGATCGGCCGATCCGGACCGGCCCGCGCGCGCAGAGCGTCGTACGCCGTCAGCGCCGCCGGGGCGCCGGCGCTAACGCCGACCGCGCCGCTGCTGCCGCCAAAGCCCGGGTAGTTGACGCCCCACAGCTCCACGTCGCGTTTGGCCCAAAAGCCGATCTCTTGACCCACGTTGGGGTCGGCGCGGTCGGCGTTGCCGTAGAACCGCAGCACGTACACGTCTGCGCGGTGGTCTGCGTCCGGCCGGGTGCGCGCGGTCCAGAGTTCCAGTTCGCCGCCGCGGAAGGGCAGGGTGGCTCGCGCCGCCCCGTGGGTGGGCAGCGGCCGACGCGTGGGAAAGAGCATCAGGCGGTCCGGCAGCAGGGTAAAGATTCCCGTCAATCCGCCCACCAACAACAGGCAAAGCATGGCCCTACGCGGGGTCAGCAGGGCAAGCGCGACGAGCGGAGAGGGTTGACAGGGCATGAGCGGCGGCTGGAAAATTCACCGTACGCCGCGCCCACCGCATGAAAACTCTCATTATTATTGATGTTCAGAACGATTTTATCGATGGCGCGCTGCCGGTGCCGTGCGGCGGCGAGGTGGTGCCAATCATCAACGCGCTCCAACCCGCCTTTGAGTTGATCCTGGCGACCCAGGACTGGCACCCGGCCAACCACGCCAGCTTCGCCGCGAACCATCCCGGCAAACAGCCCTACGACCAGATCGACCTGCACGGCCTGCCGCAGACGCTCTGGCCGGTCCATTGTGTGCAGGGAACACCGGGGGCCGATTTCGCGCCCGGCCTGGACCGCACGCGCTGGCAACGCGTTTTCCAGAAGGGCAGCGACCCAGAGATCGACAGCTACAGCGGCTTCTTCGACAATGGCCACCGCCGCGCGACCGGCCTCGGGGATTACCTGCGCGCGAGCGGCGTGGAGGAGGTCACGCTCGCCGGGCTGGCGACGGATTACTGCGTGAAGTTCACGGCTCTGGACGCGCGCGGGTCAGGTCTGCGCGTGCGGTTGATCGCCGACGCCTGCCGCGGCGTGGAGGTTCGCTCCGGCGACACCGGTCGCGCGCTGGACGAGATGCGCGCGGCGGGCGTCGAACTGGTGGGAAGTTGAACCTTCCCCGCCCGCAGTCTGCGAACAACCTCCAGCTTAGCGGGTTGCCGGGAATCGGCTTGCGCGGACCGCAAAACACCGCGAATCTACCGCAACCGACCGTCAACGTCCGGGCGATTTAGCCGGACGACCTGCCATGGTCCCGCCGCCTTCACGCTCGCTGGCCGCCGTTTGCCACCGGGCGAGACCAGCAAAAGGCGTTCTATCCCGGTGGAGATATCGCTCCACCACCCGCTGATTTCCTGCGTCACCCTGCCTTCATTCTTCCATGCAAGACGATTCCGAAAACCTTTCCCCGGACGAGTCCCTGCCCGTCAGCCGCCGCGGCTTCATCGCGGGCACGTCCGCCGTTGGCGCGACGCTGTTTGCCTCGCAGTTCATCACTCCCTTCGCAGAGTCTTTCGCGGAGGAAGGCACGGGCAAACCGGTCGGTCCGCCCACCGGCGCGGAGACGGTCCCGCTGACCCTGCGCATCAACGGCCGGGAGCAAACGCTGCAAATCGACCCGCGCGTGACTCTCCTCGACGCCCTGCGCGAACGCCTCCAGTTGACCGGCACCAAGAAAGGTTGCGACCACGGCCAGTGCGGCAGTTGCACGGTGCTCGTCAACGGCCGCCGCATCAACGCCTGCCTCGCGCTGGCACTCTCCTACGAGGGTGAGGAAATCACCACCATCGAAGGTCTGGCCAAGGGCGATGAACTCCACCCGGTGCAGGCGGCCTTCATCAAACACGACGGCTTCCAGTGCGGCTACTGCACACCGGGCCAGATCTGCTCCGCGGTCGCCTGCATCGACGAGGGCCACGCTGGCAGCGAAGCCGAGATCCGCGAGTGGATGAGCGGCAACCTCTGCCGTTGCGGCGCGTACAACGGCATCGTCGCCGCCGTGCGCGAGGCCAACAGCCAGATGACGAAGAAAACCGCCGCGGTCTAATCCCGAACTCTCTTTTCCCATGAACCCCTTCACCTACACGCGGGCCACCGACCCGGCGGCGGTTCCCGGCGAACTCGCCGCGCAGGAGCACACCAAGCTGCTCGGCGGCGGCACGAACCTGCTCGACCTCATGAAGATGGGCGTCGAGCGTCCGCAAAAGCTCATCGATGTGACGCGCCTGCCGCTCGCACAAATCTCGGAGCTGCCCGCCGGCGGCGTGCGCATCGGTGCCCTGGCGCGCAACTCCGACCTCGCGGAAAATCCGCTGATCACCAAGAACTACCCGGTACTGAGTCAGGCGCTTCTGGCTGGCGCGAGTCCGCAGTTGCGCAACGCCGCCACGACGGCTGGCAACCTGCTCCAGCGTACACGCTGTTACTACTTCTACGACCCGGCGTTCCCGGCGTGCAACAAGCGCGTTCCCGGCAGCGGCTGCGGCGCGCTGGAGGGCTACAACCGCGTGTGCGGCGTCCTCGGCACCAGCGAGGCGTGCATCGCCACGCATCCGTCGGACATGTGCGTGGCCATGGCGGCGCTGGACGCCGTCGTGCAGGTGCACGGGCCGAAGGGCGATCGCAGCATTCCTTTCAAGGATTTCCACCGTCTGCCCGGCGAGCATCCCGAGCACGACACGACGCTGGCTCCGGACGAGTTGATCGTCGCCGTCGATCTGCCCGACGTGGCGTGGGCGAAGAACTCGCACTACCTGAAGGTGCGCGACCGCGCGAGCTACGCGTTTGCGCTGGTGAGCGTGGCGGCGGCGCTGGAGGTCGACGCCGGCAAGATCAAGACCGCGCGGGTGGCCCTTGGCGGGGTTGCCCACAAGCCGTGGCGCGCGGAGGCCGCGGAGGAGAAACTCGTCGGCGAAAAGGCGGACGAGGCGACGTTCAAGGCTGCCGCCGAGGCCGCGATGAAACACGCCAAGGGCTACAAGTATAACTCCTTCAAGATTGAACTCGCCAAGCGCAGCATCGTGCGTGCGCTGGGCACCGTCAGCGGCGGTTTGCAGGCGGCCTAACTTCCCCTCCCCATCATGGACCAACGTAATCCCGACATCATCGGCGCGCCCATCGACCGCACGGACGGACGGCTCAAGGTCACCGGCGGCGTGCGCTACTCGGCCGAGGTCAACGTGCCCGGCCTCGTCTACGGCGTCATCGTCAACAGCACGATTGCCGCCGGCGCGGTCACCAGCATGGACACGAAGGCGGCGGAGGGCTCGCCGGGCGTCCTGGCGGTGTTCACGCCCTTCAACATGCCCAAGCTGCCCAAGCAGTCGTCGATGGGCGTGAACTCCACCCCGGCCGCGCGCAAGCTCGCCTTGCTCCAGGAACCGGACGTGAACTATTTCCTCCAACCCATCGGTGTCGTGGTCGCGGATACCCTCGAACGGGCCACCTTCGCGGCGAGCCTCGTGAGGGTGCAGTACGACGAGCGCAAACCGCTGGCGGACTTCGACGCGCACCTGGGTGATGCGTTCAACCCCGGCCAGATCGGCGGCGGCGAGAAGAAGCCGGCTGACTCCTCGGAAAACGCGCCGACCGCTGCGCTCAACTCCGCGTCCAAGCGGGTCGAGCAGGTCTACCAGACGCCGACCGAGAACCACAACGCGATGGAGCCACACGCCACCATCGCGTCGTGGGACGGTGACCGGCTGACGATCTTCGACGCCACGCAGGGCATCTTCACGACCCGACAGCGGGTCGCCGGGCTGTTCGGCTTGCACGACGACAACGTGCGCGTGATCTGCCACTACGTCGGCGGCGGCTTCGGCTCCAAAGGGCCGGTTTGGGCGCACACGATGCTCGCGGCCATGTGCGCGAAGGAAGTGCAGCGGCCCGTCAAGATCGCCATCACGCGCCAGCAGATGTTCAACAACACGGGCTCGCGCGCGCACACCCGCCAAGGCTTTTCGATTGGCGCGGACGACGAAGGCAAGTTCGCCGCCATCATCCACGACGTGGTCAACGACACGTCCACCTTTGATGAGTTCCCCGAGCAGGCGACCGTCTCCACCCGGATGCTCTACGCGTGCGACAACATCCAAACCACGCAGAGGCTCGTGCGCCGGAACGTCGGCACGCCGAGCTACATGCGTGCGCCGGGTGAGGCTCCCGGTACGTTTGCGTTGGAGAGCGGCCTGGACGAACTCGCGCGCGAGTTGAAGATGGACCCGATCGAGTTGCGTCTGAAAAACTACGCCGACATCGACCCCGAGAAGAAAACGCCGTTTTCCAGCAAGGGTTTGCGCGAGTGCTACCAGCGCGCGGCGGAAAAGTTCGGCTGGGACAAGTACAAGGCCAGCCCGGAGCCGCGCTCGATCCGCGACGGCGAATGGCTAGTCGGCTACGGCATGGCGACGGCCACGTACCCGACCAACCGCAGCGTGTCCAACGCCAGTGCGTGCATCAATTCCGACGGTACGGCGCTCGTGCTCGCGGGCACGCAGGATCTCGGCACAGGCACGTGGACGGTGATGACGCAGGTGTCCGCCGGCACGCTCGGATTGCCGATGGGCAAGGTGCGTTTTGAACTGGGTGACAGCATTCTGCCCAAGACGCCGGTCAGCGGAGGTTCGCAGACGGCCGCGAGCACGGGCAGCGCGGTGCAGGCGGCGTGCGACGCCGCGGTCCAAAAGCTGATTGGCTTGGCCGTCCAGGACGTGAGTTCGCCGCTGCACGGCGTGGACCCGCGGGACGTGGTTGCCGCCGATGGCCGACTCTCGTTGCGCGACGATTCGTCGAAGGGCGAGAGCTACGCCGCGATCCTGACCCGCGCCGGCATTCCGCGCCTCGAAGCCAAGGCGGACTCCGGTCCCGACAAGGAGGAAAAGAAGAAGTTTTCCATGCACGCGTTCGGCGCGCAGTTCTGCGAGGTGCGAGTGCACGCGAGTTCCGGCGAGGTGCGGATCGCGCGCTGGGTGGGGGCATTCGACATCGGCAAGCGGCTCAACGAGAAGACGGCCGAGAGCCAGATCCGGGGCGGTGTGGTGTTCGGCATCGGCATGGCGCTGACGGAGGCGACGGTCGTAGACGAACGCGATGCGCGCTTGGTCAACACGAACTTGGCCGAGTACCACGTGCCGGTGAGCGCCGACATCCCTTACATCGACGTGATCTTCGTGGACACGGAGGATCAACACATCAATCCGCTCGGCATCAAGGGCGTGGGCGAGATCGGGATCGTCGGCGTGCCGGCGGCGATTGCCAACGCGGTGTACCACGCCACGGGTGTCCGCGTGCGCGAGTTGCCGCTGACGCCAGACAAGCTGCTGACAGCCTGAAGCCATCTAACACATTCTTCACCCCGGCAGGGGTGGCGGACAATAGCCGGAGGTGCCGCACCCCCGGTACGGCAGACCAATAGTTCGCACCCTGGAAGGGTGCAGGAAAGCCGGTGTCTTCCAACCGGACGATCATCGTCATCGCTTCACTTCCTGCACCCCTGCCGGGGTGCGATGCTTGTGCCAATGTTACCCGGGGTGCAGCACCCCCGGCTATTATCTTCCACCCCTATCGGGGTGAAGAGGGCAACTTTGTAATTTGGCGTCCGTCGACGCTTCAACTCACCTTCAAAGTGACAATCTCGAACGGTTTGTAGGGCACTTCGAGCGTACCATCCTCAGCCGCCGTAACGGGCTGGTCATCTTCCTCCAGCAGGTTGCAACGCGTCGCTCCCTCCACCGGCCAGCCAACCCGCACGCGGGCCATCCCGCGCGCGCCGTGGCATTCGTAGAACCGCAGGATCACCGCGTCCGAGTCCTCGGCCAGCTTGACGGTGTCCAGCACGAGGTTCGGATCGTCGCACGAAGCCAGCGAACCCGCTGACCACCCGCTCGTCCAGAGCAGCGGCACGTTGAAACGGTGCGCTTCCGCGACCACACCCGCCTCTCGCCAACCGCCCGCGTGCGGCATCAACGCATAGGCGAACTCGTGTGTGCCCATGTCGGCTTGCGGGTCCGGGTACTTGGGCGCGCGCAGCAAGCTCATGTGCATCGTGTCGCCAAACGTGTGAAAGCCGTACTTGCTCTCGCTCAACAGCGCCACGCCGAAACCATGCTCGCTCAGGTCTACCCATTTGTGGGCTGGCACCTCGTATTTCGCGAGGTCAAAGGAGTTGGTGTGGTGCGTGGGGCGTTCCACGCAGCCAAACTGCATCTCGTACGTGGCGTGCATGGCACGGACGTTCAGCGGGAACGCTACCTTCAGCAGCTTGTTCGCCTCGCGCCAATCGACCTGCGTGTGGAACTCCAGTCGCCGCGCCCCGGCTTCCAGGCGCACGCTCTGCGTCAACCGGCTCGCCTGGCCGACCGCACGCCCGAAGCGCACCTCCGCGCGCAGCGGTCCCTCCGCTGCAACCTCGCAACGATCCGTCGGCGGGCACTCCTGCCGGGTCTCCATGTAATAGGGATCGATGTCCCACGCATCGTAAGCCGTCGGCCGGTCGTCGTACAGGTCGAAGCGGTTGGCGGGTGCGGACAACGCTTCGCGCCCGCCCGTTTTTTCGACGAGGCTGACGAGTGACCCATCCTCGGCCAAGGCGGCGCGCAGGTGGGCGTTTTCCAAAACGATCTGGCCGGGTTCCCGGGTGACCCGCACCGCGTCCTCCGCCGCCACGACCTGTCCGGCTCCGTACGGCGGGACCTCGACGCAGCCCAGCGTGCCGTCGGGCTGCGCGGCGTTGCAGCCGCCCGCCGCCTTCCAGGATCGCCCCGTGATCGCGCGCGGCGTCCGCGTACACCTCGGCGATGGAACTTCCCGGCAGGATGTCGTGAAACTGGTTGAGCAAAAGCATTTCCCAAAGCTGGGTAAGCTCCGGGCGTGGGTACGCCGCACCATGCAGCCGCGTGGCCGCCACCGACAGAAATTCCGCGTCGTGCAGCGCCCACTCGGACCTGCGGTTGCCGCGCTTGACGGCGGCCTGCGAGGTGTACGTGCCGCGGTGGTACTCGAAGTAGAGTTCGCCGACCATCGTCGGCAAGGCCGTCGCGTCCTCCTCCAGCCGTGCGAAGAACTCGTCGGCGCTGCGCTGGGCGGTGCGCGGCACGCCTTGCAGGTCGGCCACGCGGCGCAGGATTTCCAGCATCCGCGGCGTCGGCCCGCCGCCGCCGTCACCAAAGCCAAAGAGCAGCAGACTCTCGCGCGAGCGCACGTGGTCCTTGTACAGGCGGGCGTTGTCCCGCAATTGGGTCACCTCCTGCTTGCCGCCTTGGGGGGTCAGCGCGTTGTACGTGTCGGCGGGCGGAAAGTGGGTCAGCACCTCACTGCCGTCGAGACCCTGCCAGGTAAAGGTATGGTGCGCGGGCTTGTTGAAGCGGTTCCAGGAAAGCTTTTGCGTGAGGAAACGCGTGATGCCGCTCCCGCGCATGAGCTGCGGCAACTGCCCGTTGTACCCGAACACGTCCGGGTTCCAGAACTCGCGACAGTGCCGGCCGAACTCCGCCTTGAAGAACCGCTGCCCGTACAGGAACTGCCGTGCCAGCGCCTCGCCCGAGGGCAGGTTGCAGTCCGGCTCGATCCAGGTGCCGCCCACCGGCACCCACTGGCCGCCGCGCACGCGTTCCTTGATGCGCGCGTAGAGCGCCGGCTGGCCGTCGCGCATCCACGCGTACTGCTGCGCCTGCGAACAGGCGAAGCGGAACTCCGGGTAGCGCTCCATGTACAGCAGTTGCGAGGAGAACGAGCGCACGCACTTGCGGTACGTCTCGGCCAGCGGCCAGAGCCAGGCGGTGTCGATGTGCGCGTGGCCGATGGCGCTCAACTCGTGGACACGGGTGGCGTTGCGGTTTTCGTAGAGCGTGCGGGCGATCCCGCGCGCGGCCGGCCACGTCGCGCGGTCGTCGGGGTCAAACGTGTTGGCGACGCGGTTGAGTTCGCGCAGCAGCGTGCCAGCCCACGTCAGGTCGAGGTCCTTGGAACCCGTGACGCTCTCCGCTTCGAGGGTCTGTAAGACGAGGAGGTCGTGGTAAAGGTCCCACGCCTCCGGGTCAAAGAGCGCCACCTCGCAGCGGTCCAGCACGAACTCGCTGACGTGCCGAAACGGCGCGACCTCGTAGCCCTGGCCGTAGCCGAACACCTTGTTGCAGGCCATCTCGACCTCGAACTCCAGCGTCTCGCCGCCCGCCGCACGCTCCAGCAGGAGCGCGTCCGGGCGCACGCTGCGGTCGCCGCTGGCCGGTTCGTAGTTGAGCCCCTGCCGCGGCTGGCCGCCGACCCAGAGCGTGGCCTCGGAGTGGGAATTCCAGAGCAGGTCCACCCGCCCCCCGCGCCACTCCGGCGGCACGAGTGCCCGGACCCGGAACCAGAACGTCGTCCACTGCGGTCCGAAGGGCTCGCCGAGCGCCGCCGGACGGTACGCGAGCGCCTGCGCCTCTTCGCGGGTGGTGCGGCCGGTGGGCACGCTCACGCGCAGTTCGACGGCCGGGCGCGTGTCCCGGTAGACCTTGGCGCGCAGGCGCTCGACGAGTTGGCGGATGCGGTCGCGCGTGTAGCGGTCGTATTGGAGCATGGGAACAAACAATGAGAGCCGCCGAACCTTGTCCCCGGCAGACAGTCAGGACAAGACTTGGTTGCCGACAAGAATCGTTTCTATGGCTGCGCGCCGAGAAGCGCGACGATTTCACGGGACGCAAAGGCCGTCACCGCCCGCGCCTCCAGCAGGGTAGCTGCCTCCCGCATGGCGCGCTCGGTCGGAACCCCTTCTTCCTGGACGGCGAACACCCCGTCGAAGGTCCCGCGCCACGCTTCCGGCTCCGGCACGATCCCGCCGAAGGCGAGCACCGGCTTGCCGAACCGGCGCGCCAACGCCGCCACCCCCGCCGGCCCCTTGCCCTCCAGCGTCTGGCGATCCAGACAGCCCTCACCCGTGACGACGAGGTCGCTCCCGGCCACCGCCGCCTCCAGGCCGGTCGCCTCGGCAATCGTCTCGAACCCGGAGCGGATCTCCGCCCGGCAAAACGTGAGCAAGCCGAACCCGAGCCCGCCGGCTGCCCCTGCCCCGGGCGTGTCGCGGAAGTCGCGGCCCAGTTCACACCGCGCCACGTCGGCGAGACGCGCCAGGCCCGCTTCGAGCAGCGGCAGCGTCCGCGCGTCCGCGCCTTTTTGCGGCCCGTAGACCCAGGTGGCTCCGCGTTCGCCCAACAGCGGGTTGCCCACGTCCGCCATCGC
>CAXTMD010000152.1:0-10353 GCA_964245035.1 uncultured Chthoniobacterales bacterium
GGTTTCGTGGCCGGTGGCGAGCACGGCGTGGGCGGCCTCCAGGGGGCGGCCGTCGGCCAGGCGGACCGTGACTCCGCCGGCCGCCGGCTCGATGTCGGTCGCCTCGCCGACCACGAAGCGAGTTTCCACCGGCGTCAGGTCGCCGGCGCTCTGGAGATGGTGCTGCGCGAGCGACCGCAGGTAGTCGCCGTAGACCAGCCGGGAAATGTAACGTTCGCGCAACTCCGCCTCCGGCACTGTCTCGTACTCCGTGCGGGTGCGCAGCCATTGCAGGAAGTGGTCCGGCTCGTCGCGCAGGGCCGACATGTTGCGCGCGGCGACGTTGAGCAGGTGCTCGGGGTGGCGCGTGCCGTAGGCCACCCCGCGGCCGGCCTGCGGACCACCGTTTACCATGGTGATCTGGAGGCGCTGCTTGGCCAGGCGCACCAGGTTGACCGCGGTCATCGTGCCGCTGAAGCCACCGCCGATGATGGCAACGTGTTCGGTGGGAGTGGCAGGCGTGGCCATGGGCGGGAAACATGGCCCGGAGAGCGGCCGGTGACAATGGCGGGCTCGTGCGGCGGCCTTGTCCGCGGGGCGTAATCCAGCTATATCACTTCGTCTGACCCACCTCCTATGACCCGCTTATCTTCTTTCCGTTCCTTGCTGCTCTGCGTGACGCTGGTTGCCGGGGGAGCATCCCTGCCGGCGCAAGATTGGGCCAAGACCAAGCTGGAGCAAAGCGAGCGGCACCGCGAGTACGTGCCCGTCAAACACGATGGCCGCACGGTCAACACGCTGGTGATCTACCCGGAGGCCAAGGAGAAAACGCCCGTCGTGGTGCTCATCCACGAGATCTTCGGCCTCACCGACTGGATGAAGCTGCAAGCCGACGAACTGGCCGCGCAGGGCTACCTCGTGGTCGTCCCGGACCTCGTGAGCGGCCTGGGGGCCAACGGCGGCGGCACGGACGCCTTGGGCGGGCAGGACAACGTGATCAAGGCGGTCACGACGCTCGACCCGGCCCAGGTCACGGCCGATCTCAACGCGGTGGCGGACTACGGGCTGACGCTGCCCTCGGCCAACGGCGTGCTGTTCACGGCCGGCTTCTGCTGGGGTGGGGGCAAGACGTTCGCCTTCGCCACGCACCGTGCGAATCTGCGCGCGGCGTTCGTGTTCTACGGACCGCCGCCGGCCGCGGCCGACATGGCCGCGATCACGGCCCCGGTCTACGGGTTCTACGGCGGCAACGACAACCGCATCGGGGCCACGGTGCCGGGGACGGTCACGGACATGAAGGCCGCCGGGAAGCCCTACGAACCGGTGACCTACGAGGGCGCGGGGCACGGGTTCATGCGCGCGGGGCAGGCTCCCGATGCCAAGGCCGAGGACAAGAAGGCGTTTGAGGAAGGCTTCGCGCGCCTGTTGAAGGAACTCAAGGAGAACGCCACCAGCGGCGGCGACAAGCAGGCCGCGGATCAACGGCCGTCCAGCAGCCTCGCGACGAGCGCGGCGAGCCTTTGCGTGTGCGTGCCCGGCCAGTAGATGCGTCCGCAGCCCGGGCAGCGGCGGAACTCGTCGTAAAAGCGTAGCGTCAGCGGTTCGTCCGCCAGCGGGGTCAGCACCTCCGACTTCGCCACGGCTTCCAGCAACCCGTTGCAGTGCAGGCAGCGCGAAAACGGGACTAGTTCCGCGCCGCCACGCCCCAGCCCGAAGCGGCGCAGGGTCTCGCGCGTTTGCGCTTCCGACTCATCCGAGCGTGGACAGTACCCGTGGCGCACGACCCCGTGCATGAGCAGCGGCCGGTCGCGCGTGAGCAGCACACGGTCATCGGCCGCCATGATCTCCAGCAGGCGCGGATCGTCCGCGTCGCGTTCGTAGACGGTGTCCAGCCCGAGTAGGCGCAGGTTGCGCGCCAGTTTGCCGAGGTGTCCGTCGGCGACGAAGCGCCACGGCGCCCCGCCCTGCAGACGCGGAGCGAACGGCAGCACGTCGGCCGGGGCCGGCGCGCCGTAAACCCGCAGGCAAGCGGGCGCTTGCACCTGCCAGGCGAAGTCCACCGCCTGCGGCTCCTCGCCGTCCACGACGATCAGGTCCACCTCCGAGTGCGGCACCCCGCAAGCTTCCACCACGTCCTTGACGGCCGTCTTCTCGGACAGCGTGCGCCGGATCGTTCCCTGGCCATCGCGGCCTTCGCGCCGCAGGAACGAGTGGAGGTCCTTGGTAAAGGACAGTTCGACCGCAAACATGCCAAACCATAGCATGGCCAGGAGCGAGGTCCCGTCCGCCGGGAAGGGCGCTAGCGCGTGGGGGCAGTTTTGGCGACGAGTTTCTCGCGCAACGCGGCCCAGCCGTCCGGATGGTCCAGCGCGGCTTTCGAGGCCGCCGGTTTGTCCAACTCCTGCAAGGCCCGCCCGAACCATTGCCGAGCTTCACCTGGTCGGGTTTGCCCTTCGCAAAGGTCGCCGCGCAGATCGTAGAGCCGGATCAATTCCTGGCAGGGAACCAGGTTGTCCGGATCGTGGTTGATGGCCGCTTGCAGCAGGTCCTGCGCGGCGCAGAGGTCCGCCTCCGCCTCGGCCGGTTGTCCAAGTTTGAGCCGGATGCCTGCCATCGTCGCGCGGTAAGTGCCGCGGCTGTGCAAGTAGGTGCCGTTGGTGGGTGCATCCTGCGCCAGCCGCGTGTCGAGAGACCAGGCGGTCTGCAAAGCTTCCAAGGCTTCCGGCCAGCGGTGCGCCTGGTCGAGCGCTTGTGCGTGCGCTTCGTGGCTGATGGCAAGGTCGTGCCGGGCGTCGCTGTTCTGCGGGTCCGATTTGGCCAAGTCTTCTGCCAGCGCCAGCATCCTGGGAACCACTTCGAGGGCTCGGGCGGCGGCTTTGCGAGCCAGCAGGGTCTCCGTCTGGAGGTACAAACCATACCAGAGTGACCGGCGCGCGGTTTCCTTGTTGGGCTCCTGCTGGACGAGTGGCTCGACCAGGGTTTCCGCTTCGGCGAGATCCCGCAGCGCCGTGTCGTAGTCGGCGAGTTCCTTCGTGGCGTCGGCGGTATCTTGCAGGCAGCGGACGAGGTCCAGCCGCAGGCCACTGTCTTGCGGGTCGGCCTTCACCACGGCACGCAGGATCGGCAACGCTTCCTGGTAGGTCGCCACCGCTTCGGCGGTCTGCGAATTCCAACTCAGCACGTCGGCGATGCGCACCAACACGGAGGCCAACCCGCGCCGGTATTTGACCTCGCGCGGATGCTCGGCCACCAAAGCCCGCCAGAGCGCGAGGGAATCGCGGTAGCTGCTTTGCGCGGCGGCGGTCTGGTCGCTCCACCATTGGATCACGCCGGTGTGCTCCTCGCACTCCGCCAGTTCCTGGCGGGCTTGGGCGTCGTGGCCAGCCGCAGCCAGCGCCCGCCGCAGTGCGCGCGCTTTCAGGTAGCTCGACAGCGCCCCTGGGAAGTCACCGAGGTTGGACTGGCCTGGCCGGCCCTGCACATCGCCGACTTTTTCGTAGGCGGCGGCCAGCTCGCGTTGCAGGTCACGGCGTCCCTCCGCCTCCCGGGACAGGTCGTCGAGGTATTCCAGGGCGCGCTGGACAAGAACGTTGCGGGCTGGCGTGTTGCCCGGCAGGTCCGCGATCAGCGGCTCGATGTCAAACAAGATGGAACGCGCCAGTCGCCGTACA
Source organism: uncultured Chthoniobacterales bacterium (assembly GCA_964245035.1). Lineage (GTDB taxonomy): Bacteria > Verrucomicrobiota > Verrucomicrobiia > Chthoniobacterales > SZAS-18 > CAHJWO01. The sequence goes on from CAXTMD010000152.1 coordinate 3,651, forward strand.
TCCTCGAAGCGGCGGTTGGCGCGCCGCGCCTCCAGCGTGGTTGCCACCAGCCCGCCCACCAGCGCGAGGGCGACCAGCACCGCCGCGCCCACGGCGGTCTTGTTGCGGCGAACAAACTTGCCGGTGCGGTAGGCCAGCGTATCGCGCCGTGCCGTGACCGGCAGTCCCTCGCAGTGGCGGCGGATGTCGTCCGACAAAGACGCCGCGCTGGCGTAGCGGCGGAGCGGCTCCTTGCGCAGCGCCTTGGCGACGATGTTGTCGAGGTCTCCGGCCAGCAACCGGCGCAGGCGGGCGGAGGGCTCGTGGGGAGCGGAGGATGGGACCTGCGAGCGGAGCGCGACCGTGCTCGCGCGCAGCGGCTCCTCCTCGCAGACCGCGCGGGCGAGTTCGTCCGCGCGGCGGCCTTTCAGGTGCGCAAAGGGCCGCTGGCCGCACAGCAGTTCGTAGAGCAACACGCCAAGTGAGTACACGTCGCTGGCGGTGGTGATCGGCTCGCCCTTGATCTGCTCGGGGCTGGCGTACTCGGGCGTCATCGCGCCGAAGAGCGTCACCGTTACGTCTCCCTGGGTGCCGCCGCTGCCCTCGGGCTCCAGGAGCTTGGCGATGCCGAAGTCCAGCAGCTTGGGCTCGCCTTCGGGCGTGACGCGGATGTTGGCGGGTTTGAGGTCGCGGTGCACGACCAGGTTCTGGTGCGCGTAGGCAACGGCGGCGCACACCTTGCGAAAGAGCGCCAGCCGCTCGGGAACTCCCAGCTTTTTGCGCTCGCAAAACTGGTCGAGCCGTTCGCCCTCGATGTGCTCCATGACCAGGTAGGAGCGGCCCTCCGGGCTGGTGCCGCCACCGTAGAGGCGGGCGATGTTGGGGTGGGTCAGCGCGGCCAGCACCCGGCGCTCGTGGCGGAAGCGGCTCGCGAGGCTCGCGTCGTCCAAGCGGCGCTTGAGCAGCTTGACCGCCACGCGGCGCTCCAGCCGGGTGTCCTCGGCGAGGTACACCTCGCCCATGCCGCCCTCGCCCAACAGCGAGAGCACCCGGTACTCGCCGAGAGCGTCGCCAGGCGCGAGGCTCCCGCCATCCAGTCCGGCGAAGTCTCCGCCCCGGATCGTGGCGCAAGCGGGTTGTCCCAGGAAGTCACCCGCCGCCGCGCTGTGTTGCAGCAGCGACACCGCCTCGGCGAGCAGTTCCGTGTCGTCTCCGCAAGCCTCGCTCAGAAAAGCCGCGCGCGCGGTGGCCGGGAACTCCAGCGCGTCGGCCACCAAATTGGGCAAACGGTCCACGCTGCCGATGGGCGCGACGGCGGAGTCAGTGGGCATGGGCAGGCAGACGAGGCCCGCAGTGTAACGCGCTTGGCGAAAGCCGGGAAGAACATTCAGAACAGGTGGAAAACCACCCAGCCGACAGCCGCCGTCACCGGCAGGGTCAGCACCCAGGCCCAGACCATCCGCCCGACGACGCCCCACTTGACCGCGCTCAGCCGCTTGGTGGCGCCCACCCCCATGATGGATGCCGAGATGACGTGCGTGGTGGACACCGGGATGCCCAGCACGCTGGCGACGTGGATCACGCTGGCGGCGGCCGTTTCCGCGGCAAACCCGTGCACGGGCTGCAGGCGCACCATCTTGTGGCCCAGCGTGCGGATGATGCGGTAGCCGCCGCCCGCCGTGCCGGCCGCCATCGTCAGCGCGCAGGTGTAAATGACCCACGTCGGCACGTCGCGGAAGGCCGGCACGCGCAGGAACCCCAACCAGGCGGGCAGCGCGTCGAAGATTTTGGCGTTGGTGCCGGTCACCAGCGCCAGGGTGATCAGGCCCATGGTTTTCTGCGCGTCGTTGGAGCCGTGGCTGATCGCCATCGCCGCCGCGCTCAGGAGCTGGAGCTTGCCGAATAGGTGTCCGGCCGCGTTGGGCGTGATCCAGAAAAACGCGATCAGGATCAAGCTCATCAGCGCCATGCCGACCAGGAAGCCGACCACCGGCGAGGTCACCATCGGCAGCACGACCTTCGGCCACAGGCCGTCGGCGGTGTGCTTGGCCGGGTCCACGACGTTCCAGCGCAGCGCCGACCAGTCGCCGCGGGCGCTGGCCAGGACTGCCCCGCACAGGCCGCCGATCAGCGCGTGGCTCGAGGAGCTTGGCAGCCCCAGCCACCAGGTCAGCAGCCCCCACACGATGGCGGACAACAGCGCAGCGAGCAGCGTGCCCATCGTGACGAAATGCGTGTCCACGAGTCCCTTGCCGATCGTGGCGGCGACCGCCGTGCCGAGGCTGGCGCCAATGAGGTTGCAAACGGCGGCCAAGAGGATCGCCTGCCGCGGTGTGAGCACGCGGGTGGAGACCACGGTGGCAATCGCGTTGGCCGCGTCGTGGAAGCCGTTGATGTACTCGAAAGCCAGCGCGGCCAAGAAGACGAGGAGAAACAGCGTCATCGGCGTCAGGCGTTTTTGAGCACGATGTAGAACACCGTGTTGCCCGCGTCGCGGCAGCGGTCGATGGCTTTTTCGATCAACTCGAACACGTCCTTGAAGACGAACACCTCGCGTGGCTCGCGCTGCCCCTGGTAGAGCGCCTGCAACATGCGCAGGACCAGCTTGTCGGCCTCGCCTTCGAGGTTCTGGAGCCGGTCGTTCAGGCCGCGGGCTTTTTCCACGTCCATGCCGCCGCGCAGTTGCTGGACCATCGTTTCGACCACGCCCGCGGCTTCTTCGAGGATGGCGATCTGGCGCAGGAAGTCGTCGCTCAGTGCGGGCACGGCGTCGCAGTAGATCACCAGTCGTTCGCCGATGGCGTTGACGCGCTTGGGAATCTTGTAGAGCGACTCGGCCAAGGCCTCGATGTCCTCGCGCTCCAACGGGGTGACGAAGGTGCGGCAAAGCGCCTCGGTGATCTCGCGGTTGATGCGCTTGTCCTTGTGGCGTCTCTCGCTGAACTCGCTCAGGTCGCAGCCGTGGCCAGGCTGACGCAGCTTATCGACCAAGCTCTTCAGCAGCCCGGTGCTGGCGCGTGCTTCGGCTGCGCTGGCTTCGAGCAGGTCGTAGAACTTCGGGTCGCGGCCGATGAGTTTTTGCCAGGAAATCATGTCGAAGCGCCAGCCAAGCGGTTTGTGACGAAATCGTCACGCAGATTTCAGGCAGGTGGCGGAACTTTGTAGAGCGGGCGCCCCGCCTGCCGCGTTTCGGGACGTGGTTTGGGAACAGACGAAGACGGGGAGGCGTGCAACACGCGAGCAACTCCCCGAAACGCGGCAGGCGGGGCGCCTGCCCTACAATCCTCGCCGCCGCAGGATTTTGTCCGCGACCATCTGCCCGCTCAGGCAGACCAGCGGCAACCCTCCGCCCGGGTGGGTGGACCCGCCCACGAAATAAAAATCCTTCAGCCCGGCCGGTTGCAACCGCGGGCGCTGGAACGCCGCACGCACCCCGTGGCTGGCAAATCCGTAGAGGCTGCCCGCGTTGGCCAGATAGCGCGTCTCGAAGTCCGCCGGCGTAAACTGCCGCCGCACCCGGATCGCGTCGCGCAGCCCGGCGAAGCCAAAGCGTGTCTCCAGCCGAGCGATGATCCGGTCGCCGTATTCCTGCGCCACCGCCGGCCACTCGACGCCGCGACTCTTGGCGAGCGCGGGCGCGTTGACGAGTACGAACCAGTTCTCACCGCCGGCCGGCGCGCGGCCGGGATCGTGCTTGGAGTGAACGGCCACGTAGATCGTCGGCTCGTCGATGGCCTCCCCGTCGGTGAAAAGCTGCCGGAACTCGCGCGGGTAATCGTCCGAGAAAAAGATGTTGTGGTGGGAAAGCTCCGGGTACGTCTTGGCCACGCCGAGGTACAGTACAAACGCCGAGATCGACGGCGTCAGCCGGTCCAGGTGCGTGCGGCGGAACTGCTCGGTCTGCGGGTGCGCCGGGAACAGCCGTGGATAGGCGGTCAGCACGTCCTGATTGCAGACGACCTGATCAAAGGGGCCGGTACACTCGTCGGCGGTTTGCAGGTAGAAATCGTGCATGCCGCCGAGCGCCTGCACCTCGCACCCGGTCAGAATCCGGACGCCGAGATCCCGGCAGACCCGCTCCAGCGCGCGGGCGATCTCGTACATCCCGCCCCGGACGTACCAGCCGCCGAACTTCGCTTCGACGTACGCAATGATGTTGAACGCCGCTGGCGTCGCGTACGGCGACGAGCCGTTGTAGGTGGCGAAGCGGTTGAAAAGCTGGACGAGGTGCGGGTCGGTCGCGAAGAACCGCCGCACGACCGCATCCATCGAGCGGAACGACGCGATCTTGGGCAGGTGCCGCAGGTGGCGGACGTTGCGCCAGCGCAACTGCCGCCACCATTCGCCGAGCGGGTGGTGGAGAAAGGCGTCGGCGCTCAGGTCGTACAACCCGCGGGCGTACCGGAGAAAGCGGGCCACGTCGGGCCGTTCCCAGAACGCCGCGTCCTCGTCGATGACCGTGCCGTCCGTCCACCGGTAGCGGCAGGTGACGGGCAGGGGGACGAGTTCCAGATCGTCCGCCAGCCGCCGGCCGAGCTTTTCCCACAACCGCTCGAACACGTACGGCATCGTCAGCAGGCTGGGGCCGGTGTCCCAGGAATAACCGCCTTCTTCCAGCCAGTTGAGCTTGCCGCCGACGCGTTCGTTTTTCTCGAACACGGTCACCGCCAGACCGGCTTTGGCCAGCAGGGCGGCGCACGTCAGCCCGCCCACGCCCGCACCGATGACCGCGACACGCCCCTTCATACGGCGAGCGCCGCGCGTGCGCGGATGCGGTCGATGGCCCAGCGGGCGTGTTCAGCGATGAGTTCCTCCTCCTGCGCGGCCGCACGCTGGAGCGCGGGTAGATCGGCCGCGGTGCCGACGTTCCCCAAGGCCACACACACGTTGCGCAGCAGTCCGCGGCGCTTGGTGCGCTTGATCGGCGAACTCTTGAACGCGACGCGGAAGTCCTCGTCGCTCATCGATAGAAAATCCCGCAGCGGCATCCCCGCCGTGGCGGGCCGGGCGTGGAAGGTCGCCTCGTGGCTGACCTGCGCGAAGCGGTTCCACGGGCACGCGTCGAGGCAATCGTCGCATCCGTAGATGCGGTCACCCATGAGCGGGCGTAGTTCCAGGGGGATCGCGCCTTTGTGCTCGATGGTCAGGTAGGAGATGCACAGGCGTGCGTCGAGCTGCCACGGGCGGTCGTGGCGGATCGCGCCGGTCGGGCAGGCGTCGAGGCAGCGCGTGCAGCTTCCGCAACGCGGGCGCACCGGTTCGTCCGGCTCCAGTTCCAGGGTGGTGAGCAGTTCCGCCAGGAAGTACCACGTGCCGAGATCGAGGTGGAGGAGCATCGTGCTCTTTCCCTGCCAACCCGCGCCGGCCTCGGCGGCGAAGTCGCGCTCCAGCACGGGCCCGGTGTCCACGTAGTAACGCTGCTGGCCGCCATGCCCCTGCAAAAACTCGTCCATCGCCCGCAGCTTTGATTCAATAATGTCGTGGTAATCGTCGCCCCAGGCGTAGCGCGCGATGCGGCCGGCGTCGGCGCGCGACTGCGCGGCGGTGCGCGGCCCCTGCCAATAGTTCATCGCCAGCACGACCACGGAACGCGCCCCGGGCAGGACGGCCTGCGGGTCGGTGCGTTTGGCCTTGCTGCGTTCAAGCCACGGCGACATCTCGCCCGCCATGCCCGCGTCGAGCCAGCGCACGAACGCCTCGCCGTGCGGCGGCGGCCGGCAACCCGCCACCCGGCAGAGCGCGAAACCCAGTTCCCGCGCCCGGGCGACGAGCGATGGCTTGGCGTCGTCGGTGGCCGTCGTCGTCATGTTTGTAGGGGCTCGGGCCGCGCGGCGAAAAAGGCGCGGGCGTACTCGAAAACCGTTTTGGCCACCTGCGCGTGACCGTGGACGGAGGTGTCCACCGTCACGTGTGCGCACGCGGTGTAAAACGGCCGGCGGCGTTCCAGCAGCCCGTGCAGCGCCGCCTGCGGGTCGGGGGTCTGGAGGAGGGGACGGCGGTTGTTGCGCGAGACCCGTTCAAAGAGCACGTCCTCGTCGGCGGTCAGCCAGACCACGCAGCCGAGGGCCTGGAGCAACGCGCGGTTTTCCGGCGCGTGGACGATCCCGCCGCCGGTGGCGATGATCAGCCGCCGCTCGCCGGCCAGCGAGCGCAACGCCTCCGTCTCCATCGTCCGGAAGGCCTCCTCACCGCGCGTGGCGAAGATCTCCGTGATCGGCACACCAGCCGTTTGGACCACGAGGCGGTCGGTGTCCACCCAGCGCCGACGGCTCAGGCCGGACAACTCCCGCGCGATGGAGCTTTTGCCCGCCCCCATGGGGCCGACGAGCACGATGTTGTCGGGTGCTCCCGCGCCGGAGGCATGTTCCGGCGCGTTCACAGCGAGGCAACGGACCGCGAACTAGGACGCGACGCGACTGACGTTGCGTGCCTTCGAGCCCTTCTCGTCGGTGTAGAGTTCATATTCGACTTGATCGCCCTCCTGCAACGTCTTAAAGCCTTCGGATTGGATCGCCGAGAAATGGACGAAAATGTCGCCCGCCACGTTCGGGTCCGTGATGAAGCCAAATCCCTTTTTCTCATTGAACCACTTCACGGTGCCTTTGGCCATAGTGAGATTGTCGTTTTGCATACGCGCTCGGTAGTGATGGCAGTTACGCCGGCCCGGACGCCGCAGATGCTATGAGCAAACGCTTTTCGTCCGACCCGACCGTGGCGTTGGTGG
>CAXTMD010000153.1:0-1080 GCA_964245035.1 uncultured Chthoniobacterales bacterium
GCCGCAAGGTTGCACCTGCTCTGCCAGCAACTGGCAGGCACTCACGCCGTTCTAGGTTCTGTCTGACGGAAGGTTTTAGCAGGGGGTAAGCTCAGCGGCATGATCCGCCGCTACGAACTCACCGACGAGCAGTTTGCCGAAGTTGAAGACCTGCTGCCCAAGCCAGGCCAGCGCGGCGGACGCTGGAACGACCATCGCACGATGCTCAACGGCATCTTCTGGTGGTTGTACTCGGGCGCCCAGTGGCGCGAGGTGCCCGAGCGTTACGGCAAGTGGCAGAGCGTCTATGACCGCTACAACTTCTGGCGGGCCGCTGGCACTCTGGATCGCCTCCTTGCACGCCTGCACCTGCGCCTGAACGAGGAGGGGCGCCTGGACGACGAACTGTGGAGCATCGACGCCACCAGCATCCGTGCGAGCCGCGCGGCGGCCGGAGCCAAGCGGGGGAAAAAACCAGCCCTACGATCCCGCTGAGCAGGCACTTGGCCGCTCGCGCGGTGGCTGGGGCACGAAGATCCACCTCGTCGTCGATGGTCATGGCATCCCGCTGGCGGCGACGATCACGGCGGGCCAAGCGCACGAGAGCAAGCAGGCGGCACCCACCCTGGAGCAAGTGCGCCTGCCCAACGGCAAGGGTCGGCCGACCTGCCGGCCCAAGAAGCTCGCGGGCGACAAAGGTTACAGCTATCCGGCCGTGCGTGCCTACCTGCGCCGGCGCGGCATTCTGCCCGTCATCCCCACACGCAAAAACCAGCGTCAGAACCCGCGCTTTGACCAGGTGACCTACAAAAAGCGCAACGTCATCGAGCGGTGCGTGGGCTGGCTCAAGGAAAACCGCCAGCTTGCCACCCGCCACGCCAAGCTGGCCGCCAACTACTTGGCGACGGTCAAGCTCGCCATGATCCGGCGCTGCTTACACCTTCTCCATGGTCCGTCAGACAGAACCTAGCAGGATTGTCCGCGGCCGAGGAGCCATCGTAAACTTTGGTTCATTCATCGGCGTAGTGGGCGAGGTCGGCGGCCAGCTTGTCGCGCTCGGGCAGTTGGTCGTGGTTGTACATCGCGCGCCAGCGGCCCACC
>CAXTMD010000153.1:1090-10322 GCA_964245035.1 uncultured Chthoniobacterales bacterium
GGTACACGTAGGTCGAGTGCGTCACGTTGCCCGAGTTGGTAGATTCGCTCTTGTTTCGCCTGTTCGGCGTCTGCCTTACCTGACGCCGCTTTCTGGTCCTCAGATCTCCTGCGGCCATGACAAAGTGCTGAGGCTGCAACTACTGTTCGTGCTCAAAGAGCGCTGGATCACTCAGGACTGCGCCAGCCAACGACGTCGCGATGTCATCCTGGCTTTGGGCGCGATGAAGTGGGCTCGAAGCCCTTGGCTGCCAGTTCTGCGAGGAGCCGATCCTCGCGTTGGCGCATCCTCGCCTGTGCAGCTTCGTCGTAGGTGCTGGTGTTTGCTGGCCCGACACCCGGTGCTGTGAGGCTACGGATGAACTCACCCGTACGGCCCGTGAGCACGACAGAGCCCAGCTTTGGTGCGACTGGGATCGGCGGTGCGGAGGGCGGTCGGCTGTCTGCTGCAGACGCCACAACCGGATCAGTCGCATGCGTGACAGCAGACCCAATTGATTCATTTTCAGTCCGCGGGGGCGGCGTTGCCACCAAGCTGAGTTCCGCTGCCACAGGCGGAAGAGCAGGCAGGTGCGCTGGACGAATGTCTGCCTGCGGTGATGTTGCCGGAGGTGCTGCGGGTGTAGAAAACGTAGGTCCCCCAATAATAAAAAAAAAATTAGCCGGAGACTGTTTTACGGCGTCGGTTTGGGGAGCGGACAGACCGGTAAGCAATCCTTCCGCAACCAACAAGCTCCGTACCTCTGCCGCGGTGTTCTTGAGGCGCTGCCTCGCAGAGGGAATACCTAGCAGCCGACGGAATCGTGCGAGGGCGGTGCAAAACTGTTGGTAAGACACCGGCGCCTGCGGCTGAAACTGCTCGCCTATTAACCGGTGCATCTCGGTTTGCTTCATGCCAATCTGCATGGCGACCACGATCGTCCGGTGGTTTTCAAAAAGGTAGTCGAGCAGATGGAAACGGGCTCGGTGGGAGGTGATTGCCGCTTCGAGTTGGGGGGCGTGCTGGTGCGCCAGCCTCGCAGCCGCTGAGGCAGCCAGCAGGGCGAACGGTGCTTCCCCCACGCAAGAACTACCTAGCGCAGGCATGTCGATAATTTTGGGCTTGATGGCCATATCAAGGCATGAGCGGCATGAAATCACAAAGCAGCGAGGATGCCAGTGAAGCCCAGATTTCTCGTTTTTGCGTGAAAGAACGCGCGCGAGATCTCTTTAGACGACGAGATGATTTGGCGCCATGGATGGGAGATCTGCGTACAAATTAGAGCAACCGTAACAAATTGGTTTCGAATACTCTATGATCATAATTGTTGGTTATACCGTATAGTGCGCTACAAAAATCGAGTGGAATTTGGTTGGCATAGACTCCCAGTTGTGAGAAACTGAGAACAATGTTTCATCAAAGAGAAATCAAATCAGAGATCGCTTAGGAGGCTGGTCACGTCGAATATGGTGAAAATAGCAGTGAGAAAAAACGTACAAAGATGCGTCAATTACTTCTTGGCATCCTCTGAACTCGATGCGGCTGAACGGCAAGGCACGTGGATGGGAGGTGGGGCGGCACTTCTCGGCCTAACGTCAGGACCTACCACGAAGGCAGCTACTACCGGCAGTCTTGTCACCGAACAGGACCTGCGCGCGGTGTTACGTGGGTACGCACCAGTGTCATCCCCGGTGAGGCCCGGCGCGCCACTGAATGGCCGGTACTACGCGCCTGGCATACGACGTTGCGCCTACGACCTTGTGCTGTCGGGTCATAAGAGCATATCCCTCGCTGCCCTGTGCCTGCCTGACGACCACCTCAACCTTGCCATGGGCGTGCGGCATGCGTGGGTGCGAGCACTCGCTGATAGCGTGACCTACATTGAGTACCTGGCGCACCGTGGCAATGGACGTGGCAAAAATGTGCAGACCGGCAACCTCCTGATCGCGGCCTTCACCCATTTTGCCTCGCGCAGAAATGATCCACACCTGCATAATCATCTTATCCTAGCAAATGCCACTTACGATGGCACGAACCAAGGATGCCGAGAGTGGTACGCGTTAGAACCGGTACACATCTACCGGCAACTGAGGCAGATCGACGCGGTCTTCCAGCGCGAACTCCACCGCCACCTTGTGCAGCTAGGGTATGAATCCCGGATGGTGCAGGTAGATGGCATCACGGTCGCCAGTCTGCCCATTGCGCAGAGTGTGTGCGAGCGCGCATCCAAGGCTCACCACGCCATCGTCGCTACCACTGCCGGGCATTGGGCTCGCCAGGATCGCACCCTTGCGGACCGCCGCGTCGAAAACCTGCTAAACGACCGTCTGCGGCCAAGCAAGAAGGGGCTATTGGTTGCACGCGCTGAGGCGTTCGAGCGTGCGTTGTCCGAGCAAGAAGCGCTGGAGGTAGTGCACCTGATCGGTGGACCGCGTGAGTCCACGGAAATCCCATTGATCGTACCACAGATGCCCCCGCGTAAGGATCTCGACCGGCTCGTGCGAAAGGCTGACCAATCTCTCGGCATTTGCGGCGAACCCACTCTCAAGCATTTAGCCACCGCCGCGTTGGTGGCCTCTCGTACCAGCGAACTGCCGTTTCACCGCATCTACGAACATGCTCGTCGCCGGTTGTCGGACCTACGCACGCTGCCGATGCGCGGGCAGCATTTGGAGGATTACACCCAAGCTCAACATCGGTTCTGGTTTGAGCAGCCAGATTGGTTCGGGCTCCAAATGTCCGACAAGTACCTGCCTCCCATCAACCATACCTTGGTGCTGGCTGCCGGCATGCCGTCCCCGGTCGTTCAGACTCCTGTGAAGTCCCCCCCGCCACGGGAATCTGACTCTGGCGAGCGGCACGTGCCATGGCGTACCATCGCATCGGAGAGACGCCTGCGCCTGCGCGAGAAGATTGCCCACCACCGCATCGTTCGAGAGGCCGTATTCGCCGTTGCGCGGACGCAGAGAGCAACCGGCAAGTCGGCCCTCGAGCAACCTCCTGCGTTGGAACTGCCGGCAACGCCGCCGCAAGTGGAGGCCGAGCAGCAGACAGATGGCGAGAAGCTTGCGGACCCTGATCCACCGCAGTTGGCAGTTCCGCCACCGGCCGGCAGCCTGGATCCACCAACGCCAGATCAACCAACAGTGAATGTCCATCCATATTGGCCTGCATCTGTGCAACCACCTCGGAAAACGCTGGGATTGTAGCCTTGCGCAGGATGAAGCAGCGCGGGTGCTGACGGATACACCGTTGGATTACGAGGAACCATCAAAGAGGCCTCTTCAACAAGCCATGTGAGTGACTCTGCGACCTCTTCCTCCCCGCGCCAACTTGGCGGCGGCCTGCGGCGGCACGCCGCAGCCCGCGGCGGTAGCCGCGCTCTGCTGACGACCCTGTGGTACCGTGTCGGTCCACCTGGCATCGAAACGGCGCACGTGATCTTGCCCTGGTTCTGGTTCTTCCGCACTTTGTGTGGAAGAGGGGATGGTGGAGGATGAACGTTTTCCATCTTCTGCCGGGCTGTCGCATCGAGTGGATCCACCAGGTCGATCCGTCGAGTTTGCAACTGGAGGCGCGCGGCCCGGAACCCAGCCGGCTCGACTCGTTCATCCCTTGGCTGACAGAACGGCTGGCCTCCGGCTGCGAGAACGCCTCGGCGCTTTACCGCCAACTGCGCGAGCGCGGCTATCCGGGCAGCAGCCGGCAGATCCACCGGTGGGTGCAGACGCAACGCGCCGCCCCGGCTAGGACCACCCCGCCGTGCCGGCGCGATCTACTACCCATCTTGGGGCAATCCGACGCTTCGCCGCTGGCCTCGCCCCGGCAGTTGGCCTGGCTGCTGATCCAGCCTGTGGCCAAGCTCGACGCGCAACAAAAGGCCACGGTCGTCCAGATCGAACAAGACCGGGAAGTCAGAAAAGCCGGCGCGTTGGCACGCCGCTCCACCGCCCTCGTCCAAGCCAGCGGCGTCACGCACCGCCGTGTCCCCGGCGCACGGCTGGTGGCTTTGACACGATGGTTAAGCCAGGCAAAAGCCTGCGGCGTGCAGGCGTTGCAAACCTTCGCCGCCGGCGTCCATCAAGACATCGCCCCCGTCCAGGCCGCGCTGACGTGCGGCTGGAGCAACGGGCAGACCGAAGGCCACGTCAACCGGCTCAAACTGCTCAAACGCCAGATGTACGGACGCGCCAAGTTCGACCTCTTGCGCCGTCGCCTGCTGCTCGCCTCCTGAGTCCACACAAAGTGCGGAAGAACCAGAACCAGGGCGAGATCAGTAGCGCAAGAAGCAATGGGAAGAAGCGATGCCTCGTCACCTCCGCTTTGCCAGACGTTCAGTCGCGACGTTGCAGCATCGGCGACGGCTTTCTCAACGTGGCACTGTCCGAATTTCTGGACACTGATGTCTCACGGGTTTTTTCTCGCTTGCTCCCTCTGGCGTCTTCGTGTTGACGTGGCCGTCAGATTTTTGAGCTTCAGGAGTTGCGCCTCCAAGCTGGCGACCGTGGTCAGCAGTTCGTCGAGGCCTGCGTCAAGCTCTCTCCGCAGCAAGTTCGAATCATCTTCACGCGCGGATTGTTCAACCCCGAAAAGCCACTCGATGTTCGTACCGAAGTAGGCGGCTAACGTGAGGGCTTCTTCGACGCGCGGTGCTCGCGTCCCCCGCAGGTAGTGGCTGATGGCGCCCTGTGAGATTCCTGTTCCAGCGGCAACTTCCTTCTGCGTCAAGTCTCGACCAGCAATCAGTTCGGACAGGCGAGAGGAAAAAGTTGTCATTTGTAAATTTATTTCTTGAGTTATATTCCTCTTCGACATATTCTTTGCGGACCAGTCTGCCTACTACCCACACACAAAATCAATGACATCCTCTATCTACCCGTTCCAGAATCCAGCCTCGCCGCTGACCGCGTACGTCTACCTTCTCCGGAGCGCCGTTCACGGCGGGAGGTTCAAACTCGGCGTCACGAACCACTTGGCCGCTCGCATCGACTCCCTGCACAAGACGTATGGCGAATTCGATTTGGATCATTCAACCATTGTCGCTGCGCGGAGTCGTCGGGCCGCGTTTGACCTCGAAGGCATGCTGCGGGTTGCCTTCCACGCCCCCAGTTGGCGCGTCGATTGGAACGCCCAACTCTCCGGATCGGTGCCGTCCCAGTTGTGCAACGGCGCGACCGAATGGTACGACATCAAGGCCTATGAGCCGATGATCGCGTTTGTCGGCGACATGATGCAGCGTGATGAAAGCTGTGGCTACAATCGCTTTGAGTTGTGCCGTGGCACGCACTGGTTGCAACCGTGGTGCTACCACGTGCTCGCCACACGCAAGCGTCGCCGCAAGCTTGACCCCGGGCTGTGCGCTGATGCCCAGGTACTGTCGGCCGAAAACGAAGCGAACTTCCGCTTCGTGCAGGCCTGGGTGGAAGAGCGTCGCCGCCAACTCGTCGAAGTTCGTCCGCTGTCCACCGATGGCGAACAGCGTTGGGGACGGGCCTTGGTGTTCGCGGACTTGCCCCAAACCAATTTTGAAGGTAATGTGTATAACGATGTTGATCCTAGCAACTTGGCTTCGAGTTGCCTCGTTTCGTATTGCCATGCGCAGGGTCAGGGGGCTTTTAGTTATTTCGGAGGGATGACTGCGAAGGAGGAACCTCCGTTCACGTACCACGTCGAGTTGATGATCACCACGGCCTTCGAACGCGCGGTCGCCAACTGCCCCGCGCTGGGCGATCTGTCCGCGCGCATCAAGGCCTGGCTGGGTCAGATGTAGCGTCCGAGGGCGGGCAGGGACATGGGGAGTCATAATATGGCAGGAGACTCTGTGAACCCCTGCAGCGTGCGGGCGCAGCCTCACATTTCTGTTGAACCTCAAATTTGATTTAAGACACAAAGATCATGACTGCTCACAACCCGATCCCTGACGCGGTTCCTGAAGCCGTGCTCACGGACGATCAGCGTCACGCCTGCGATTGGCTGGTTTCCTTGGCCCGCGTGCGGGCTGATACCACGGAGGAAGGACTGCCCACCCACGTGTTGAACCGTTGGGTTATCCCGCTGCTCGTTGGTTCAGCGGGTTCCGGCAAAAACTATGTGTGCGAGGAAGTCGCCCGCCGTCTGGGTGGCTTGCCATGCCGTCGCTGGGACGTTCGGCCGTGGGTTACTACCGCAAACCGCGATAGCGACACGACGCTCGAACAGTTGGTGGCATACATCGAAGCAAATCCGGGCGGGTGCGTCGTTTATCTGGCCGGGGTAGACGCTTTGATGTCGGAAAGCGACAACAGTTATCTGCGCTCGGTGATCAGCGAAGTGACTCAGTTTCTTGATCAGGCATCCACGCGGCCGGTGCGTTTCCAGAAGCGCAACGGCAGCCTCATCCAAGCAAAAGCGCTGGTGATCGTCGGAGGATGCTTCGCGGAATTATGGGGAGACGCGGACGTTGGCAGTCCGCACGGCGCTGATGCGTGGCAGCTTGCGGACCGCGAACCACCGTCGGTGGCCACAGCGGCCAAGTGGTTGTTGGAATGCTCCCAGCTACCCTCCAGCGTTTTGCAACGGCTGTCCCCCGAGCCGATGATCTTGCGCCGCATTGATGGAGCACAGATCGAGAAAATTGCATTGCGGCTGCGCGACAATTTGCCGCGCTCGCTCGATGGCCTCGGCACTGCTGAGCTTTGTGCGGCTCTGCAGAGCCCGTATGGATGGCGGGCGGTGGCGGCCTTAATCGAACGTGCGTGGGTCGAGGGTCACGAGCCGCTGCCCACGTTGGAAGTGGGTGCAGAGACTCCCGCTCCTGTGCCGCAAATCATCTGCATTGAACTGCCGGAGTTCGATCATTCAGATCCAAATCGACTGCCGCCGCGCCTAGGCGAGCGGCTGGGCATCCCGAGCAACCGTTCCCGGTTGATCGCCAAGGCGCGACGGTTAGGGTTGTGCACTGCTGCGGACTTGAACCAGTTGGCTGCCGTGCGTGGCTATAGGTTGCCGGGTGAGGATGAAGCGGAGACTGCGGCAGCCGAACTGATATCGCGTACTGACTTCAGCGACATCGAGCTCATGGCAGCCCTCCTCTCGCCGTGCATCGAATGGCATGTGCAAGCGATATGTCGAGGCGTATGGATGCTTGCCACGTTCATGGACGGCCGCGATCCCGCGTACCTGTACCATGAAATCAACCGCGCCAGGGGGCATCTGATCGTGCGTCATGTGGCGCGGATTGGCAGGAAAATCTACCCGGATGCACTCTCCTGGAGGAGCCTGCTGAATGATTACTCCTGGATGCCGGACCCCAGCTTCCAGCCTGGCATGATGCCCGACGAACTCATTCGCCGTATTCTAGCCACTTTCGCCTCTCGTAGGTCGGAGAAAAGTTCGGCTGCCGAGTGAAACAGGGCGACGCTGAATCGTGCCCCATGAGAGATTTACTTGGCTGCTTGTGGCAATTGTCCTGATGGTGCACCAAAGGCAGTTCTGCGAATCTCCACGCCAACATGGCGGCAGCCACGGCGGCACGTCGTGGCATGCGGCGGGCCGCCGCGCTCTGCTCCGCACGACTTGAAGTACGTCTGCCACGTAGACGATGAGGGCAACATGCTTCTCCAAAGGCAGGCGAACTGAGAGGCGGTAGTATGATGATCGGAAGACGGTGGGACTGATCACGCTCCAGCGCGAGTTCTCCGGGTTGCACTTCCGAAAATTTTCGTTGCTTTCTTCATGTGCTCCTCTGCCGCCGCGAGATCTACCGATACAATTTTCAATTGCTCGGCCGTGATGGTGTGAGCATCAACGTCCACGCCAAAGCCGGGTGAGGTACCATACTTCCTCCGGGCATCATGGATGAACTCCTCAAATTGATACATCAATAGTTCAATAGCGTGTTCACCCTGGTCGGCAGCCGCGTCTGCCACTCCGCGCAGGGCGACGTATTGACTCAAGAAGTACGTTGGCACATACGCCTGCAAGTCGGCTTCAGGCGGGAGACTGCGGCGCGCCCTCCATCTTTGAAAGAATTCGAAGTTGTATTCAGCAGTGTAGAGTGATGATGGGGGCGTAGCTTCATCGTTGCGCATGAGCCAGTCCAGACGCACCCCGGTAGCGGATGAGGTCCTTTTGGCTAAGCGAGGGCTGAGGGGGGTGCGTCCCAGTTCCACTGATTTGACCAACTCGACAGAAACGTCGACCAACTCCGCCATCTCACGTTGCGTAAGGTGAAGGTGTCGCCGCAGTAAAGCCATGACATGACGTCGTCTCAGAAGAGGCATTTCCGAGGAATACACCAACTGTTTACATTGTTCAATCCTATGAATTACATATTGATATTACACTGAGTTGGTGCCTGGACGCACTTTGGGTCTACCAGATTGGGATGCCACACTAGGACAATTTTTGTGTGGGTGTGACCAGGCTGCTTTTCTTCGGAGTGAAAAGCGTGCAGCATTAGCGGTATGTCTATCAAAGCCACCGTTCTATTTGAGTCTCCGCGCCGCGAGGTCGCCACTCTCATCGGGGAAAAGCTGGCCACATCCATCAGCACGCGCATCCTGACCGGCTTCGCTACGCCCGATGGCGTGGATGCGCTCGTTGGTGACCTGCTTGCCTCGCTCAAGCGCCGCCCACACGCCATCCATACGTTGATAGTCGGTTCCGGCACCCACCGGGCTTATGCCGCGCTGGATCGTCTGGTTGATGCAGGCTTATCGAAAAAGCGGATGTTCGTTCATTTGGGCCGCAGTAGACCTGCTACGCAGTCATCGAAGACTGGCTTCACGCAATACCGGCCGATGCTTCACAGTAAGATTTACTACATGGAGTACGAAGATGGAAGCGCATGCGCCTTCATCGGCTCACACAATCTCACCTTCTTCGCCATGAACGGGGACAACGGCGAAGCCGCCGTCCTCCTGGAAGGGGAGAGCAACTCACCCGAGTTCGAAAAGATTCGTCGGCATATCAAAGCCGCCGAAGACGAATCTCATCCGTACGCCCGGGAGCGAAAACCAGAGTACGCGTGGTGGACGCTGGACTATCTGCATGGATTGCTGAAAATAGCCGACGACGCAGACGACGCCGAGGCCAAGACAACACTGATCATCCTATGTGAACGGCAGGGCGAGGCAAGTCCTGCCGAATCGCAACGGTTGTACTTCGAGCTTCCTCTGTTTCCCAAGTCACATCGACTCACTTCCTGCGAAGTGCATCTGATTGAGGCCCGCAGAACTGGTCCATGTTGAGTGAGAGGTTCCTATCCGAAAGG